>NZ_VIVK01000001.1:5144321-5488642 GCF_007828865.1 Kribbella amoyensis
AGGCTCTCGGCGAGCACGCAGGACGCGCCGCCGTGCAGCAGCCCGTACGGCTGGACGTTGCCCTTGACCGGCATGGTGGCGACGACCCGCTCGGGCGACGCCTCGGTGACCATGATGCCCATCAGGTCGAGCAGGGTGTTCTCGGTCGCCATCCCGGCCGGCAGCGCCGCGGCGGTCGGTTCGTCACTCACAGCGGGTCTCCTCGGGGTCGCCGGACACGTCGACTCGCAGACTACGTCAGCCGCCCGCGTGCGCGTTCCGGAACTGTCCCCGGCAACCACTAGAGTCGGTACGTGGCTGCAGAGACCAATACGACGACGATGACCAAGGACCCGACGGCCGGCGACGGACCGAGGCCGCGGATCCTGCTGCTGGACGGGCACTCGCTCGCGTACCGGGCGTTCTACGCGCTGCCGGTGGAGAACTTCTCCACCACGACGGGTCAGCACACCAACGCGGTGTACGGGTTCACCTCGATGCTGATCAACATGTTGCGCGACGAGCAGCCGACGCACGTCTGCGTGGCGTTCGACGTGTCCCGCAAGACGTTCCGCTCCGAGCAGTACGCGGAGTACAAGGCCGGCCGGTCGAAGTCGCCGGACGAGTTCAAGGGACAGGTCTCGCTGGTCAAGGAGGTGCTGGAGGCGCTCCGGATCCCGACCACCGAGATCGACGGCTGGGAGGCCGACGACATCATCGCCACGCTCGCGACGCAGGCGTCCGGGCAGGGCTTCGAGGTGCTGATCAGCAGCGGCGACCGGGACGCGTTCCAACTCGTCAGCGACGACGTGACGGTGCTGTACCCGAAGCGTGGCGTGTCCGAGATCGCCCGGATGGACCCGGCCGCGATCGAGGACAAGTACGGCGTCACCCCGCGGCTGTACCCGGATCTGGCCGCGTTGGTGGGGGAGACCAGCGACAACCTGCCGGGCGTGCCCGGGGTCGGCCCGAAGACGGCGGCCAAGTGGCTGAACCAGTTCGGCTCGCTGAACGACGTGGTCGACCGGGTGAACGAGATCAAGGGCAAGGCCGGCGAGTCCTTGCGCGAGCACCTGTCCGACGTGATCCGGAACCGGCAGATCAACGAGCTGGTCCGCGACCTCAGCCTGGACGTCACAGTCGACGACCTGGCTCGCCAGCCGTGGGACCGGGACAAGGTGCACACGCTGTTCGACAGCCTGGAGTTCCGCGTACTCCGCGAGCGGCTCGTCGCCGAGCACGAGCAGGTGGACGAGACCGTCGAGCAGGGGTTCGAGCTGCAGGGCGCGCAGCTGAAGCCGGGCGAGGTGGCCGGCTGGCTGAAGGAGAACGTCAGCTCCGGCGACCGGGTCGGCGTCGCGGTGCAGGGTCACTGGGGCCGCGGGACCGGGGAGATCACCGGGCTCGCGCTGGCCACCACGACCGGCGCGGCGGCCTGGTTCGACCCGGCCACGCTGACCCCCGACGACGACGCGGCCTGGCAGGCCTGGCTCGCGGATCCCGCGCAGCCCAAGGTGCTGCACGACGCGAAGGGCCCGCTGCTCGGGTTCCTGGAGCGCGGCTGGATCCTGGCCGGACTGACCTCGGACACCGAGCTCTCGGCGTACCTGGTGCGCCCCGACCAGCGCTCGTACGACCTGGCCGACCTGACCGTGCGGTACCTGCGTCGCGAGTTGCGCACCGAGGACGTCGCCGAGGGCCAGCTCAGCTTCGACGATGTCGAGGGCGGGCCGGCCGCGGACGCCACGATGCTGCGCGCCCGCGCGATCGCGGACCTGGCCGACACCCTTGACGCCGAGCTGGAGAAGCAGGCCGGGACGGCGTTGCTGGCCGACGTGGAGCTGCCGCTGATCGACGTGATCGCCGGGATGGAGCGGGACGGCATCGCGGTCGACCGGGAGTACCTGCAGCACCTCGAGGAGCGGTTCGCGACCGGGGTCCGGGAGGCGGCCACCTCGGCGTACGAAGTGATCGGCAAGGAGATCAACCTCGGCTCGCCGAAGCAGCTGCAGGTGGTGCTGTTCGACGAGCTGCAGATGCCGAAGACCAAGCGCACCAAGACCGGGTACACGACCGACGCGGACTCGCTGCAGGCGTTGTTCGAGAAGACCGAGCACCCGTTCCTGGCGTACCTGCTGGCGCACCGGGACGCGACCCGGCTGCGGCAGACGGTCGAGGGGCTGCTGAAGACGATCAGCCCGAAGGACGCCCGGATCCACACCACGTTCAACCAGACGATCGCGGCGACCGGGCGGCTCAGCTCGACCGACCCGAACCTGCAGAACATCCCGATCCGGACCGAGGAGGGCCGCCGGATCCGCGAGGCGTTCGTCGTCGGCGCCGGGTTCGAGGCGCTGATGTCGGCCGACTACAGCCAGATCGAGATGCGGATCATGGCGCACGTGTCGGAGGACGAGGGGCTGATCTCGGCGTTCAACTCCGGCGAGGACTTCCACTCGGTGACGGCCGCGCGGGTGTTCTCGGTCGAGGCCGCCGACGTGACCCAGGAGCAGCGCGCCAAGATCAAGGCGATGAACTACGGCCTGGCGTACGGGCTGTCGGCGTACGGGCTGAGCCAGCAGCTGAAGATCGGCGTGGACGAGGCCAAGGGCCTGATGGACGAGTACTTCGAGCGCTTCGGCGGCGTCCGCGACTATCTGCGCAGCATCGTCGGCGACGCCAGCAAGAGCGGGTACACCGAGACCATCCTGGGCCGCCGGCGCTACCTGCCGGACCTGACCAGCGAGAACCGGCAGCGCCGCGAGATGGCCGAGCGGATGGCGCTGAACGCGCCGATCCAGGGGTCGGCCGCGGACGTCATCAAGATGGCGATGCTCAAGGTCGACGCGTCGCTGCGGACGTCCGGCCTGAAGTCGCGGATGCTGCTCCAGGTCCACGACGAACTGGTCTTCGAGATCGCCCCGGGCGAGCGCGACGAGCTGGAGAAGCTGGTCCGCCACGACATGGGCGCAGCGGTCGAGATGGCCGTCCCGCTCGACGTCTCCGTCGGCGTCGGCCGCACCTGGCACGAGGCCGCGCACTGACGAAGCACGGAGAGCACGACCTTCGGTCACCCGGCTGAAGCGGCGGTGACCCGCTTCAGCCGGTGGTGGCGAAGACGGGCAGGAGGTCGTCGCGGCGGGCGTTGGCGATACAGCGCTCCTCGCGGTCGGTCAGGGCCGGGCGGTCGGTGAGCGGGTACCAGCCGACCTCGAGGGACTCGTCGTCGTTCACGCGAGCTTCGCCGCCGAGCGGGTGCAGGCGGAAGCAGAGGTCGAGGTACTGGACCTGGTCGCCGTTCGGATAGGTGTGCGGAGGCAACGACTCGAAGCTGACCAGCCGGTCGACGGCGGCCTCGACTGCGGTCTCCTCGCGGATCTCGCGGACGATCGCGACCGCGGGCTCCTCACCTGGCTCGAGGATGCCGGCCGGAAGACTCCAGCGGCCGTCGTCGGCGCGCCGGACCAGCAGGATCCGCTCGGCGTCGTCGAGCACCACCGCGGTGATCCCCGGCAGCCAGAGCGGATCGTGACCGATCTTCTCCCGGAGCTGCAGGATGAACTTCGGAGTCGCCATGCCCCGCAGCCTAGTGCTCCAGCCACGCCGGGGTAGAGCCCTGGCCGAAGTCGGCGGTGCTGCGCCGAGCCCTTCCGCATCGAGCAGTTGTGTGCAATCCTCCCGGATTATCCGTAGATCCTATCGGATATTGAATCCGTACTCCCACGCCCAGGAGGTACGCATGCAGCAGGAGAAAGGCCGGGGGCTGACGCGACGGCGGTTCGTCGCAGGAACATTGGGGGTGACCGCGGCGGCGGGCTCGGCGAGCCTGCTCAGCGGTTGTGGTCCCGGCGAGGCGGTCGGCGCGAGTCCGGACAGTCTCGCGGCTCCGCCGGTGACACCTGGACCGAAGACGAGCGGGATCCCGTACCCGGACGGATACGTCGGTCCGGTGGCCCGCAAGCTCGGGCCGATCGTCACCGAGCCGACGAAGTTCGTCGTCGTGGTACCGCAGGACCTGACCGTCGGCGACTGGTCGAAGAACAAGTTCACCGCATGGCTGGAGCAGCGGACCGGAATCACCATCGAGTTCCGCCAGGTGGCCGGCGCCGACGAGGACGTGACCATCAAGGTCAACGCGATGATCGCGGCCGGCGACATCCCGGACGCGTTCATGGGCGTGAAGTTCAGCCCTTCACAGCTCTACCTGTACGGCGCGCAGAACCTGTTCGTCGACCAGACGCAGTACACGGACAAGTACGCCCCGAACCTGCAGCAGATGTTCCACGACTACCCGCTGGCCAAGAAGTTGTCGACGTCCCCGGACGGTGGCGTGTACGTCTACCCGTCCTTCAACGACTGCTACCACTGCCGGGCCGGCAAGTCGCGGACCTGGATCAACGCCCGCTGGCTCCAGCAGGTCGGACTCGCGATGCCGAAGACCACCGACGAGTTCCGCGAGGTCCTTCGGGCGTTCAAGAAGGCCGACCCGGCCGGCCGCGGACGGACCCTGCCGTTCGTCGGCTACAAGGAGGACGGCAGCAACCAGGTCACCGTCGACAAGTTCGTGATGAACGCGTTCCTCTACAACCCGGGCTCGCCCTGGCTGGTCGTCGACGGCGGCAAGGTCAAGACGTCGTACTCCCAGGAAGGCTGGCGCGAAGGCCTGAAGTACCTGAACAGCCTGTACGCCGAGGGCCTGCTGAACCGCGACGCGTTCAGCATGACCGCCGAGCAGCTGGAGCGCGCGGGGAACAACAAGGACGGACCCCTGCTCGGCGTGTTCCAGGGCAACTACTGGGGCAGCGCGATGGACGTCGACGTGGAGGACCCGACCGCGCGCTGGCACGACTACGAAGCCGTGCCGCCGCTGGAAGGCCCCGACGGTTTCCGGGTCGCCAACTGGGATCACTACACCGGCTTCGATCCGCGGCTGGTGATCACCCGCAAGTGCCGGCGCCCGGATCTCCTGGTCCGCTGGGCCGACTTCCAGCTCGACCTCGAAGTGATGATGGCGGCGTACGCCGGTCCCGGCAGCTGGAGCTTCGCCAAGCGCGGTGACAAGGCGATCAGCGGCAAGCAGGCGCTGTTCGGGATCTCCGGGACCTGGGCGCCGGACAAGACCAAGGACACCTGGGCGCAGCGCAACCCGAACTACCGCTCCGGCGACTTCCGGCTGGCCGAGCGCGTCGACCCGGCCAAGCCGACGTTCGAGAAGCCGCTGTACGAGCAGACTCGGGATCGGTACTTCCCGTACGCCGTCGAGGTCGATCAGCAGTTCCCGCCGGTCGCGCTGGAGGGCGACCAGGCCGCGCTGGACGCGTCGTTGCTGCTCGACCTGAGCGGTGAGGTGGTGCAGACGATGGCGCGTTTCGTGACCGGTAAGGCCGACCCGGCCGACGACGGGCAGTGGAACGACTACCTCGGCCGGCTGGACAAGATCGGGCTGCGGCCGTACCTCGACATCCAGCAGGCCGCCTACGAGAGCTTCCAGGGGTGAGCGCATGACAACGACCCAGGCAGCACCGGAGCGCGAGTCCGACGACTACCTGCCGGCCGCGGTCAAGGAGACGCGGGCCGACCGGATCGTGCTGGTCTGCAACTACACCGCGCTCGGTCTCTTCTCGCTCGCGGTCCTGTATCCGTTGGTGTACGTGCTGAGCGCGGCCTTCAGCGAACCGAAGAACGTCCAGTCCGGTGAGGTCTGGTTGTGGCCGGTCGGGTTGAGCCTGGAGTCGTTCCGGTCGATCTTCGACTACGACGGCATCGTCCGGGGCTTCGGCAACTCGGTGGTCTACGCGATCGGCGGCGCGCTGCTGGCGACCGCGCTGACGCTGCTCGCGGCGTACCCGCTGTCCCGGCGGGACCTGCCCGGCAAGGGCCTGATCCTCGGGCTGTTCCTGTTCACGATGATGTTCAACGGCGGGCTGATCCCGAACTACCTGGTGGTCGACCGGACCGGCCTGCTGGACACCCGGTGGGCGATGATCCTGCCGACCGCGATGGCGGTCTGGAACGTGATCATCACCCGGACCTACTTCCAGACCACGATCCCCGAGGACCTGGCCGAGGCGGCCCGGATGGACGGCTGCAACGATCTCGGCTTCTTCTGGCGGGTCGTCCTGCCGCTGAGCAAACCGATCATCGCGGTGAACCTGCTCTTCTACGCGGTCGCGCAGTGGAACTCGTGGTTCAACGCGCTGATCTACCTGACCAGCGAGCACCTGTTCCCACTCCAGCTGGTACTCCGCCAGATCCTTGTCCAGAGCAACGTCGACCCGTCCCAGGTCCGTGACGTCGCCGAGCTGGTCCGGATGAAGGAACTCCAGGAGCAGCTGAAGTTCTCGCTGATCGTGATCGCCACCATCCCACCCCTGCTGATCTACCCCTTCGTGCAGAAGCACTTCGTCAAGGGGGCCATGGTCGGCTCGCTGAAGGGCTGACGCCATGGCCACCGAAATGCTCGAGCGGGCCCCGGCGGCGACCACCGCGCCCCGCCCGGTTCGCAAGCACACGCTCGGTCTGCGCGCCCGGATGCGCAAGCACTGGCAGCTGTACCTGATGCTCGCGTTGCCGCTGGTCTGGCTGGCGATCTTCGCGTACTGGCCGATGTACGGCGCGATCATCGCGTTCAAGGACTACAACGTCATCGACGGGATCCTCGGCAGCCGCTGGGTCGGGCTGAAGCACTTCGAGCGGTTCGTCGAGTCGTACCAGTTCTGGCGGCTGATCAAGAACACCCTGGTCCTGCACGGGTACGAGCTGCTGGTCACCTTCCCGCTGCCGATCATCCTCGCGCTCGGGCTGAACCTGGCCCGGCGGCGCTGGTACCGGCGGTCGGTGCAGATGATCACGTACGCGCCGCACTTCATCTCGACCGTGGTCGTGGTCGGGCTGATCGTCGTCCTGGTCGACCCGAACACCGGCGTGCTGAACCAGTTCCTCGGCCTGTTCGGGGTCGGCCCGATCGAGGTGCTGAGCAACCCGGACTGGTTCCGGCACCTGTACGTCTGGTCGGCGGCCTGGCAGACGATGGGCTTCTCCGCGATCATCTATCTGGCCGCGCTGACCAGCGTGTCGCCGGAGCAGCACGAGGCCGCGATCGTCGACGGCGCGTCGCGGTTGCGCCGGGTCTGGCACGTCGACCTGCCGGCGATCCGGCCGGTCGCGGTGATCCTGCTGATCCTCAACATCGGTTCGATCATGTCGGTCGGCTTCGAGAAGGTGCTGCTGCTGCAGAACCCGCTGAACCTGCAGACGTCCGAGGTGATCGACACCTACGTCTACAAGCTCGGCTTCGTGTCCCAGATCCCGCAGTTCAGCTACGCGGCCGCGATCGGCCTGTTCCGCTCGCTGGTGGGCCTGGTCCTGCTGGTCGTCGCCAACACGCTGGCTCGCCGCTTCGCCAAGTCCAGCCTCTGGTGAGTGCATCGCGGCTCCAGGTGCCCCGCCCGGTGGTTCGGGCGGGGCACCGAGGCGTGCGTCAGCCGTCGGTGGAGACGCCGAGGATGCGGTAGACCTCCACAAGCCTGCTGGTCCAGTAACTACTGCTGATGTCGTGCGTGTCGATCCCGGCCTCGGGGCTGAGGGCGTCGTACTGGGTGTTGTTGCCCGCGTAGAAGCCGACATGGGTGATGTCGCGGCCGTTGGCGGCGGTTCGTTCGTAGAAGAACAGGTCACCGACCTTCGCGTCCGCCCGCGGAACCCGCTTCGCGTACACCTTCGCGGGAGACGTGTGCGTCCTTGCCCAGTCGTAGATCTCTTCGGCGGTACGGACGGTGCCGAGGTTGAAGTCGTTGAAGAGCGGAATCGCGTTGTACGAAGTCAGCGTCAGCCCGGAACAGTCGTAGAAGTCCGGTCCCAGTCCGCCGAGCCGGTAGCCCTTGGCCTCCCGGCTGAGGGCGATGTTGTAAGCGATCCTGCTCCAGTTGAAGATGTTGCGGGACTCGGTGCAGGAGGTGCCCTGGTCGGTCGTTCCGTTCTGGACCTTCACCTTCAGATGGTTGAGATCCGCCATGTTGCCGGGGTTCCAGTCCGCCTTCAGGCCGACCTCGCTGTGGCCGTTGCCGCCCCGGAGGACGAAGAAGGTGTCCCCACTGGGGAACGTCATCGGTGCCACGGTGCCGTCTCCGTCGACCGCCTGGATACGGATCACCGGGGAGATGTTGGTCGCGGTGCCGGTGTCTTCAAGGCGCCAGCGGATCGTCACCCGGTTCGGGCCGAGCCAGTCGACCTGGACGAAGGCGCTGGCGCCCGGACACTCGACCGTCAGCGTTCCGCTCGGGTTGGCCAATCCGTCGGCGTACGCCGGGGGCGAGGCGACCATGACGGCGCCGGCGACCGCGGTGGCGAAGGCCAGGGCCAAGGTCGTGATACTGCGTCTGGCACGTTTCCATTGCATGATGCGGTTCCTTTCGGGCGGGTTCCCTGCGGGTACAGCTGGACGGTCAGGCGTCGCGGCAGGTCCACGGCTGCCAGCCGCGCGCGCGGTACAGGTCGTAGGCGGCGTGGATGTTGTCGGCCGAGCTCAGGGCCCGGTCGATCTTCTCGCCGGTGTCGCGTCCCGGCAGGAACTCCTGGAGAGTTCCGCCGGTGTTGAACTGGAAAACGCCGACGTCCTTGGTCCCGTTGGTGTTCAGGCCGACGGCAATCGGGTTGAGCCCGGACTCACAGCGGGCGACCCGCACCGCCTTGTTCGCGATCGAGGCCGGGAAGACGGCGCGAATCTGTCTCTCGACGGTCGCGTCACAGGCGACGGCCAGCCCCTCGTCGGGGTCGGCGAGCTTGGCCCGGGTCACCGGTCCGACCACGCCGACGAGGTCCAGCCGGTTCCGGCCCTGGAAGGCGAAGACCCGCATCCGGGTCGCCGTCCCGAACACGCCGTCGACGGCCAGAACGTTGCCACAGTTGAGACCCAGCTCGTTGAGTCGCCGTTGCAACCGCTCGACGCAGCTCCCGGACTCGCCGTACTCCAGCACCACATCGCACAAGGTGACGGCGCTCGTCCCGGCTTCGGCCGCGGCCGCCGGACTTGGGGGGATCGCGCCGATCGCCACCAGTACGGCGCACAGCAACGCCGCCGCTTTCGCTCGAAACCGGAGGTCAGCCGACCGCGACAACCCCACTGTCACTTCCGTACCCATCACGTCTCCTTCGACCTCGGACGGTGCGCGCCCGCTGTGCGGGCAACTCGGTGTCGACGTTAGGGATCGCTGCTGGCGCCGTACTGGCAGTACTCCGCCAGTACTCCTCCGGTACTCCCACCACCCCCAAACCTGGCGCGCCTTCGGGGGTTCCAGCCGTCGCGGGCGTCGCTACGATGGACGGGCACCACGAAATCGCAGATCGACCGTCTGTCCGCCCCGGGTAGGTGCGAGTGATCGATACCGACATCGGTGGGCTGCTGCGGACTCATCGGCAGCGAACCGGGATGACCCAACGGCAACTCGCCGACCTGGCCGGGCTGAGCCTGTCGGTGATCCGCGATCTCGAGCAGGGCCGGACGAGAATCCCGAAGCGGGAATCGGTGCAGGCGATCGCCAGCGCACTGGGGTTGACCGAGGCTGATGTCGCGATCCTTCACGCTGGTGCGGGAATCCGTCAGGTAGCTCGGCATGGCGTAACGGCGATCGGCAGCGGTCCGCTGCGTATCCGCGTGCTCGGCCCCATCGAGGTCTGGCACGGCGACGTCCTGGCTCCGCTCGGCTCCGACCGGCAACGCACACTGCTCGCGCGGCTCGCGCTCGCGGCCGGCGCGGCGGTCGCCCAGGACGAGCTCGTCGAGCTGCTGTGGCGACCGGGGGAATCCCGGGACGCGGTGAGTCTGCTGCACACTCACGTCACCAGGTTGCGGCGGTTGCTGGATTCCAGCGCGCGCAGCGGCAGCGTTCTCGTCGGCGGCCAGAAGGAGTACCGGCTCGTGGTCGGTGCCGACAACCTCGATCTGCTGGCGTTCCGGGAGCTCACCACACCGACGGCGAACGGTGGCCCGGAAGTCGCGTTCGCCCGGCTCGCGGATGCCGTCGCGCTGTGGCGCGGTGACCTCGACGCCGACCGGGTGGCGTCGAGCCCTCTCTACGCCGCGGCAGTTTCGGACTACGCCGCAGCCGTCCGTTCGCTCGCGGGACTTGCTCGCGATCTCGGCAAGCCGGACGAGGTGCTGACCCCGTTGCGGGCACTTGCGCGGCGGTACGAGCTGGACGAGCCCTTGCACGTCGAGCTGATCCTGACTCTGGCTGCGAGTGGTCGCCAGGCGGAGGCGCTCGCGGCGTACGACCAGATTCGGGGCGCGCTTGCCCAGCAGCTCGGCATCGACCCAGGCGAGGCACTACGGTCGGTCCAGCTCGCCGTACTCCGCCGGCAGGATTGGCGCCGGCGGCCGGGGGCGGGGCCGATCGCGGTCCAGCAGACACCTGCCGCGCCGCCGGACTTCATCGGTAGGTCCGGCGAACTGACCAGGGTCGAGGCCGCTCTCGCCCGGCCGGCCGACGGCCGGGGACCGGCCGCGGGCCGGATCGTCCTGATCGACGGGATCGCGGGCGTAGGCAAGACCGCGCTGGCCCTGGCGGCCGCGCAGCGCCTGCGCGGGCAGTACCCGGACGGGCAGCTCTACGCCGATCTGCGCGGCGCCACCGAGACCGCGCCGGAACCGATGCAGGTGCTCGGGCGGTTCCTGCGGGCCCTGGGCGTACCGAGTCGGCAGATCGGGATCGACCAGGCCGAAGCGGCGGCGTTGTTGCGCAGCGAGCTGGCCGATCGGCGGATGCTGATTCTCCTCGACAACGTTCACGACGCGGACCAGGTCCGGCCGTTGCTGCCAGGCGCGGGCGGCAGCGATGTCATCGTGACCAGCAGGCGACGGATGCACGGCCTCGCGGGGGCGGTCGTGGTCGACCTCGGGCCGCTCGCCCAGGAGGAGTCGGTCGCCCTCATCGCGGCGACCGCCGGCTCTCAGCGGGTCGACGCCGACCCCGCCGCCGCGAGTGAGCTCGCCGAGGCCTGTGCCCGGCTGCCCCTGGCCCTGCGGATCGCGAGCGCGCGCCTGGCCACGCGGCAGGCGTGGACGATCAGCGATCTGACCCGCAGGCTGGGCGACGAGAACCACCGGCTCGCCGAGCTCTCGACCGACGGGTCGAGTGTGCTCAACAGCTTTCAGCTCAGCTACGCCGACCTGAGCGCGTCGGCGCAGCGCGCGTTCCGGCTGTGCAGTCTCCATCCCGGCGACGACTTCGGTGCCGACGGCACCGCTGTGCTGCTCGGCTTGCGTCCGGCCGAGGCCGACCGCCTGCTGGAGAACCTCCTCGAGGCGAACATGGTGATGCAGTACGCGCCGGATCGCTACCGATTCCACGATCTGCTCGGTCTCTACGCTCGCCGGCTGCTGACCGACGACGGCGAGGCCGACGCCGCGCGCGCCCGGCTGTACGCCTGGTACGCCGAAACCGCGACGGCGGCGATGGAATGGGCGTATCCCCAGCTCGTCCGGCTCGCCGGGCATCCGAAACGAGACGCGTTCTTCGCGGCCGAGACGGACGCACTCTCCTGGCTGGATGTCGAGCTACCGGCCTTGCTCACCGTGGTCGGCGCCACCGCCGGATCTGCGGACCCCTCGCTGTCCTGGCGGATCACCGACCAGCTGCGCGGCTACTTCCTGATCCGGCGGCACGTCGATGGCTGGCTGGACGCGGCACAAGCCGGGCTCGGGGCCGCCACCAAGGCCGGCAACGACATCGCGCGGACCGCCATGCTGATCAGCCGTGGCCAGGCGCTCTGGTCGGTCGGCCGCGACGACGAGGCGTTGGCCGACTGTCTTGCCGGCGAACAGCTCGCGTTCTCCACCGGATGGACGACGGCTGCCGCGTACCTGTCCCACCACATCGGGTGGCTCCACCTGGAGCACGGCAGGCTTGCGGGCGCGCGCCGTTGGCTTGATCGTGCGCTGGAGCTGACCGAGTACGACCAGGCAGGCCATGTGCGAGCGGTCGCGCTCAACGCGCTCGGAGTCATGAACCTGGACCAAGGGCGGCTCCGGGACGCCGCCGCGCTGCTGACGTCGGCACTCGAGATCAACGAGACGCACGGCAGAGAGCTGTCGGCCTTGGCCAACCGCGGCAACTTGGCGAGCGCACTGCGTCAAGCCGGTGAGGAGACGCGGGCTGCCGCACTGCTGACCGGAGTACTCGCGGAGTACCGCAAGAAGTCCAACCTTCGCGGCGAGCTGTCGACGTTGGACGAATGGAGCAGCCTGCACCTGCAACGGGGAGACGCCGTGACCGCCCTGCAGGTCGCCACGCGCGCCCACGAACCGGCGACCACAGTCCGGGACCGGAAGGCGACCGCGCAGACCGCGGCGACCGTGGCACACACCTATCTCGCTCTCGGCGACGCAACAGCGGCCCGGCAATGGTTCGACGACAGCCTCGCGATCGCTCGCAAGGTCTACCCCTTCATCGAGGCCCGCGCACTCGTCGGCCTCGCCGCCGCACGCCTCACCGCCGGCGACTCGCTCTCGGCAACCCGAGCCGCCGAGGAAGCACTGTCGATCGCAGGCGCCTGCGGATTCGATCTACTGGCCCAGAAAGCCTCCGCCGTGTTGCACGACGCGGTCAGCGGTACTTCGCGAGCAGCTGGTCCCGGGCGGCCGCCTTCTCGGCGGCCCAGTCCGGACTCCAGCTGACATTGCCGAAGTGGAGGACGCCCTGCTCCGACAGGGTCCAGTACCGCCCGTGCGTCTTCATCACCTGCGTCAGCAGGCCGAGCGTGTCCCACCATTTGCCGCCACGCTCGGCCTGCACCGCGGCGGGGGAGAGGCCGACGTGCTCGACCGTCAGCCGGAACGCATCGTCGTTGCGGACCAGGGCGCAGAACGGGTGGACCCGCTCGTTGAGCTGGATGGCGAGCGCGTACTCGAGCGGAGCCGGCCAGTCGGCGTCCGGGCTGTTGCGTACCGACTCCCGGACGTAGGCAACCGGCGGCGCATTGTCGGTGGGGTGGAGCTCGTCGCCTTGGTGGGTGATCCAGCGGGCCTGTACGGCGAAGGCGTCGGGGTCGGCCGCGAGCTCCGCTTCCATCGCGTCGATGGTGCGGTCGGCAACGAAGCACACGTCGCAGTCGACGAACAGGTACGCGTCGTAGGCCGGCCTCGCCAGGACCGCGTCGCGCAGGATCTCGCCGTGAGTGGTGAGCGTGTGGTTCGTCGTGTACCCGGTCTGGACGACCTCGACCGACGCGAAGCGGTTCAGCCGGTCGAGCTCGTCGGACGTGTTGTCGAGAACGACGACGTCCAGGTCCTCACGGTCATGGTGGTGCTGGAGGGACGCCAACAGCAGTTCGGCGTACGGTGTGGTGCCGTGGTTGACCGTGAGGACGCAGATCCGCATCAGGCGGTGGGCGCCTGATCGGCGACGGAATGCCGCCGGAGACCGGATGCCAGCGCGGCGGAGAGGGCCAAGGCGCACGTGCTGGTCATCGCGACGAGGACCTTGACGCCGGTCAGGTCGGTGGCGATGTCGGTGCCGAGGATGATCAGGGTGGCGACGGCCAGGCTGACCAGGCCGATCCAGATCAGGACGGCGGCCCGCTTCTCCTGCTGGGCGATCGCGGCGTACACGACCAGCTGCAACACGGCGTACGACGAACCGGCGAGGGCGAACAGCCACGCGATCGGCCCGACCGGGGCGTAGTCCTCACCACCGACCACCTTGACCACCACGTCCGGCAGCAGCAGGGCACCTAGTACGCAGCACACGCCGAGCGCCGCGACCGCCTGGATCGCGCGGCGCAGGCGCTGGGTGTCGCCGGGCGACGTGGCCAGCGACGGGAAGACGATGACGATCACGAACTGCGGCAGGAACAGGCACGCCTTCGCCACGATCACGCCGGCCGCGTAGTACCCGCTGTGCTGCTGGTCGAGCAGACCACGCGCGAGCAGTACGTCGGCGTTGGCGATGACGAAGAACGCGAGCAGGGTGTGCGTGCCGTGGACGGTCTCCCGCAACACCTCCTTGACCTGCTCGGGCGTTCCGCCGGTCGATCCGCGCAGCAGGAAGCCGCCCAGCAGCGGCGGCACCGCGGCGCCGAGTGCGAGACCGACCATCGCGGCGGTCAGGGTCTGGCTGACGAACAGCGCGCCGCCACCGAACACCAGCCGGCCGATACCGGTCGCGGTGTAGACGGCGGCCAGCTCGGTCCAGTTCTTGCCGCCCTGCAGGACGCCGAGCTGCGAGCCCATGATCGTCAGGCAGCCGAGGGTCGGAGCGACCAGCAGCGCCGCGATCAGCGAGTCGATGTGCAGCAGCCACATGATCAGCGGCGTCATGAGCAGGCAGAACACGGTCAGGCCGAGGGCCGCGAGCCGGCCGGCCTTGAGCATCGAGTCGGCCAGTGCCGCCTCGCCCGCGCCGGTGTGCGTCGCGATCCGGCGCGCGCCGGAGGCCTGCAGGCCGAGGGCCGCCACGTTGCCGATCAGCAGCAGTCCGAGCAGGGCGGTGACCGCGCCGAACTCGGACGGGACCAGCCGGTGCACCGCAACCAGGGTGAAACCGTAGGCGGCCACGTTCATGATGGCCATACCGACCGCGACCACGGTGGCGCTGCGGAGGAAGGACAGCTTCGGCGCCGTGGCCGGCTGCTGATCGGGTGTCGTGTCTGAGGTCATCCGGCTTCTGTTCTGCTGGTAGGTCGGTCAGGCGGGTAGGTTGCGGACGAACAGTACTGCGAGGAGGCGGTCGTGGAGGGGGGAACCACCCGGCCGGTCAGGCGCGCCCGGGGGCGGTCGGCCGGTCCGTCGACCCGGCTGGCGCCGTGGGGCTGGCCGGTCCTGCTCACTGTCCTGATCACCGCTCCGCTGCTCGCTCCGGGGTACGTGGTCGGCTACGACCTCGTCTTCGTGCCTGACCTCACGCTACGGCGTGACCTCTTCGGTGTCACAACTGCCTTACCGCGCGCAGTTCCCTCGGACGTCGTCGTGGCGTTGCTCGACGAGCTGGCCGGCGGGCAGGCACTGAACAAATCGGTCCTGGTAGCCGTCCCGTTACTGGCCGGACTCGGCGTCACCGCGCTCTGGCGCGACCTCCGCCTCGGCGGCCCCCTCGCGGGCGCGGCCGCGGTCGCGCTGTACGTGTGGAACCCGTTCGTCGCCGAGCGGCTCCGGCTCGGTGCCTGGGCGCTCCTGATCGGGTACGCCGCGTTGCCGTGGCTCGTCCGCTCCGCGTTGAAGCTGCGCCGCGGTGACGGGTGGGCGGGCTTCCTGATCGCGTCGGCGCTTTGCGCGCTCACCGCGTCGGGCGGCGTGGTCGGCCTGCTCGTCGGCGGCCTGATCGTGCTCTGGCCGGGCGGTACGAAGCGGTGGCCCCTCGTCGGCGCACTCGTCCTGAACCTGCCCTGGCTCGTCGCCGGCCTCGCCAGAACGACGGCAGCGACCACGGACCCGGCCTCGGTCCCCGCCTTCGCCGCCAGGGACGAGGGGTATGGGGGAGTACTGCCGACCCTGCTCACCCTCGGTGGGGTGTGGAACGCGAACGTGGTTCCCGGCAGCCGCGGCGACCTCGTCCCCGTCGTCCTCGCCTTCGTCATGCTCGCGGCCTCGGTGGTCGGCGTCGTCCTGTGGTACCGCCGCGACCGCATCGTCATCGCGTTGATCCTCGCCGCGGTCCTCTCGGTCGGCATCGGCCTGGTCGGTGTGCTCGCACCCAGCGCCTTCGCGACCGTGGTGGACCGCGTCCCCGGTGCGGGCCTGTTCCGCGACGGCCAGCGCTTCCTGGGCCCCCTGGCTCTGCTCGAGGCGATCGGCTTCGGTGCCGCTGTCGCCGCGCTGCTCAAGGTCTCGCCGCTGAAGTGGTTGGTCGGAGCCACGGCCGCGCTGCTCCCGATCGCCGCTCTCCCGCAGCTGATCGGCGCCGGCCTCAAGGTCTCGCAGTACCCGGCCGACTGGGAGCAGGCGCGGACCGTCATCGCCGCGGGCGGGCCGTCGGGCGAGTTCATCCCGTGGCCGTTCGAGTCGTACCGCGCGCCGACGTGGAACGGGCGACGTCCCGTACTCGACCCGATGCCGCGGTACTTCGACCGGGCGGCCGTGGTCCCGGACGAGCTGATCGTCGGCGGCCACCGGCTCGCGGGGGAGGATCCCCGGGCGAGTGCCGTCGCAACCGCGCTCCGCACGGCGGTGCGGACCGGCGCGGATCCCACCTCCGAGCTGCTCGGCCAAGGCGTCGGCTGGATCGTCGTCGACCGCGAGGCCGGTGGCCCGCAGCCGCGGCAGCTGATCCCGCGTCTCAGCGAGGTGTTCACCGGGCCGACCGTGGCGGTCTATCGCCTCGACGGAACCCCGACGCCACAACGCGTCGCGCCCTGGGTCGCGGTCTTCGTCTTCACCGCGTGGGCGGCTGCCGTGGCGGTCCTGCTCGCCGCGATCGCCGGCCTGGCCGGTGATCTTCACCGCCGACGCTCCAGCCTCTAGCGAAAGTTACTGGCCGGTTGCTAGCATCCGGGCACTTGTTCGAGGAGGGGACTCGCTTCATGGGAACAGTGATCGGTGCTGCCTTGGCCGTGCTCGCCGGCCTGGCTGTAGCCACCACCACCGTGGTCGGCGTCGTGCAGACCGTGCAGGACGACCCGGCCGCGCCGCCCCCGGGCCAGACCCAGGGGCAGGCCGACGTTCCGATCGTGAACTACGGCGACAAGTAACTCAGAGCGGCACGGGCCGGTCGGCGGGAACGTCGGCCGGCCCTGCTGTCTCCAACTCGGCCGCCTGCTCGGCCGCCGCTGTCTCCGGCTCGGCAGCCGGTAGTCCGGTGAGGATCCGGTCGAAGGACCGTACCGTCGCCGCCCACGTGAACGCCCCAGCGGTCGCGAGCGCCCCCGCCGCCAACCGCTGACGCTCACCCTGCTCGGCCAGCAACCGCGTGATCGTCGCGCAGAACTCGGCCCGGTCGTCGACCAGGACGCCGGTCCGTCCGTCCCGTACCGACTCGGTCGGCCCACCCGCACTCCGGTACGCCACCGTCGGTACGCCGTGTCCCGCGGCCTCGCCGACGACGAGACCCCAGCCCTCCTTGAGACTCGGCAACGCGAGCACCCACGCCTCGTCGTACGCCGCGTGCTTGTCGTCCTCGCTGACGTGGCCGCGGAACTCCACCGCGTCCTCCAGCCCGCACTCGCGGACGTACGCGCGCAGCGAGTCCTCCCACCAGCCGGAGCCCACCACGATCAACCGCGCGTCCGGCATCGTTCGACGGGCGACGCCGATCGCGTCCACGGCGTGCTCCACCTGCTTGTGCGGCACGATGCGGCCCACGCACACCACGGTCGGTACGGAGGCCTGCGGTAACTGCCGTGCCGGTGCGGGGTCGGTCCCGTTGTGGATCACGTCGATCCGCGCCGCGTCGACCCGTAGATCGAGCAGCTCGTCCCGTGAGGCCGACGACACCGTGACGTACCGGCAGTCGCGGTACAGGCGGGGCGCCACGCGGGATTCCAGCCACCAACCGAAGCGTCCGCGCCAGCCCGGGTACACCACGGGCCACTGTTCCTGGTGGACGTGATGGACGAGGACGACGACGCCGTCACGACGTACGAGGCGGGTAAAGAATGGCAACCCGTTCTGTACGTCGATCACGTGGTCCGGGCGGCGCGACCACGTGTGCAGCAGGCCGCGCAGGTACACGGTCACCTTGCTGCCCCGGTAGAGGTAGCGCACCTCGTCCCGGTTCGCCTCGCGCGGACTGCCCGGGTACGCCGCGCACAGCACGGTGACCGACCAGCCCAGTACGGCAAGGCCTTTCGCGACCTCCTCCACGTACCGTTCGGAGCCCCCACCTTCCGGGTTCGTCGTGTCCCGCCAGTTCAGTATCAGCACGCTGGATGCACGCACCCCACTACCCCCACCTCACGTCGTTCCGCCCCCGGGTGATGGGCGGCGAGGTTACCAGGCAGTAACGATGTCCGCCAGAGGTCGCGAGATCCGTTATCGTCCCGCCTGTGTCCGAAGCGATCTCGAGCCCGCCGACCACCCCGCGGTGGACCGCCGACCTGGGTCGCGCCGTGCGGTTGTTCCGGGCGTTCGGGGTCGAGCAGACGGACCCGGATCGCTTCTACGGAACGCTCGCCGCGGACTCGGCCGGCCAGCTGTCCGCGTACGCCGAGCTGCGCGGCTCGGTGCTGCTCGACGTCGGCGGCGGACCCGGGTACTTCGCCGACGCGTTCCGGGCCGCGGGTGCCACGTACTACGCGATCGACTCGGATCTCGGGGAGCTGAGCGGCCGTGGTGAGCCGGCCCCGGGCACCGTCCTCGGCAGTGGGATGGCGTTGCCGGTCGGGGACGCGCAGGTGGACATCTGCTTCTCGTCCAACGTGCTCGAACACGTCCCGGATCCCTGGTTGATGGCCGACGAGCTGGTCCGGGTGACCAAGCCGGGCGGCACGGTCTTCCTCTCGTACACCGGTTGGTGGGGTCCGCACGGCGGCCACGAGACGGCGCCCTGGCACTTCCTCGGCGGACACCGGGCCGCGCGACGGTACGAGCGACGGACCGGGCACCGGCCGAAGAACGTGTTCGGTGAGTCGCTGTTCCCGATCACGGTCGCCGGCGGACTGCGCTGGGCCCGGCAGTGCGGTGACGCCGAACTGGTGGCCGCCTTCCCGCGCTACCACCCGCGCTGGGCGTACGGGGTCCTCGCGGTGCCGGGGGTGCGCGAGGTGGCGACCTGGAATCTCGTCCTGGTTCTGCGGCGCCGATGAAGGGACCGAAGACCGGCGGTACGGAACAGGTGGTCTGGGCGGCGCGGCTGGTCCTGGGCTGCCTGGTCCTGATCGCACTCTGCTTCCACCAGGCACCCGGCAAGATCGTGCCGGACACCAAGCTGGACCTCACCGCGGGACCCGGTGGCTTCCTGGCGAGGTCGCTGCACCTGTGGGACCCGCAGGGCGCGTTCGGGCAACTGCAGAACCAGGCGTACGGCTACCTGCTCCCGATGGGGCCGTTCCACTGGTTGCTGGACGCACTCACCGTGCCCGACTGGGTGACGCAGCGGCTGTGGTGGTCGCTGGTCCTGTGTGTCGCGTTCATCGGGGTGTGGAAGCTGGCCGGCGCCCTCGGGTACGGCGCACCATGGGCGCGGTTCGTGGCCGCGTTCCTGTACGCGGTGAGTCCGCGGATGCTCGGCGAGGTGGCGATCACCTCGATCGAGGTGTGGCCGATCGCGATGGCGCCGTGGGTACTGCTGCCGCTGGTGAGTCCACGGGCCCGGTCCGGGTGGTGGCGGGTCGGGTGGTCCGCGGCCGCGTTCGCCCTGGTCGGTGGCGTGAACGCGGTAGCCACCGGAGCGACCCTGATCCTGCCCGCGCTGTGGATCGCGACCAGGAAGCTGGACCGCTCGACGGTGAAGCTCGCCGTCGCCTGGCTGGGGTGTGTGGCCGCCGTGTCGGTGTGGTGGATGGTGCCGCTGCTCCTGCTCGGCCGGTACAGCCCGCCGTTCCTCGACTGGATCGAGGACGCCGCCGTGACGACCGGATCGGCCAGCGTGTTCGAGTCGTTCCGCGGGACGTCGCAGTGGCTCAACTTCCTCTCCACGGGCGACGGACCGACGTGGCCGGCCGGTTGGTTGTACGTCACGCAGCCCGCGTTGATCCTCACGACCGCCGCGGTCGCGTTGCTGGGCCTGGTGGGTCTGGCGATGGGCTCGCTGAAGCACCGTGGCTTCCTGCAGCTCTCCGTCCTGGTCGGCCTGCTGCTACTCACGATCGGCCACGCGGGCTCACCGCTGTCGGGCCCTGTGCGGGACTTGCTCGACGGCCCGCTCGCCGCGTTGCGCAACACCCACAAGTTCGAGCTGGTCGTGCGGTTGCCGCTGATGCTGGCCGCGGCGCACGCCCTGACTCGCCTGACGACCTGGTTGTCGGCCCGTGGCGTCCACAGGCGCATCGTGCCCGCGTTGGCGGCCTGTCTGGTCGTGTCGGTGGCCACGCCCGCGATCTTCGCGCAGCTGCCGCGCCCCGAGGGGTACGACGCGATCCCGGCGCACTGGCGTGAGGCGGCCGCCTGGCTGGACGGGCAGTCGACCACGGGCAGCGTCCTTGTCGTCCCGGCGGCGTCGTTCGCCGACTTCGGGTGGGGATCGACGAAGGACGAGCCGTTCCAGGCGTTGCTGAAGCGGCCGATGGCTGTGCGCGACGCGGTACCGCTCGGCTCGGCGGGTGCGACCCGTTGGCTGGACGAGATCGAGCGACGCCTCGGTTCGGGAGTAGGGGACCGGACGTTGCCGCAGGCTTTGCAGCGTGCCGGGGTGCGGTACGTGGTGGTCCGCAACGATCTGCGGGACGACGCCCAGGTGACGCCGACGCTGGCCGTGCACGAGAGCCTGGCCGAGTCCGGGGTCCAGCGGGTCGCGTCGTTCGGTCCCGTCGTCGGCAGCCCGATCGAGCAGCCCGGCGTGACGCTGGACGAGCGCACCCGGCTGCCGTACCCGAGTGTGGAGATCTTCGATGTCGGCGAGGTCGGCGCCGCGCGACTCGTCCCGCAGTCCCAGCTGGTCGAGGTCCGCGGCGCTCCCGAGGACGTGCCCGACGTTCTGACCGCGATCGGCGGCGACCGCGAGGCCGTACTCGGTGCGGACGCGAACGGCCTCGACCTTCCGCTCGTCCAGACCGACGGCGTGCAGCGGCGCGAGGTGTCGTTCGGCCGTCCGGCGGAGAACTACTCGGCCGTGATGTCCGCCGACGATCCCGGCCGGCAGGGCCGCCGATCGCTCGATTACGACTTCGCGCCCGACGCGGCCAGGACGACGAGATCGTGGGCGGGTGGTGTCGCCGACGTCCGCGCGTCCTCGTCGGCCGCCGACGCGGACGCCACGTTGCGGACCGGGCCGGGCAACGGGCCGTTCGCGGCCGTGGACGGTGATCCGTCGACGCGGTGGATCTCGGGCACGTACGGGCGCAGCGGCGGCGAGTGGATCGAGCTGAGTTTCGTCGCGCCGCGCAAGGTGAGCGACCTCAAGGTGCAGTTCTCGCTGGCCACGCCGACGACCGATCCGGTCCGTACCCTGAAGGTGGACACGGACAACGGCTCGCTGACCACGGTCGTCGCGGCGAACGACGAGCCGCAGGCCGTGCCCGCGCCGGACGGCCTCACCCAGCGCCTGCGGTTGAGCGTCGGTGTCACCGACGGCAAGAACCCGAACGGCGTCTCCATCGCCGAGATCGCGCTGCCCGGCCTGACGCCGGCGAGCCGGCTGACCGTTCCGGGTGGGCTCGAACGGCAGCCGGACGCGCTCGTCTTCCGTAACCAGCAGGCCGGCCGATCGGGCTGCCTGCACGCCAGAGTACGCCCGTTGTGCCGCTCGGCGTTCGGCAAGGACTCCGAGGAGCCGACCGGGTTGTACCGCAGCGTCGACCTGCCCACCGGTGCCTCGTACGAACTGCGCGGCACCGCACTCCCACGGGACGGCGAGGCGCTGGAGCGGTTGCTGGTCGTGCCGGGCTCGATCACGGCCACCGCGTCCTCGCGAGCGGTGAGCGCGCCCGAGGGACGACCAGGCGCTGTCGTCGATCAGGATCTCGGCACCGGGTGGATCGCGGCGGCCGGGGACACCCGGCCGCGGCTGACCTTGCAGTTGCCGGGGGCAAGGAAGTTGCAGGGGCTGCAGTTCCTCAGCGATCCGTACCTGGCCGCGTCCCGGCCGAGCGAGGTCGCGGTCCGGTTCGACGGCGGTGAGCCGGTCACGCTCGCGGTGACCGACGAGGGGTTCGTGACCTTCCCCGATCGGTTCCGCGCGGTCCGGACGGTCGAGCTCGGGTTCACCGCGACGAAGCCGCTGGTGGACGTGGACTCGGCGAGCGGGTACACCCGGACGCTCCCGGTCGGCGTGGCCGAGGTCCGGGTCCTCGGGGCGAACGATCTGCGCAAGGCGGTCGACCCCGGCGCGGCCACGGGAGCGGCCTGTGGGTTCGGTCCGTCGGTGCGCGTGGACGGCGTACCGGCGCCGACGCAGGTGAAGGCGACGATGCGGGACGTCCTGCAGCGGCGCCCGGTGACGTACACGCTCTGCGGGGGTGACGGCGTGCCGTTGCAGGGTGGGCGGCATACGATCGACGTCGTCGCGAGCAAGGACTTCGTCCCGGTCGAGGCCGAGTTCACCAAGAGCGGGTTCACGAAGCCTGCTGGTTCCGTGGTGCAGGACCTGAACGTCTGGCGCCGGGACCCGGCCCGCTTGACGGTCGAGGTCCCGCCGGCCGAGGAGCCGTCGGTGCTCACCGTGACCCAGAACTTCAACCCGGGCTGGGAGGCGTACGACAGCAGCGGCCGCAAGCTGGTCGCGATCCGGGTCGGTGGCTGGCAGCAGGGCTGGCTGGTCCCGGCGGGCAGCGAGCAGGTCGTCACGGCCCGGTTCATGCCCGACCGTACCTACCGGGCCGGCCTCCTGGTCGGTCTCGCCGGGCTGATCCTCGTCGCCGGCCTCACCGTCTTCGCCCGGCGTCACGCGGCCCGGCACTCGGGCCACCGGCTCCGCGAGGCGACCCGGCTCGGCGCCTGGCCGGCCTCGGTCCTCGTGGTGGCCGCAGGCACCTTCATCGCCGGCTGGGCCGGGCTGGCCGCGACCGTGATCGGCGCGGTGCTCGCCTGGTACCTGGCGGGTCGCCGGATCACCCTGATCGGCGTCCTGGCCGGGGTCGTCCTGCTCGGTGCCCTGGTCGCCGCCGTTCAGCCCTGGCCGGACGGGGGAGCGGGCGTCACGTCCGGAGTCGTCCAGGGATCCACCTTGCTCGGACTCTCGCTCGCGTTGCTGTCCCGCCCGACCGGCGACACGTCGTAGGTCCGGTCCCGTCGGCCGAGCCGCATGATCGGCCGCTCCATCAGGTAGTAGCTCGCGGCCGCCACCGCGATCGACACCACCAGTGTCGGCCAGAACAACACCGCGAACCGGCCGGTGAACAGCTCGACACCGAACAGCCGCTCGACCAGGACGAGCACCACCAGGTGGTAGCAGAACACCCCGTACGAGATGTCGCCCGCGACGTGACCGACCCGGCCGCCGAGGACCGCGGCCGCTCGCCGGGTGGGCGTGATCGCGGGGAACACCACGCAGGCCGCGATCGCGGTGTACAGCAGGCTCTTCACGAACGCCTGGGCCGCGCTCGGCGGGGTGAGGGCGTACGGACCGGCGAGCGGCGTGGCCGCGATCACCAGCAGCGCGGCGGCGGCGCCCCAGACGGTCCCAGGGACCTTGGCCAGCGTGTCCAGCGGCGACGCCTGCAACCGGCCGGAGCTCCGAGCCACCTGCCACAACGCGAAACCCATCCCGACCGCGAACCAGCCGAGGTACCCGGGTAGCCAGAGCCCGGCGCGCGGATGCCCGGTCGCGTTGATCCCGGCCATCCACAGGGGACCGAGCAAGGTGAAGCAGCACAGCACGGCCAGCCGCCAGCGAACCGCCCGCCGCGTCGGCCGCTGGTAGCTGGTCAGCAACCGCGCGAGGAACGGCAGCAGCAGGTAGAACGCCACCTCCGTCGCCAGGCTCCACAGTTGGGTCAGCCCATCGGCGGCCGGCCGGTCCACGTAGATCTGCGTCAGCGTCGCGTGCCGGACGAACGTCGACCAGTCGACCCCGCTCGGTTGCCGGACCAGCACCGCGGCCAGGATCACGGCGACCCAGAGCGCGGGCAGGATCCGCAGCGCGCGGTTGCGGAAGTACGGCAGCAGGTGCGGCTGCTCGGTCTCCTCGAACCAGGCGACCACGTGCGGCCGGTAGAGCAGGAACCCGGAGATCGCGAAGAAGATCGCCACCCCGACGTCGAGCCGGCTCAGCAACCCGGCGAACGGACCGTTCAGTGAGTCACCGCTGTGGAAGCCGACATGCGTGGTGAGCACGGCCAGCGCACCGGCCGCCCGCAGGCCGTCGAGGGCCGGGAACCGTTGCCGTCTCATCCACTCACCTTCGGTAGTCCGACGTCGATCTGCGCGAGACAAAGCGTGGTCCGCGGATCAGTCGTCCGCAACCTGACCGCGGTCGCCACGGTCCGCTCCGAGGCCCCGAAGTACATCGTGCCCACCCCGGCGGGCCAAGCCTCGGGCGGCCGCGGCATCGCGACCACCCGTCCGGACCCGTCGACCAACTCGACCTCCAACTCGACCTCATGAGGACTGAAGTAGCCGATCCGCGCGAACCAGTTGGCTCCGGCCGCGACCGCTGCCGTCGACCTCAACGGAAGCGTCGTCGTGACGGTACCGTTGATCGGCAGCCCACCGCAGATCTTGTTGCCCGTCGACGGTGTGACGGCCCTCGACCAGACGGCCAGGTCGGCAGTTCGCAGCCGGCCGGTGTCGTCGACGAGGTACGGCTCGGATCCGGCGGCCTGCAACCGGAACGGGATCCCGGTCATCCGCAGCACGGGGGAGAGGCGAGCGTCCGCGGCGAACACGGTGGTGACGTTGCCTGGCATCGTGACGTCCCAGAGGTTGACCGCCGGACCGGCCTTGTCCAGCTCGGCCCGCACGGTCGCGAAGTACTCGCGGGAGGGGTTGTGACCCCACAAGCTCGCGAATCGTACGTCCGAGACGATTGCGCCGGACGTGTACGCGACGAGGCAGGCGAGGACCGCGACCGGGGCCGCGGTCACCAGCCGCAGCGGCATCCGGATCGACCTGGCGCTGAGGACCACGGCCAGCGTCAACGGGATCGAGAGGTCCGACCAGTAGTGGTAGTGCACGGTGAACGTGGACCCGAAGACGTCGAAGCGCCCGTACGAGACGAGCAGCAACGTCACCGTCGTGTAGACGAGCACCGATCCCCATAACCACAGGGCCCGCCGATCGTCCCGCCAGGCGCCGGCGACGAGGACCACGGCGACCAGGGCCCCGAGGATCACGGCGACGACGGGCGGCTCCGCGATCCCGAACGGCGCCGAGATCGGGCTCCAGTCCCACGGCCCGCCGACGAGCGCGCCCAGAGGTACGGCGAAGGCGCGAGCGGCCAGGTCGGCCAGCTGTGCCGGGCCCGGTAGGTGGCCGTCGGACGGGGTACCACGGGTCGCGTAGATGGTGCCAAAGGCAACTACCGGGACGAGCAGGGCGGCCGCGTACGGCCAGGTGCGGCGGGCCCAGGCGCTGACGGCCGAGTCGCGGACGTACATCGAGAGCGCCAGTGCGGTGACGAGGATCAGCCCGGACTTCTCCCAGCAGAACAAGGAGATCAGTACCGAAAGGGGGCCCAGGGCAATCGCTCGGCGGCGGTGACCGGACGACCAGTCGAGGGTGGCGTGCAGCAGGAGCAGGCCGAAGACGTGGGCGGGCAGATTGTTCACGCCGCTCGACAGCGACATGAAGGAGGGCATGCTCAGCGGCGTCAACGCGTAGAAGAGCGTGCCGATCACCACCCACCAGCTCCGGCCGATCAGGCGGAGCAGAAGCAGGCCCAGCAACGCGATCGCCACCGCCTGCAGCAGCGCCCGCCAGGCGACCGTGACGTCCCAGTTCAGCGGGGCCAGGTGCGCGAACGACGCGTACACGAACCGCAGGCCGGGGGCGATGTGGTCGTTCAACGGCGTCAGCAGCGCGGTCGGCGCGAACCCCCGGCTGCCCTGGACTAGGAAGTCGAGGTCGTCG
Organism: Kribbella amoyensis; assembly: GCF_007828865.1. NCBI lineage: Bacteria > Bacillati > Actinomycetota > Actinomycetes > Propionibacteriales > Kribbellaceae > Kribbella > Kribbella amoyensis. The sequence continues at coordinate 5,169,892 of NZ_VIVK01000001.1, forward strand.
CTCAGCCACGAACCGCGACGCGCGAGCAGGCCGAGGACCCCGGCCTGGACGAGCGCGACGGCGAGCACGACGACCCGCAGGACAGCCGGTTCCGGCGGTTGGCGCAGCCGCCCCACCGCGGCTCGGATCCCCCTCATGGGCCGGGACTATATGACAGTTCGGCCACTGCCGGATTTTGTCCGTCCCCGTCTCTGTTCAGCGTGGCTACTCACTGGTAGCGTCCCGCGGACAGACCGGGAGGGGATGTCGTGGGGAATCGCAGTAGGGCCCTGGTGATCGCACTGGGGATCTTCTTCGTCGGGGTGGCCGTACTCGCCAAGTTCTACGCCTATCCGACGCTTGCCGTCGCGCCTGCGGACCAGGTCGCGCACACGGTGTCCGTGGGGGCGGACGCCACCATCTTCAGCGTGGCCGACCTGGCCGAGAAGACTGGCGTCGAGCTGGAGTCGCGGCGGACGGTCCGCGGTGACGTGGTCGCCGCCGAGCGGATCGGCAAGGCGCTCGGCCGGGACGTGGTCGTCTTCGACACCGCCGTCGTGACCGACGACTCGAAGGACTACAAGTTCCCCGACGACACGACGAAGGACGCGGCCAAGACCGAGCTCGCGCCGTTGAGCTTCGTGCAGGAGCGGGTCGTCCTGGACGCGCACACCGGTGAGGCGGTGCGCTGGAACCCGAGCGACCCGGGCGACAACAGCGGGGAGTACATCACCACCACGCTGAAGCCCGAGGACCGGCTGAAGCCCGAGGAGGGCAGCCCGTTCTTCCAGGGACACGAGGGCCTGGTGCTGAAGTTCCCGTTCGGCACCGAGAAGAAGACGTACAAATTCTGGGACACCACCACCCGCAAGGCGTACCCGATCTCGTTCAAGCGCGAGGCGGAGCTGAACGGGCTGAAGGTGTACGTGTTCGAGCAGGACGTGCCGAAGCAGGACCTGCCGCAGGCCAAGCCGCTGCTCGTCCCCGGCAAGCTGGTCGGCGAACAGGGCCTGGACTCCGTCGAGGTGCAGCGCAGCTACCAGAACACCCGGACGCTGTGGATCGAACCGGTCACCGGCGCGATCATCAAGGGCCAGGAGCAACAGCTCGCCACCCTCGACTACCAGGGCGACGCCAAGGTCACCGCGACCCGGGTGACGATCGCGTACGACGACGCCACGGTGAAGAAGAACATCGAAGGCGCCCGGGAGAACGGCCGGGACGAGGGCGGGTACCAGGACAAGGCGGCCCAGCTCCAGCTGATCGGCTTCTGGGTCCCGCTGGTCGCGCTGGTCGTCGGGCTGCTGCTGCTCGGCCTGGTGGTCGTGCTCTCGATCCGGCGACGTCCTGCGTCCGGCTGACCTGACGTCTGGCCGGCGTCTGGCCGGCGTCGGGCCGGCGTCGGGACGAGGTCAGGCCGAGGTCAGGCTTTGTGGGCGGACCAGATCGCGGTGCCGGGAATGAGCCGGCCGCGGTCCGGTCCCCAGCCGCCCCAGACCAGGTCGTGCCCGGCCGGCCACTCCGGTTCGAGCAGGTCGTCCACCACGAACCCGGCCCCGGTGAGCGCCCGGACCCAGTCGCCCAGGGTGCGGTGGTGCTCGGCGTAGACGGGGACGTCGTGGTCGTCGACCTCGACGTAGGGCGTGCGGTCGAAGTACGAGTGATTGATCCGCAGTCCGGCCGGGGTGGGATCGTCCGGCAGGCTCCAGCGGATCGGGTGGGTGACCGAGAACACCAGCAGCCCCTGGGGTTTGAGCACCCGCGCGATCTCGGTCAGCGCGGCCTCGGCGTCGGCGACGAACGGGAGTGCGCCGAAGGCCGAGCAGACGATGTCGAAGGCGGCGTCGCGGAACGGGATGGCGACCGCGTCAGCGGCCACGGTACGGACCGACGTACCGGTGCGCCGGTCGAGGTCCTTGCCGATCCGGAGCTGTTCGGGGGAGATGTCGAACGCGACCACGTCGGCGCCCTGCTTGCTCAGCCACCGTGAGCACTGCGCGGCACCGCACCCGACTTCGAGGACGCGCCGGCCGCGGGTACTGCCGAGCAGTCGGGCGTGTTCCTCGTCGACCCCTTCGGGACACCAGACGAACCGGTCGTCGCCGAGGAAGTCGCCGTGCTCGGCCAGGTACTCCTCGGCTGCCGAGTCCCAGTAGGTCCGGCTGGCGTGGGATGTCTGAGCTTCGGTGAGCTCGATCCGCTGCGGCTCGACCACGCCGTCACCCTAGCGTCCCGGGGTCTGCAGCCCCCGAGACCGGTAGGTGTTACCCGTCCAGCCGGGTGTCGGCATAGACGGTCATCGCGTCCCGCAGGTACTCGGTCACGCCGCCGTCGCCGATGGCGTCGTGGAACCGCGGGTCGTCGACGTACAACTGCCCGAGGCCCTTGTACGCCTCCCGGTTCGGCGTCCAGAACAGACACGTCACCTCGTAGTGGAACTGGATCAGCTCCTGCACGCTCGGGTCGGACACGTCGGCTCCTTCCGCCCGCAGGGCCGCGAGCCCCTCGTGCACCTTCGGGTACCCGGTGCGCGCCTTCTCGGCGTCCGACTCGGACCAGCCGCGCATCCGCTCCCGGCTCGCGTCGACGGCCGCGTCGCCCCAGCGCTCGCGCGCCTCGGCCTCGTACGGGTTGTGCTCGAATCCCTCGAACACCTTCTCCGGCGTCACTTCTCCTCCTTCTCTGATGCTCTCGATGGTGCGGTCGACGGTCCGGACCAGGTGGGCGAGCCGCTGCTGTTCCTTCAGCAGCCACTCCTTGTGCCGGCCGAGCACCGCGATCGTGTCGCCGGTACTGCGGTGCGCGATCACCTCGGCGACCACGTCCAGGCCGAGCCCGAGATCGCGGAGCAGCAGGATCTGCTGCAACGTGAGCAGCTGTTCTTCGGCGTAGTACCGGCGGCCGTTCGGCGCGGTGCGGGCCGGCACGAGCAGCCCGATCGCGTGGTAGTGCCGCAGCGTCCGCGAAGTCACGCCGGACGCCTTGGCCACCTCGGCGATCGACCAGGCCACCACAGTTCTCCCGTCTCGCTCCATCGACTGACGGGTCCGACGCTAGAGGTTGTCGCTACGTCAACTTCAAACCTATTTCGTGGCCTGCTCGGCGAGCGCCCGGTTCATCGCGTGGAACTGCGGCTCGATGGTGTCGCGCAGCATGCCCGCGGTGAACGGGACCGCGACGCCGCGGAAGACCTCCTCCTGGACGAGCTTGGACCGGCCGCCCGGCAGCGGTTCGATCCGGAACGCGTGCTCGCCGTCGAAGATGCCGCCGAACCCGACGCTGCCGATCCAGCGCAGTTCCTTGCCCGGCTCGACCGCGAGCAGTTCCGGGTCGAACGTGGTCTCCTTGCCGTTGGTGTCGCGCAGCGTGTTGCTGATGACGTTGCCGACGACGAGATCGCCGGTCGAGCGGACCATGAACGGGTTCCAGTCCGGGTACGCCGCCCGGTCGGCCAGGACGCGCCAGACCGCGTCCGGGCTCGCGTCGATCTCGATCTCGGTGTGCAGCACGGTCGGCCTGGCGATCGCGTACGTGGAGTACCCGATCAGGACGACGAGCGCGGCGCCGAGGCCGATCAGCAGGCGGCGGCGCTTCTTCTTGGTGATGGGCTTCTTCGGGGTGGATGCGGTGACGGTCATCGGGGCTCCTTGCCCAGCACGCTGTCGACCAGCGTCCTGGCGTAGTCGGCGGAGAGCGGCTCACCCGTGACGAGGAGCCGGTAGTACAGGGGGCCGACCAGTTGGTCGACGAGGGTCTCGGGGGCGACGTGGTCGAGGACGAGCCCTTGCTGCTGGGCGTTCGCGACGACGGCGGTGACGGCGGCGTGCCGCTCGGCCCAGAGGGCGCGGACCCGGTCGCCGACGCGCGGTTCGCGGGCGGCCGCGGCGGCGAGATCGGCGACCAGGGCGGGGGGAGTGGCGGCGAGGCCGGCGGCGATCGTGGCGACCAGATTGGTCAGGTCGCCGCGTGGATCGTCGGTCGGCGCGAACGGTACGTCCTCGCGCAGGTGGGCGATCAGGGCGACGACCAGCTCGGCCTTCGACGGCCAGCGCCGGTAGATGGTGGTCTTGGCGACCCCGGCCCGCTCGGCGACCCGGTCGATCGACAGCCCGTCGTACCCGCGGTGCCGGAGCTCCTCGCCGGCCGCGGCTAGCACCTTGCCGTCGACCGCCATGTCCCTGGGCCTGACCATGTCCGCCTTCTTTCCGCTACGGGTGTTTCGAAACAAGAGTAGCGTAATCGAACTGTCGGGGGAATGGGGCAGGATGCGCGAATGGACGGGTTCGAGGCGATCGCGGCGAGCGCGGTACCGCTGACGGGTGGCTACGGCGGGGAGACGTACGCCGTGAGCGCGGCCGGCGAGGACGCGGTGCTGCGGTTGTACGTGCGGCATCCGGAGCGGGCCGTGGTCGACATGGCGTTGCTGCGGCTGGTTCGTGGGTTGTTGCCGGTGCCGCGAGTCCTGGACGCGATGCCGGAGCCCGACCTGGAGGGTGCCCCGCCTTATGTGCTCACCGAGCGGCTGCCGGGGATCAACCTGGAGCGGTACCTCGAGACCGCGGGTGACGACGAGCGGGGGAAGGTGGGGGAGCAGCTCGGCGAACTGCTGGTCCGGCTGAGCGGGATGCCGTTCCTGCGGTACGGCGAGTTCTCCGGTCCCGACCTGGAGATCCGGTCGTTCGAGAGCGACCTGCTGCGCTGGTTCCACACCAAGGTCGAGGACCTCGGCCTGGCCCGGGACCAGGTGGAGTCGCTGACCGGGGTGATCGACCGGATCGGTGACCTCGAGGCGACCGGCGCGGACCGGATCTGCCTGGTCCACAGCGACTTCAACCCGAAGAACCTGCTCGTCGATCCGGAGACCGCCGAGCTCACCGGGCTGATCGACTGGGAGTTCGCCCACGCCGGCTCGCCGTACACCGACCTGGGGAACGTGCTGCGTTTCTGTACCGACCCGGTGCTCGGCTCCGCGGTACTCCGCGTCGTCCGGGCCGGGGCGCCCGGGCTCGGGGACCGGCTCGAGGAGCGGGGCCGGGCGGCGGATCTGTGGGCGCTGTTCGACCTCGCGGCCCGCTCGGGGCAGAACCCGGTGACCACCGCCGCGCACGACCTGATCCGGCGGATCGCCGACACGGGCGACCTGTCCGGAGGCCGCCCGGACCTCGACGTCGTACATTGAGAGCAGTGAGCACGTCGAGCGACCTCGGCGGGCGGCCGGTATGCCCGGGTGCCCCGGGTTGTGCTGCCTTCGTCAATACCCGTATTCTGTGAGATGCGCTATGGGCCCGCGCGACCTCGGACGGAGCAGGCCCGTGCTCGCAGCAGTCGGTGGTGATTCTGTTCGGTCAGGCAACCCAGCGTTTGGTGCGATCAAAGGTCCATGACGCACCCGCACGACACCATCAGCCCACGGAGCAACCCACCACATGACGGCCAGCATCGAGGCACCTCTCGACCCCGCAGTGCGCAACACCCCGCAGGTAGCGGTCAATGACATCGGGTCGGAGGAAGACTTCCTCGCGGCGATCGATCAGACCATCAAGTACTTCAACGACGGCGACATCGTCGAGGGCACCATCGTCAAGGTCGACCGGGACGAGGTCCTGCTCGACATCGGTTACAAGACCGAAGGCGTCATCCCCTCGCGCGAGCTGTCGATCAAGCACGACGTCGACCCGAACGAGGTCGTCAACGTCGGCGACCACGTCGAGGCCCTGGTTCTCCAGAAGGAGGACAAGGAAGGTCGCCTGATCCTCTCGAAGAAGCGCGCCCAGTACGAGAAGGCCTGGGGCACGATCGAGAAGATCAAGGAAGAGGACGGCGTCGTCACCGGTACCGTCATCGAGGTCGTCAAGGGTGGACTCATCCTCGACATCGGCCTCCGTGGCTTCCTGCCGGCCTCGCTCGTCGAGATGCGCCGGGTCCGCGACCTTCAGCCGTACGTCGGCCAGGAGATCGAGGCCAAGATCATCGAGCTGGACAAGAACCGCAACAACGTGGTCCTGTCCCGCCGGGCGTGGCTGGAGCAGACGCAGTCCGAGGTGCGGATGAACTTCCTCACCCAGCTGCAGAAGGGCCAGATCCGCAAGGGTGTCGTCTCCTCGATCGTCAACTTCGGTGCGTTCGTGGACCTCGGCGGCGTCGACGGCCTGGTGCACGTCTCGGAGCTGTCCTGGAAGCACATCGACCACCCGACCGAGGTCGTCGAGGTCGGCCAGGAGGTCACCGTCGAGGTGCTGGACGTCGACATGGACCGCGAGCGCGTCTCGCTGTCGCTGAAGGCGACCCAGGAAGACCCGTGGCAGCAGTTCGCCCGGACCCACCAGATGGGCCAGATCGTGCCCGGCAAGGTCACCAAGCTGGTTCCGTTCGGTGCGTTCGTCCGCGTGGAGGAGGGCATCGAGGGTCTGGTGCACATCTCCGAGCTGGCCGAGCGGCACGTCGAGATCCCGGAGCAGGTCGTCCAGGTCAACGACGACGTCATGGTCAAGATCATCGACATCGACCTGGAGCGTCGCCGGATCTCGCTGTCGCTGAAGCAGGCGAACGAGGGTGTCGACCCCGTGTCGGACGACTTCGACCCCACGCTCTACGGCATGGCGGCGACGTACGACAAGGACGGCAACTACATCTACCCCGAGGGCTTCGACCCGGAGACCGGCGAGTGGCTCGAGGGCTTCGACGCTCAGCGCGAGGAGTGGGAGCGGCAGTACGCCGAGGCCCACACGCGCTGGGAGGCCCACAAGAAGCAGATCGAGGAGGCCAAGTCGGCCGACGTCGAGGCCGGCGAGGCGTCGTCGTACTCCTCGTCCGCGGCTCCGGTCAACGACAACACGCCCGCCGAGGGCGCGCTGGCTTCCGACGAGGCGCTGCAGGCGCTGCGTGAGAAGCTGACCGGCCAGGGCTGACCTGCCGAGTAGGACCCGAGGCCCCCGCACCCCCGTACTGGGTGCGGGGGCCTCGCCTTTGTCCGGGTCCGGTGGTCTGCCGGTCTGCTGACCGAACCGGTCAGCTCCGGCCGGCGAGCAGGTCCTCGACCGTCTGCTGGTCCAGGGTGGGCGTGCCCGGCAGGCCGGTCTCGGTGAGGATGCCGAGCGCGAGCCGCCAGTGCTCGTGGGCGTTGGCGAGGTTGTCGCTGTCGCGGAGGGCACGGCCGAGATTGACCAGCGAGCTGACCTCGCCCCACCGGTCGTTGAGTTCGCGGCTGAGCGCCAGCGCCTCCTGATAGTGCCGGACCGCCTCGGTGAGTTCCCCGGCGGCGAGCAACGCACCGGCCAAGGTGTCGAGGGAGAACGCCTCCGCCCGCCGTTCGCCGCTGCTCCGATTGAGCCGGACCGCGTGGCCGGCCGCGCCGACGGCTTCCCGAGCGCGTCCCACGGCGAGTTGGGCCGACGCCAGACCGGAGTAGTTCCGGGCCACCTCCACGTCGTCGTCGAACGCCGCCAGCACGTCGATCGCGCGCTGGTGCTGCCGGATCGCCTCCTCCGGCTCACCCGCCCACCGGTGCATCCGGGCGAGATCGGTCAGCGTGGCCCCGCGTCCGCGTTCGTCGCCGAGCTGCTCGAACAGGCGCAGGGCGTTCCGCAACTGCTCGGCCGCGTTGCCGAAGTCGCGGCGGTGCAGGTGCGCGCCGCCAAGTCCGTTCGCCGCGACCGCCTGACCCGCGAGGTCGCCGGTCCGGCCGGCCGCTTCGACCGCGAGCGCCTGCAGGTCGAAGAGCTCGTCGAGGGCGCGGATGTAGATGAGGTACGGCCACAACGCGATCGCGATCCGGTACGCCGCCCGGTCGTCCCCGAGCCGGGCCGCTTCGTACGCGGCCGCGACGAGGCCGCGCCGTTCGGCGGTGAACCACGCGGCGGCGTCCGCGGCGTCGTCGAAGGTCAGCGGCCGGACGCCGGGCAGTGGTTCGCCGAAGTCGATCAGCGGTTGGGACCGTTCCAGGGCGACCTTGCCGTTCAAGGCGGACTGCGCGTACCAGTCGAAGATCCGGGCTCGCGCGTCGCCGCGTTCGGCGGCCGTCCCGAGCTGCTCGGCCAGCCCGATCGAGTACACCCGGAGCAGGTCGTGCAGGCGGTACCGGGTGTCCTGCGGCTCGACGAGATGCACGGCGACCAGTTCGTCGAGCAGCCGCTGCGCCTCCTTCTCCGACACCGCGGCCAGCGCCGCCGCCGCGTGCGGACCGAGCTCCTGGACCGGATGGAGTCCGAGCAGCCGGAACATCCTGGCCTCGGCCGGATCGAGGACCTCGTACGACCAGTCGAACACCACCCGCAGGGCGCCGTCGTCGTCCTCGCCGACGTCGAGCAGCTTGAGCCGATCCGGGTGGTTGCGCAGTTCCTCGAGGACGTCGCGCAGACCGGTCGAAACCGTCCGGGTCGCCCGCTCGGCCGCGATCGCCAAGGCGAGGGGGAGATGCCCGCACAACGCCGCCAACTCGGCGAGCTCGGTCGGTACGGAGGGAACGCGATGCTGGTCGAAGGTGGCCGTCAGGTACTGGGCCGCGTCGGCGTCGGTGAACCGCTCCAACGGCAGGCGATGCGCCCCTTCCCGCGCGGCGAGGGACCGAAGTCGGCTGCGGCTCGTGATCAGGACCAGCCCGGCGGATCCCGGCAGCAACGGCCGTACCTGCTCGGCGTCGCGCGCGTTGTCGAGGACGAGGAGGATCCGGCGATCGGCGAGCAGCGTCCGCAGCAACGCGGTGCGAGCCGTACCGCTGTCAGGCAGGTGCGCGCCCGGTACGCCGAGGCTGCGCAGCAACAACTCCAGGGCCAGCTCGGTCGTCATCGGAGCCCCGGGACCGAATCCCTCCAGGTCCAGGTAGAGCTGACCGTCCGGGAACTCGCCGGCCGCCCGATGCGCCCAGTACAAGGCGAGCGCGGTCTTGCCGACTCCACCCTGGCCGTGGATCGCCGCGATCGTCACGCCGCCCGCCTCCCGGGCCGACCGGCTGACCTGGTCCAGCTCGGCCAGCGCGGCATCGCGGCCGGTGAAGTGCCGAGGTGCGGGCGGGAGCTGTCGTGGTTTGGCGGTACCGCCGGGTGTCCGCGACATCGGTGATTCGGTTGCCGCCAGCAACTCGGCGTGCAGGCGGCGCAGTTCGGGGGCCGGGTCGACGCCGAGCTCGTCGGCCAGCCGGCGGCGCAGTTCGTCGTAGGAGACCAGTGCCTCGGCCGGGCGACCGGAGCGGTACAGGGCGGTCAGGAGCCGGTGCCACAGCGGTTCGCGGAGCGGGTGGTCGGCGGTGAGCTGCCGCAGCTCGGGCAGCACGGCGTCCACCTGGCCGGCCGCGAGATCCAGGTCGACGCGGCGCTCCACCGCGGCCAGGTATGCCTCGACGAGCCGCGACTTCGGGACCTGCGCCAGCCAGTCCGAGCCCATCCCGCCGAACGGCTCACCGCGCCACAGCCCGAGCGCCTCGGCCAACCGCGCCCGCTCGCCGGTTCCACTCGCCGACTCGATCAGCCGGAGGAAGCGGGTCGCGTCCACCCGGTCCGGGTCGATCGCCAGCTGATACCCGTCGGCGGCCGGCTCGAACGTCACCAAGGGGCCGATCACCCGCCGGAGCCGGGCCGCCAGGGTCTGCAGGCTGGCCCGGAGATTCTCGGGCGGCTCCTCGCCCCACAACCGCCGGCCGATCGCGTCCGCGCTGACCGCGTCGGGTGCGGCGAGCGCGAGGATCACCAGCAGGGTCCGGACCCGGCCGGTCGGGACCACGACGAGGGCGCCGTCGCGGCGTACCTCGAACGGTCCGAGCAGCCGGATCTCCACCTGACCACCCCTCGCCGGCACCGCGGCCGGATCCCTGTGTCACCTGGCCCGGGTCCCGGGACCGAGTTCGTCCGGCGTCCGGCACACAGTACTGTGCTGCGGTGCTAAGAGTTGGGTTGACCGGGGGCATCGGATCCGGCAAGAGCGCCGTCTCCTCGCGGCTGGCCGAGCGGGGTGCCGTGGTGATCGACTCGGACGTCCTCGCGCGCGAGGTGGTCGCGAAGGGGACCGACGGGCTGGCCGAGGTGGTCGCGGCGTTCGGCGACGTGCTCACCCCCGAGGGCGAGCTGGACCGGCCCGCGGTCGGCAAGCTCGTGTTCGGCGACGAGGCGGCCCGGCGGAAGCTGGAGGGGATCATCCATCCCCGGGTCCGGGCCCGGGCGGCCGAGATCGAGGCGCAGGCGCCGGCCGACGCGGTCGTGGTGCACGACATCCCGTTGCTGGTGGAGACCGGGCAGGCGGGGAAGTTCGACCTGGTCCTGGTCGTGGACGTGCCCGTCGAGGTCCAGGTGGAGCGGCTGACCACGATCCGGGGGATGGCCGCCGACGAGGCGCGGAGCCGGATCGCGAGCCAGGCGTCCCGCGACCAGCGGCTGGCGGCCGCGGACGTGGTGATCGACAACGCCGGTTCGCCGGCCGACCTGGACGCCCGGATCGACACGCTCTGGACCGACCTGGCCGCGCGCGCAGGGCACGGTCCGGACACGAAAGCGTGACCCCTGCGCGGGAAATGATGTTTCCGGGCCGGCCTGTACGAGAATCGCAGCCGGTTCGCCCGGTCCCCTCCGGACCTGGCCGACCACCCCTCGGTGCGATCCACGCGCCGGTCCGCGAGCCAAGATTGGGAGGATGGCGTGGAATGTCCGCGCTGCAGCTCTGACGTTCCCGAGGTGTCGCACTTCTGCCATCACTGTGGCAACGACGTGCAGTCCGGGGACGCCGAGCGCAAGAAGGCGTACGCCGCGAGGCCGGACGAGCCGGTGGCCTCGTTCAAGCTGGTCTCGACGATCATGCCGCAGGGTGCCGGCCGGCAGCCGTACACGTACAAGGTGGCGCTCGGCATCGCCCTGCTGGCGACCGTGGTCACCGCGGCGCTCGGCGCGTTGCCGGTGGCCATCATGGTGGCGGCGTTCGCGATTCCGATCGTCTACATCCTCTACCTGTACGACGTGAACCTGTGGGAGGACGAGCCGATCCCGGTGGTGGCGGCCGCGTTCCTCCTCACCGGTGTGCTCGCCGCGGTGTTCACCTGGTTGTGGTCCGACAGGATCGGCCTGTCCACGGACACGCTCGGCGGCAACGACGGCGGCCCGGCCGGGCGGGATCTGCTGATCCTGCTCCTGCTGGTCCCGGTGGTGTCCGAGCTGATCCGGCAGATCGGCCCGATCTACCTGGCCTCCCGGCCGCGGTACGACGACCTGATGGACGGCTTCACCTTCGGTGTGGTGGCCGGTGTCGGGTTCGCCTGCTTCGAGACCCTGGTGCTGCACTGGGGCTGGATCAGCGGCGGCTTCGCCGGACCGGGCAGTAGCGCCGGTACGTGGATCTCCGTGGTCGTGCTGCAGGGCTTCCTCAAGCCGCTGATCTACGGGTCGGCGACCGGGCTCGCGGTGGCCGAGTTCTCCGGGCTGGGCGAGAAGTACGACGGCTTCACCCCGCGCTGGGTGGTCGGGCTGCTGCAGGCGATCCTGGTGAACGCGCTCTTCCAGGGCGGCGTCTACCTGCTCGGGTTCGTCGGCGGCCACGGGTCGACGGTCGGCGCGCTGCTCGGGGTCGTCTGGGGCCTGGTGCTGCTCGGCGCGCTGATCATCCTGGTCCGCACGGTGCTGCACAAGGGTCTGCTGGAGGCCGCACTGGAGTCGGCCGCGCGCGGTGGGTCGAACCACGCGTCCGGTGACCTGGCGTTCTGCTCCCGCTGCGAGATGCCGTTGCTGCCGCACTCGGACTTCTGCTCGGCCTGCGGCAACTCGGTCCGCTCCGTGCCGAAGTCCGAACGCGGGCTGACGGCCCAGGGCAGTGCACCGGCAGGCTTCGACGGAACCGGGGAGACGCACGCATGAGCAACCAGCAACCGCCGTACGGCCAGGGTGGACGCCCGCCGCAGGGCCAGCCGCCGCAGGGCCAGCCGCCGTACGGAGGCCAGCCGGGCTACGGCCAGCCGGGTCAGCAGGGCCAGCCGCAGGGTCAGCCCGGCCAGCAGGGTCAGCCCGGCTACGGGCAGCAGTACCCGCCGCAGCAGCAGCCGCCGTACCAGGGCCGCCCGCAACAACCGCCGTACCAGGGCCAGCCTCAGGGACAGCCGCAAGGCCAGCCGCAGGGCCAGCCTCAGTACCAGGGTCAGCAGCAGGCGCCGTACCAGCAGCAGTACCCCGGTCAGCAGCAGTCGCAGTACCCGGGCCAGCAGCAGTACCCGGGTGGGCAGCAGCCGCCGTGGGGTCCGCAGGGGCAGCAGCCCTTCGGCGGGAACCAGCGCGGCGGCAAGGGCGGCAACAAGATCCTGTTCATCGCCGGTGGCGCGCTCGTCGTCGTCGCGGTGATCGGCATCGTGCTCGCGCTGATCTTCGGCAACGGCAAGGACGACACCGTCCAGCCGGACCCGCAGCCGACCACCCAGCCCACCGGTGACCCGAGCGGCGACCCCACCGGTGAGCCCAGCGGCGACCCGAGCAAGGACCCGAACTCGAACCCGGACCAGGGCATCGAGGTCGGCGAGGGCGTCTACGTGAAGCCCGCGCCGGGGTACATCCGCAAGACGCTGGACAAGTTCAACGGCGTCTACCTGCTCAAGCAGGGCGAGGCGTACTTCATGGTGAACGCGTTCAAGGCGAACTCGGACGAGACCACCGCGACGGTGCTGCCGCAGCTGCTCGAGATCGAGAAGAAGGCGACGCCGGGCGGGTTCAAGTCGGGGCAGCCGAGGGAACTGAAGCCGGGGCCGGACGACAAGACGGACGTCAAGGTGGTCACCACCCAGGCGTTCCAGGCGACCGCGACCAGCCAGAACGGCAGCTTCCCGGTGATGGGGTTCGTCGGCGTGGTCGAGCGCAACGACGGCGTGATGACGATCATCCGGGTGTACGGGCGCAAGGACAAGGCGGAGACGCTGCAGCCTGACTCGACGGCGATGCTGAAGTCGGTGGTTGCGAGCCAGTGAACAACAAGCGCGACAAGGACCAGGGCGGCGCCAGCAACCCGTGGGTCCGCAAGACCGACTCCGGCGAGGAGGAGGCGGCAGCCCCGGAACAGGAGCTGCCGCCCTCCCCGTGGTCCCTCGAGGTGCCGCCGCGCCCGTCCCCGTGGACGGACGGCGGCGCCGCCGGGGGTTCACCCGGTACGGACTCCGGCTGGGGCCGCGCCTCGACCGGCTCGGGTGCGCCCGAGTCCGGTTGGGGCGACAGCTCCGGTTCGGGTGGACCGAGTGGTGGCGGGCCGAGTGGCTCGGGTAGTCCCGGTGGACCGGCGACCGAGTCCAGTTCGGCGTGGGGCGAGAAGGTGGGACCGCCGTCGTTGCGGCGGCCCCCGCCGGCCAAGAAGAAGCCGTCCATACCGCCGCTGGTCATCCCGATCGCCGCAGGGGTCGCCGTGGTCGCGCTGGTGGCCGTCGCGCTCGTCCTGCTCACCGGGGGAGACGACACCGCGAAGCAGGAGCCGAGCCCGTCCGTGTCGGTGACCACGCCGCCCGCCTCGTCGTACACGCCGCCTGCGAACGCGGTACCGGTCGAGCACGGCGTGTCCGTCGTCCCGGTCAACGGCTGGAGCGTGCTGGCCAAGGAGACCAAGGGCAAGCAGCTGGTCACCTACGCGCCGAACGGTGAGCCGCGGGCGTTCTTCTGGGTCCGGCAGAAGCTGAACACCACGGCGCGGACGTTCCTCCTCGGCATCGTCGAGGGCGAGACCGAGAACGAGATCGCCCAGCTCGGCAACGTCCGGAACCTGCCGTGCCCGCGGGACGTCTTGGTGGAGTGCGTCGCGATCACCTACACGTCCACCGCCAACAAGGTGAAGGTCCAGGGCTACGTGGAGGCGTACCGGCGCAAGGACGGCGTCGTCACCGCGCTCGACTTCCGGTCCCGGTCCGACTACGCGGCCAAGGCGGAGGCCGAGGCAGCACCGATGAAGCAGTCCGTGGTCGACAGTCTCTGACCACCAGCACCACCCTTCCGTTCAGACAGTGCGAGAGGCCCAGATGAGTCAGCAGTACGGACCTCCCCAGCAGCCGCCCGCGCAGGGCGGCTGGGGTTCCGGTGGCTACCCGCCACCGCAGTTCCGCCCGGCCGGTCGCCGGTCCAACCGCCGGACGCAGTGGATCGTCATGGGCGGCGCAGCGCTCGCCGTGGTGCTGATCGCGGCCGGTGTGGTGCTGCTGGTCACCACCGGCGGCGAGAAGGACGGGACACCGTCCGCGACCGACACGGTGACGCCGGAGCCGGTCGGCACGATGTACACGCCGCCCACGCCCGAGCCGACCGAGGCACCGGTCACCAAGGGCCCGTACGACACCGGGGTCGAGGTCGGCGGCGGGGTCTGGTTCACGCCGGCCAAGGGCTGGGTGAAGGACTCGGACAAGAAGCGGTCCGGGCTGAACTACCTGCTGCCCGAGCCGGGCCGTCCGGGCGCGATCGATGGGTTCTTCTGGATCCGGCAGACCAAGCTGATGGGCGCCAAGGCGTTCGCCGAGCACCTGGTCGACGTCGAGTCGAACAACCTCCAGCACGTGGTGATCGGCAAGGGCAGCTACCGTCCGTGCCCGAACAAGGCGCTCAAGCTCTGCTACGCGACCAACTACTCCGCGGTGGTGCCGGGGGCGAAGGGCAAGAAGCCGGTGGTGTTCTCCGGGTTCGTCCAGGCCTTCGAGGACCACAAGGGCCTCACCACGGCCACCGACGCGGCCCTGCAGCGCGAGGTCTGGCCGGTCCGCAAGCAGGAGATCCTGAACATGAACGGGACCCTGGTCCGCTCCTTCTGACCCGGCGTTCGAAAACTGTCGGCACCGGGCCGTACGGTGGGTGGCATGAGACAGGTCTCGGATTTGCAGCGGATGGTCGCGCCGCTCAAGGTGGTGTCCGACTTCGAGCCGGCGGGCGACCAGCCGACCGCGATCGACGATCTGGAGCGCCGGATCAACGCGGGCGAGCAGGACGTCGTCCTGCTCGGCGCCACCGGTACCGGTAAGACGGCGACGATGGCCTGGCTGGCCGAGCGGATCCAGCGCCCGATGCTGATCCTGCAGCCGAACAAGACGCTCGCCGCGCAGTTCGCCAACGAGCTGCGCCAGTTCTTCCCGGAGAACGCGGTCGAGTACTTCGTCTCGTACTACGACTACTACCAGCCCGAGGCGTACGTCCCGCAGACGGACACCTACATCGAGAAGGACTCCTCGATCAACGAGGAGGTCGAGCGGCTCCGGCACTCGGCGACCTGGTCGCTGCTGACCCGGCGGGACGTCGTCGTGGTCGCGACCGTGTCCTGTATCTACGGCCTGGGCTCCGCCGACGAGTACCTGAACCGGATGATCCACGTGAAGGTCGGCAGCGAGATGGACCGCGACGGGCTGCTCCGCCAGCTCGTCGGGGTGCAGTACGCGCGCAACGACCTGGCCGGGACCAGGGGGACCTTCCGGGTCCGCGGCGACACGCTCGAGGTGTTCCCGGTGTACCAGGAGCTCGCCGTCCGGGTGGAGTTCTTCGGCGACGAGATCGAGCGGCTGATGACGCTGCACCCGGTCACCGGCGAGGTGCTGAGCGAGGAGGACGAGCTCTACATCGGCGCCGCGACGCACTACGTGACCGCGCCGGAGAAGATGGAGCACGCGATCAACTCGATCGAGGCCGAGCTGGCGGACCGGCTGGCCGAGCTCGAGCGCAACGGGCAGCTGCTGGAGGCTCAGCGGTTGCGGATGCGGACGACGTACGACATCGAGATGATGCGCCAGATCGGCACCTGCTCCGGGATCGAGAACTACTCCCGGCACACCGACGGCCGCGAGGCGGGGACGGCGCCGCACTGTCTGCTGGACTACTTCCCCGAGGACTTCCTGCTGGTCATCGACGAGTCGCACGTCACCGTGCCGCAGATCGGCGGGATGTACGAGGGCGACATGTCCCGGAAGCGGACCCTGGTCGAGCACGGGTTCCGGCTGCCGTCCGCGATGGACAACCGGCCGCTGCGCTGGGAGGAGTTCCTCGAGCGGATCGGCCAGACGGTGTACCTGTCCGCGACCCCGGGCCAGTACGAGCAGGACAAGTCCGACGGCTTCGTCGAGCAGATCATCCGGCCGACCGGGCTGATCGATCCCGAGGTGATCGTGAAGCCGACCAAGGGCCAGATCGACGACCTGATCCACGAGATCCGGCTCCGCGTCGAGCGGGACGAGCGCGTCCTGGTCACCACGCTGACCAAGAAGATGTCCGAGGACCTGACCGACTACCTGCTCGAAATGGGCATCCGGACCAGGTACCTGCACAGCGAGGTGGACACGCTGCGCCGGGTGGAGCTGCTCCGTGAGCTGCGGATGGGCGAGTTCGACGTCCTGGTCGGCATCAACCTGCTGCGCGAAGGCCTCGACCTGCCCGAGGTGTCGCTGGTCGCGATCCTGGACGCCGACAAGGAGGGCTTCCTGCGGTCCGGGCGGTCCCTGATCCAGACGATCGGCCGGGCCGCCCGGAACGTGTCCGGTCAGGTGTTCATGTACGCCGACAAGATCACCCCGTCGATGGAACAGGCGATCGACGAGACCAACCGGCGCCGCGCGAAGCAGATCGCCTACAACACCGAGAACGGCGTCGACCCGCAGCCGCTGCGCAAGAAGATCGCCGACATCACCGACATGCTGGCCCGCGAGGACGCCGACACCGCCGAACTCCTCGGCAGCGGCCGGACCCAGTCCCGTGGCAAGGCGCCAGTCCCAGGTGGCGGCAAGCAGAAGGCCGGCGAGAAGGCGAAGGAACTGGCCGGCGGTCTCCCGTCCAGCGACCTCGCGGATCTCATCCAGCAACTGACCGACCAGATGCACAACGCGGCAGCAGAACTCCAGTTCGAAGTAGCAGCCCGCTACCGAGACGAAATCAGCGAACTCAAGAAGGAACTCCGCCAAATGGTCAACGCCGGCGCGAAGTAGCCCGGGGGTAGATCTGCCGCCCAAAGCAGCCCGTCGGGCCCGCGCGCAACGTCCTGCGTGCGGGTCTGCGGTCCGTGCAGGTGGACACGGCGTACGGCAGGAGTCGGGTGCGCGGTACCTGCACGTCCACGCCGGGTAGGACCAGCGGGTGTGGTGGACAGGGTCGGGTATGCGGGTTGATGCTGGCTGGAGTCTGAGGAGGGTGGATGCGGCTCAGCGGGGACCAACTGCTCGAGCATTGTCTCGGGATGCCTGGGGCTTGGCGGGACGAGCCTTGGGAGGGGGACGTGGTGGCGAAGGTGGGGGACAAGATCTTCGCGTTCCTCGGCGGCGAGGCGGTGGGGATCAAGTGTGGGGCGAACCGGGACGAGGCGGACGAGCTCGTCAGCGCCTACCCGGACGACGTCAGCAAGATGGCCTACATCGGCCGCTCCGGCTGGAACACGGTCCGGCTCGGCGGCGCCGTCCCGGACGACGAGATTCTCGAACTCGTCGACGCTTCGTACACGACCGTGGTCGCCAAGTTGCCGAAGAGCAGGCGTCCGCCTTCTGCAACCTGATGACGCAGCGAGGTTATTCCCACTGCGGCCCGTGATGATCGTGACAGCGCCGCGCCGGGTCGCCGATTTGGTGACTCGGTCTCCGACCCGCAAGAATGGTGTCGTTTGAAGGGGAGTATTCCTTCGCGGCGGTATCGTCATCACGGTCAGCGAGTTCGTCTCGTCGCCCGGTACCGCCGGCCAGGCCCGAGCAGTTCGAGCCAGGCGGAAGAGACCTTCGGAGTTCTTTTCGTCTGCGCTCCGGAGGTTGCCTGTGCACGTTCACGACTACGTCTGGTACATCACGGTCGGTGTTCTGCTGGCCCTGCTGGCCTTCGACGTGTTCATCATCGGCCGTCGTCCGCACGAGCCGTCCACCAAGGAGTCCGCGACCGCGATCGCGTTCTACGTCGGACTCGCGGTGGTCTTCGGGCTGGGTGTCTGGGTCTTCTCCGGCGGCCGGTACGCAGGTGAGTTCTTCGCCGGGTGGTTGACCGAGTACTCGCTCTCGGTGGACAACCTGTTCATCTTCCTGATCATCATGGCCAGGTTCCAGGTGCCGAGGAAGTACCAGCAGACCGCGCTGCTGATCGGCATCATCCTGGCCCTGTTCTTCCGCGGCATCTTCATCGCCGTCGGCGCGGCCGCGATCAACGAGTTCTCCTGGGTCTTCTACCTGTTCGGCGCATTCCTGGTCTACACCGCCGTCCACCTCGCGATGCAGGGCGAGAACGACGACGAGGACTACAAGGAGAACGCGGTCATCCGGTTCGCCAAGAAGCGGCTGAACGCGACCGACGAGTACAACGGCGTCAAGCTGACCGTGATCAAGAACGGCAAGCGCCTGGTCACCCCGATGGCGATCGTCATCATCGCCCTGGGCACGACGGACCTGCTGTTCGCGCTGGACTCGATCCCCGCGATCTACGGCCTGACCCAGGAGCCGTTCCTGGTCTTCACCGCGAACGTGTTCGCCCTGATGGGTCTGCGCCAGCTGTACTTCCTGCTCGGTGACCTGCTGAAGCGGCTCATCTACCTGTCGATCGGTCTCTCCGTCGTGCTCGCATTCATCGGTGTGAAGCTGGTCTTCCACGCGATGCACGAGAACGAGCTGCCGTTCATCAACGGTGGCGAGCACATCGAGTGGGCCCCGGAGATCCCGATCTGGGTCTCGCTCGGGTTCATCATCGTGACGCTGGGCATCACGACGGTCGCGAGCCTGTACAAGTCCCGCAACATGGCGGCCGCCGAGGCGAACCGGCCGCAGGACGACCTCCGGTCCGACTCCGACGCTCAGGCGCACGAGGCCGGCGGCGGCGAGCTGGACGAGGCGACCGTGCACGAGGTCGACGACGCCACCAAGGCCGAGATCAACACCCTGTCCGAGCCACAGCAGTCGGACTCGAAGAAGTCCTGACCAGACAACGGCGAAGCGCCCGGATCCTGACTCACGGATCCGGGCGCTTCGCCGTTGTCACGAAGTGCTCGGCCGGAGGGAGCGGCGGACGGCGTTGGTCCGGGCGGCGAGGTCGTCGACGGTGATGCGGTCGAACCCACGGACCGCGCTCCGCACAATGCCCCGCCCTTGCGCGACCAGCGCAGCCGGGATCGCCGAGGCCCCGTGCACCGCGCCGAACACGCTGCCCACCGTGGCCGCCGTGGAGTCCGTGTCGCGGCCGGCGCCGACCGCGATGCCGAGCGTCTTCACGTAGTCGCCCTCACCCCACAGCAGCGCGGTCGTGATGATGCCCGCGTTGTTGAGCGTGTGGACCCAGTTGTAGTCGAGCGCCTCGTCCACCCAGTCCAGCGCCTGCTCGTACCCGGCGCCGCTCGCGTGCAGGTCGAGCAGCGCCCGCTGACTCTCCGCCAGCCGCGACTTCGGTGGCACGACCTCCAGCGCGACCCGCAGCGCGTCGGCGACGTCGTCCACCACGAGCGCCTGGGCGACGAGAGCGGCCGCCCACTGCGCGCCGTAGACACCGTTGGCCGTGTGCGAGAGCAACGCGTCGGTGAGCGCGAGCCGGGCGGCTTCGGCGGGATCGCCAGGACTCACGTAGCCGTAGATGTCCACTCGGATCAGGGCGCCGATCCACTCCCGGTATGGGTTGCGGATGGTGGCCGTCAACGGCGGCTGCAGCCCGGTGACGAGGTTGCGATAGGCAACACGTTCGGCGGTGTACGTCTGGGTGAACGGCATCCGGTCGAGCCATTCGCGGGCGATGTCGCGGGTACCGACGTCCCGCCCGTACTTCTCCAGCACGTGCAGCCCGAGCATCGTCCAGTCGAGGTCGTCGTCGCGCGGGATCGCGTCGAACTGTCCGTCCGAGGCCTCACCCGCGGACGGGTGCGGGGTCAGACCGGCCGGCACCTCCTCCAGGTACGGCACGAAGCCGCTCAAGGGCCAGTCGCCGGCGGCCTCGAGGTACTTCCGGACCTCGGCGCGGCCGAGTCCCTCGACCGGCTTGCCCATCGTGTTACCTACGCACCGGCCGAGCCAGGCACCGGTCACCCGGTCCGGCAGGGCGTCCTCGTCGAACTCGGTGGTGGCGACCGACGGGGTCAGGTCGGTCGGCGTGACGGGTTCCTCGTACGGCCAGTCGGGGCGGCGCTGGAGAGCGGCCAGCTCGTTCTCGATCGCGGCGAGCGCCGGGAGGTCGGCGTCGGCGGCCGCCTGCCGGGCCCGGTCCAGCAGCTCCTCGGCGGGATAGCCGGCGCTCACCAGCTGCTCGGCTTCGTCCGGAACGAGGTCCCGCGGGTCCAGTACGTCGTGCACTACTCCTCCTCGGCGTCAGGGGCGGTGGTCTTCCGAAGATCAGAGGCGCGCGGCAGCAACCAGGGTCTCGCGGCGCTCGGGGAGCAGCGCCTCGTTCTCGAGCACCTTGCCGGTCTCGGACGCGTGCAGCATCCCCTCGGCCGAGACGAACCCGACGTGGTGGATCTGCTGGCCCGGCCGCGCGAAGAAGTACAGGTCTCCCGGCCGGACCTCGTCCAGCGGGACCGGCTCCAGCCTGTCGGCCTGGTCGTGCGCGTCCCGCGGGATCCGCTGGCCGAGCACCCGGCTCACCGCGTGTGTCAGGCCCGAGCAGTCCAGCCCGTACGCCGAGGTGCCGCCCCACAGGTACTCGAGTCCCAGGAACAGCGAGCCCAGCCGGATCCGGTCCTCGGGCGTGGACGGCTCCTCCACCGAACGGATCACGTCGTCGGCCAGCCAGCCGCTCGCGCCGTCGGGCAACGCCACCTGGGTGAACCCGTCGGCGTGGTCGGTCGAAGCCAGCACGGTGCCGAACGACAGCTCGGTCAGCGCGCCCGAACCCGGCTCGGCGGTGAGCGCCGCGGTCGGCACCTTCACGGCGACCGGGGAGGTCGCGGCGGACGGCAGCTCGCCGAGGTGCGCGGACGGTACCCAGCCCGGGTACCCGAGGGCGTCCTCGGACGACGGCTGCCACGGGGCGACGATCTCGGACCAGCCGCCCTTCTCCGAACGGACCAGCACCGGCTCGGCGAAGAGCAGCTGGGTGAGGGTGCGGCCGTGCAGGCCGAGGCGGGTCTCGGTGGTCATCGACTTCGCCCACGCCGCGACGTCGGGCACGGCGGCCACGGCCGCGGCGTCCAGGTCGCGGGGAGCGTCGGAGGAGGTCCACACGGTGCTGACCGGGACCTTGGCGGCGGCTAGCTTCATGCGGCCAAGCCTGTCACGCCGAGGCCGGGCGCCGACGGCAGGTGGATCCGCGCGCCCTCGTACCGGATCCCGCCGAGCACCGGCGACTCCTTCAGCCACCAGGCCGCGTCCAGGTCGTTGACGGCGCTGGTCGGGTACGCCGCGACCAGAGCGGCCGCCGCGCCGACGCCGACGTGGCTCTCCATCATCGAGCCGACGATCGCGCCGAGCCCGTGCTCGCGGGCCAGCTCCAGCAAGGTCCGCGCGGTGGCCAGGCCGCCGCACTTGGCCAGCTTGACGTTCACCAGGTCGGCCGCGCCGAGGCGGATCACGGCGACCAGGTCGCGCACGCCGTACACGCTCTCGTCGGCGAGGATCGGCGTACTCACCCGGTCGGTGATCCAGGCCATCCCGTCCAGATCGGCGGCGGCCACCGGCTGCTCGACCAGCTCGATCGCGCAGCCGGCGTCCTCGAGCGCGCGGATCGCGGTGACCGCGTCGCGCCGGGTCCAGCCCTGGTTCGCGTCCAGCCGGATCCGGGCGTCCGGGCCGACCGCCTCGCGGATCCGCCGGACCCGGTCGAAGTCGGCGGCCGCGTCCCCGGTCCCGACCTTGACCTTGAGCACGTCGAACCCGTCGTTCAGCCGGTCGATCCCGGCCCGCGCCAACGCCGAGGCGTCGCCCGCGGACAGCGTCACGTCGGTCCGGACGACATCGACGGTGGAGCCGAGGAACCCGTGCAGCGGCCGCCCGACCCGGCGCGCGGCCAGATCGTGCAAGGCGACGTCGACTGCGGCCTTGGCCCCGTAGTTGCCCTGGACAGCGCCCTGCACCCGGCGCAACGCGTCGGTCAGGTCGTCCGGGCCGAGCCCGTCGAGTGCGGCCGCGATCGGTCCTTCGACACAGGCCTGTGCCCCGGCCAGGGACTCACCGGTGACCTTCCAAACCTGCGGCGCCTCGCCCCAGCCGGTGTGGTCGCCGTCGCTGATCGAGACCAGCAGCGACTCGGCGTGCGTCGCGGTCCGCAGTGCAGTGACGAAGGGGGTGTGCAGCGGCGCCGAGACGAGGTGGGTACTGAGCTTCATCGGACCGTCTCCAGGTCGTGCCGGTGCTGCCAGGCCTCGGTCGCGATCGCGGCGATCAGTCGTTGCGCCTCCGCGTCGGGCAGCTCCGAGGTCGTGCACGCGGTCAGCACGAACGGCTCGGCGTCCGGCGGATAGACGATGCCGCCGTCGTGCCGGATCGTGGTGTCCCAGCCGTTCTTGTGCTCGACCCTGGTCCCGGCCGGCACCCCCGCGGGGATCTCGCCGTTCCACTGGTTCCCGGCCAGCAGGTCGCGGACGTACTCCCCGCCCGGCGTCTTGTCGTTGCCTACCGCAACCAGGACCGCGGCCAGGTCGGCCGGGCTCATCAGGTTGCTGATCCCGGCCCGCTGCGCCGCCGCGTCGTCGATCCCGCGCCGGATCACGCTCGCGCCCGAGCCGTACTCCGCGAGCACCGCGTTCGCCGCGTCCACGCCGACCTGCTCCAGGACCAGGTCGGTGGCCAGGTTGCTGGACAGCGTGATCATCTCGGTGGCGAGCCAGCCGAGCGGCACCTTCGCACCCATCCTGGTCCAGGTCGCCGGCGCCTCGTCCTCGGCCGGGTTCACCCCGAACCGGCCGCCGGCCGCCGAGGCGAAGTCGTTGTGCACCTGGATCGGCTGGTCCAGCGCCAGCTCACCCGCGGCCACCCGGCGCATCATCGCCATCGCGACCGGCAGCTTCATCGTGCTCGCCGAGTAGTGCGTCGTCTCCGCCCGGTGCTGGAACACCGGCAGCCCGTCGAGCCGCCCCAGCCATACACCGAACGCGCCGCGCGCTTCCACCCCCGCGAGCAGGTCTGCGATTCCCATGCCGGTCAGCCAATCACACCCGGACCCCCACCACTCACCAACCCGGTCACCACGACCGAGTCGCCGGTGGAGGACGACCGGGGGAGCCCGGTCGGTGGTACTTGGTGAGTGCTGCCCGTCCGCCCTGGCAGACTCTCCCTCGTGTCCAGAGCACTCCGGAGCAGCGTGGGGAGCCGGGCGGCCGGCCTGATCCTGGGGTTCGCCGCCGACCGGGTGCTGGGTGATCCGCGCCGGTTCCACCCGGTCGCCGGATTCGGTCAGGCCGCCGCCAAGCTCGAACGCCCCCTCTACGCCGACTCGCGCGCGGCTGGTACGGCGTATGTGGCCGTGCTCGTGGGTTCGACGGTCGCGGTGGGCGCGGTCGCCGAGCGGCTGACGAGGAACCGGCCCATCGCGAACACCCTCGTGACCGCGGCCGCGACCTGGTCCGTACTCGGTGGACGCAGCCTGGAGCGTGAGGCGGACGTGATGGGCCGCCTCCTCGAGGACAAGGACGTACCCGCTGCCCGGACCAGGCTGAGCCACCTCTGCAGCCGCGACGCCACCGACCTGGACGCGGACGAGCTGGCCCGGGCCACGGTCGAATCGGTGGCCGAGAACACGTCCGACGCGACCGTCGCACCGCTGGTGTGGGGCGGGCTCCTCGGCGTACCCGGCCTGCTCGGGTACCGCGCGGCGAACACGCTGGACGCGATGGTCGGCTACAAGTCGGCCCGGTACCGCAACTTCGGCTGGGCCGCGGCTCGGTTCGACGACTTGGTCAACCTGGTCCCGGCCCGCGTCTGCGCCGCGCTCACCGGGGTGACGTCCGGCCGGCCCGCCCAGGTCTGGCGGGTCTGGCAGCGGGACGCGAAGAAGCACCCGAGTCCGAACGCCGGCCCGGTCGAGGCCGCCTTCGCGGGGGCGCTCGACCTCCGGCTCGGCGGGACGAACACGTACGACGACGAGGTCGAGGACCGCGGCACCCTCGGGGACGGGCTCGCGCCGACGGTCACCGACGTCCGCCGGACCGCGGTCCTGGCGCGGCGGGTCTCGTACGCGGCGGCGGCGACCGCGGCGATCCTGGCCCTGCGTCCCCGCCGACGAGCAGCACGGCCGGGGACGAGGGCGCCGAGGACCAGGCTGCCGGGTGGATCGAGCGGGGAGAGCCGATGACCAAGCTGCATCAGCGGCCGCACCGGATCGCGCTGATCCGGCACGGCGAGTCCGAGGCCAACGTGGACAAGTCGATCTACGAGCGGCTGCCCGACCACGCCGTACCGCTCACCGAGCACGGGTACGAGCAGGCGGCCGAGGCCGGGAAGAAGCTGCGCGAGGTGTTCGAGAACGAGCCGGTCCGGGTCTACGTCTCGCCGTACCTGCGGGCCTTGCAGACGCTGGACGCGCTCGGCCTGGACGACCTGGCCGGGGTACCGCGGGAGGAGCCGCGGCTGCGCGAGCAGGACTGGGCGAACTTCCAGGACACCGACGACATCGAGCGCCAGGAGCAGTTGCGCGACTCGTACGGGCACTTCTTCTACCGGTTCACCCACGGCGAGTCCGGCTCGGACGTGTACGACCGGGTGTCCAGCTTCCTGGAGACGATGCACCGCGACTTCGAGAAGCCGGACTCACCCCGCAACGTGCTGCTGGTGTCGCACGGGCTGACCATGCGGTTGTTCTGCATGCGCTGGTTCCACTGGTCGGTGAAGTTCTTCGAGACCCTGCGCAACCCGGACAACGCGGAGACGCGCGTCCTGCTGCGGCAGCCGAACTTCCGGTACAAGCTGGACCGGCCGTTCGAGCAGTGGACGGACCACGAACCGACGGAACGGGAGCGATCGGCATGGTTGTAGAGCAGACCCGGGAAGCCGCGCGGAACCTGCTGGCTTCGCTGAGCCCAGAGCAGCTGGCGAGGATCACGGCACCGTTCGACACCCCGGATCACCAGGAGTGGACGTACTTGCCGGGCGACCGTCCCGGGCTGCCGCTGGCCACGTTGTCCGCCGAGCAGGAGAGCCACGTTCATCGCCTCCTCGAGCTGGCGTGCAGCGAACGCGGCCGGACCGACGCCCGCGCGATCCTCGCCGCCGAGGTGATCCTGCGCGAGCTGCCCGATTCGGTCCCGGCCGCGGAGACCGGGGGTTGGCAGGGCACGACGGTGGGGGAGCGGTACTTCGTCCGCGTCCTCGGCGACCCGGCCGGCGACGGACCGTGGGCCTGGCGGCTCAACGGGCATCACCTCGCGCTGCACGTCACCGTGGTCGACGGCGCGATCGCCTTCACCCCGCAGTTCTTCGGTTCGAACCCGGCCGAGGTCCGCACCGGCCCGTACGCCGGCCGCCGGTTCCTCGCCGCCGAACAGGACCTCGGGTTCCAGTTGCTGCACGCGCTCGAACCAGGGCAGCGGGAGATCGCGATCGTCTCCCCGACGGCACCCGACGACATCCTCACCCGGCACGACCCGGTCGCCGACGCCTCCCGGCTGTACCAGGGTCTCGCCCACGGTGAGCTGGACGCCGAGCAGCGGCAGATCTTCAGCCTGCTGCTCGGTCAGTACATCGGCCGTGCCACCGGCCCGATCGGCCTGCAGACCTGGCAGGACATCACCGAGCACGGCCTCGACCGCCTGCACTTCGCCTGGGCCGGCGCGACCGAACCGGGCCAGGGCCACTACTACTCGATCACCGGTCCCACCTTCCTGGCCGAGTACGACAACACCCAGACCGACGCGAACCACATCCACACCGTCTGGCGTGATCTCCGCAACGACTGGGGGACCGACCTGCTCGCCGCCCACTACGCGATGGGCCGCCATCAGGTCGGCTAGAGTCACACCGTCATCGACGGCACCCTGCAGGAACCCGGTGTGAGTCCGGGGCGGTCCCGCCACTGTGACCGCGTTCGCGCGGAAGTCAGGAACTGCAGCCGTCGTACTGCCCACCCGGGGCGTGGACACCCCGAGGAAGGACCGGCCGCGCATGCCCGCGAACCTGTTGCTGCTCTCCACCGCCGACACCGATCTGCTCGCCGCGTCACAGGCGCAGGCCGGCTGGAAGGTCGCGAACCCGGCCCGGGTCGACCTCGCCGATCTGCCCGGCCTGCTCGACGGGGTCGAGGTGGTCGTGGTCCGGCTGCTCGGCGGCCGCCGCGCGTGGGAGGAAGGGCTCGACGCCGTCCTCGCTTCCGGCCGCCCGACCGTCGTCCTGAGCGGTGAGGCCGCGCCCGACGCCGAGCTGATGTCGCTGTCCACGGTCCCGGCCGGCGCAGTCGCCGAGGCGCTCGCGTACCTGCGCGAAGGCGGGTCCACCAACCTCGAGAACCTGGCCGGCTTCCTCCGGGACACGCTGCTGCTCACCGGGGACGAGTTCGAGCCGCCGTACGCGCTCCCGGCGTACGGGGTACGTGACGACCGGCCGTTCACCCCGGACGGACGCCCCGTGGTCGGGATCGTGTACTACCGCGCCCACGAGATCTCCGGCAACACCGCCTTCATCGACACGCTCGCCGAGGCCGTGGACGCCGCCGGTGCTCAGCCGCTGCCGGTGTACTGCGGGACGCTGCGCGGCCTGGATCCGTCGAGCGACGACAACGCGGCCCTGTTCGACCTGCTCCGCAGCTGTGACGTGCTGGTCACCACCTTGCTCGCGGCCGGTGGGACCGTGGCGGCCGACGCGAGCGCGGGTGGTACGGACGACGCCTGGGACGCGGGCGCGCTGGCGTCGCTCGACATCCCTTTGATCCAGGGCCTCGCGCTGACCTCGACCCGCGAGCAGTGGCTGGAGAGCGACGCCGCGATCAGCCCGCTCGACGCGGCGACCCAGGTGGCGATCCCGGAGTTCGACGGCCGGCTGATCACGATCCCGTTCTCCTTCAAGACCTACGACGCCGAAGGGATCGCGAGCTACCGGCCGGATCCGGAGCGGTGCGCCCGGCTCGCCGGGATCGCGGTGGCGCACGCGCGACTTCGGCACGTCCCGGTCGCGGAGAAGAAGGTCGCGTTGGTGCTGTCGTCGTACCCGACCAAGCATGCCCGGATCGGGAACGCGGTCGGCCTGGACACCCCGGCGTCCGCGGTCGTCCTGCTCGGCCGGTTGCAGGCGGCCGGGTACGACCTGGGTGGGCTCGACCTCACCGAGTTGCAGGGTGCCGAGGGGGCCGACGGGCTGATCCACCGGCTGATCGCGGCCGGTGGACACGACGTCGACTGGCTGACCGACGAGCAACTGGAGAGTGCGGCGGCGAAGGTCCCGCTCTCGACGTACCAGCGGTGGTTCGGCCAGGTCCCGGTGACGTTGCGGGACGCGATGACGGAGGCGTGGGGCGAGGCACCGGGGTCGCTGTACGTGGACACGTCCGGGCCGGAGCCGGCGATCGCGCTGGCCGCGTTGACGTTCGGCAACGTGGTGCTGATGATCCAGCCGCCGCGCGGGTTCGGCGAGAACCCGGTGGCGATCTACCACGATCCGGACATGGCCCCGTCGCACCACTACCTGGCCGCGTACCGCTGGCTGGAGGCCGCGCCCGAGGACGGCGGCTTCGGCGCGCACGCGGTCGTCCACCTTGGTAAGCACGGCACGCTGGAATGGCTGCCGGGCAAGGGGATCGGGCTGGCGGCCGACTGCGCCCCGGACGCCGTCCTGGGGAACCTGCCGCTGGTGTACCCGTTCATCGTCAACGACCCGGGCGAGGGGACGCAGGCCAAGCGTCGCGGGCACGCCGTGATCGTCGACCACCTGGTCCCGCCGATGGCGCGCGCCGAGACGTACGGCGACATGGCCAAGCTGGAGTACCTGCTGGACGAGTACGCGACCGTGCAGGCGCTCGACCCGGAGAAGGTACCGACCTTGCGGGCGCAGATCTGGACGTTGATCCAGGCGGCCCAGTTGCACCACGACCTGCACACCACGGAGAAGCCGGACGACGAGGAGTTCGACGAGTTCGTCCTGCACCTCGACGGGTACCTCTGCGAGATCAAGGACGTGCAGATCCGCGACGGCCTGCACGTCCTCGGTGGCGGTCCGGCCGGCGAGGCACGGGTGAACCTCGTGCTCGCGGTCCTGCGCGCTGCCCAGATGTGGGGCGGTACGGCGGGCGCGGTGCCGGGGTTGCGCAAGGCGCTCGGTGAGACCTTCGGTGTGGACGATGCGGCGATGCTCGCGGATCCGGGCAAGCCGGTCCCGGAGCTGGCCGACCTCGCGACACTGGCGGACCTGCCCGCGGTCAGCGGTGCGGACGGGGTGGACCTGCTCGAGGCGGTCTCCCGCAAGCTGGTCCTCGGGATGGAGACGCTGAGCTGGGACGCGGCCAAGGTGCCGGTGGTGATCGCCGAGGTGCTCGGCCGCGACTCCGCCGCCGTGGCCGCCTCGCTGACCTTCGCCGCGACCGAGGTGGTGCCGCGGCTGGGCCGGACCGGCGACGAGCTGACGAACGTGCTGCGCGCCCTGGACGGCCGGTTCGTCGAGGCGGGTCCGTCGGGCTCGCCGACCCGCGGCCTGGTGAACGTGCTGCCGACCGGCCGGAACTTCTACGCCGTCGACCCGAAGGCGATCCCGAGCCGCAACGCCTGGGACGTCGGGGTCGCGCTGGCCGACTCGCTGCTGACCCGGCACCGCGCCGAGACGGGGGAGTGGCCGCGCTCGGTCGGCCTGACGGTCTGGGGGACGTCGGCGATGCGGACCCAGGGCGACGACCTGGCCGAGGTGCTCTGGCTGCTCGGTTGCCGGCCGGTCTGGGACGAGGCGTCCCGCCGGGTGACCGGGTTCGAGCCGGTCCCGGTCGCCGAGCTGGGCCGGCCGCGGATCGACGTCACGATCCGGATCTCCGGGTTCTTCCGGGACGCGTTCCCCCACGTGGTGGCGCTGCTGGACGAGGCGGTCCGGACCGTCGCCGGCCTGGACGAGCCGGCCGAGGACAACTACCTGCGTGCCCACGTCCTCGATGACGTTGCGTCTGGCAACGATCTGCGGGCGTCGACGGCCCGGGTCTTCGGGTCCAAGCCCGGCTCGTACGGCGCCGGCCTGCTGCCGTTGGTCGACGCGCGGAACTGGCGGACCGACGCCGAGCTGGCCGAGGTGTACGCGGTCTGGGGCGGGTACGCGTACGGCCAGGGCCTGGACGGGGCCGAGGCGCGTGGGTCGATGGAGCGCGCGTACGCCCGGATCCAGGTGGCCGCGAAGAACGCCGACACCCGCGAGCACGACATCATGGACTCGGACGACTACTTCCAGTACCACGGCGGCATGGTGGCGATGGTGCGGCACCTGACCGGCGCCAACCCGAAGGCGTACATCGGCGACTCGGCGGTGCCCGCGCAGGTGAAGACCCGGTCGCTGGAGGAGGAGACCAAGCGGGTCTTCCGGGCCCGGGTGGTGAATCCGCGCTGGATGGCGGCGATGCAGCGGCACGGGTACAAGGGCGCCTTCGAGATGGCGGCCACGGTCGACTACCTCTTCGGGTACGACGCGACCGCGGGGGTGGTGGACGACTGGATGTACGAGACGCTCACCACCGAGTACGTCGCGAACCATGAGGTGGCGGAGTTCTTCCGCAAGTCCAACCCGTGGGCCCGGCACGGGATCGCGGAGCGGCTGCTCGAAGCGGCCCAGCGCGGACTGTGGTCCGAGCCGTCCGCCGAAGCCCTGGAGACCCTGCGGGCCGCCGTGCTCGAGACCGAGGGTGACATCGAGGACCGCTGACTCCTGCTCGACGTCCGGTGTTCAGGCCGGGCCCGACGCGGTGTGATTGGGTGGAGTCATGGCTGCCGAGCGACTCCGGGTCCTGATCACCAACGACGACGGGTACCAGGCGCGCGGGATCCGCGCCCTCGCGGCAGCCGTCGCCGCCCAGGGTCACGACGTGGTCGTGGTCGCGCCGCTGGACGACCAGAGCGGCGTCGGGTCCGCCCGGGCCGGGATGGTCGGGCGGCCGATCGAGTCGGCGTCCGAGGAGGCCGGTGGCATCACCTTCACGGGGATCGCCGGCACGCCCGCGCTCGCGGTGACGCTGGCCGCCGTCGGCGCGTTCGGGGCCGCGCCGGACGTGGTCGTCTCCGGGATCAACCACGGCCACAACATCGGCGTACCGATCCTGCACTCCGGGACCGTCGCGGCCGCGCTCACCGCCGCGACCCAGGGGATGTCGGCGCTCGCAGTGAGTATCGACTCCGAGACCCCGCAGTACCTGGAGACCGCCGGCGCGGTCGCGGCCGAGGCGCTCGACTGGCTCGTCGGCGAACCGGCCGGCACGGTCCTCACGCTGAACGTCCCGGATCGCCCGGTGGCCGAGCTGGAGGGGATCCGGCGCGCCCACCTGACGCCGATCGAACGGTCCCGCATCGCCGGGACCGTCGCCGAGACCGGCGAGCCGATGATCGTGCTGGAGGACCCGGAGGCCGCGCCCGACCCGGCCACCGACGAGGCCCTGCTGGCCAAGGGCTACGTCACCGTCACGCCCATCGTCGGGGTGCGCGAGACCGACGTCGCGGTTCCCACCGACCGGTGGACCGAAGCGCTCCAGTCCTGAGGCTCCGCGGCCGGTAGGTGGTGATCGTCGCCACCCGACCGGAGTGCTGCCCGGGGCGTCGCCGTGTGCCATGATCTGGCGGACGGCAGTGGAGGAACACCGGTGACCGGCTGAGGCCGGGAGTCCGGGGCGGTCCCGCCACTGTGACCGGGTGATTCCCGGAAGCCAGGACATCTGCCGCCGTCCGCCCGGGAGCGTTGGCGTGCCCGGGTGTGCCGAGTGCCGTTGCGGGCGTGGACACCCGCTGGACGAAGGGAATCGCCGCTGATGCGGTCTGCTCCGACCACTGCCCGTCCTTCGCTGGGCTTCCCGTTCACCGCCGTCGTCGGGATGGACGACCTGCAGCTCGCGCTGGTGCTGGCCGCGATCTCACCGGCCATCGGCGGCGTGCTGATCCGCGGCGAGAAGGGGACGGCCAAGTCGACGGCCGTCCGCGCCCTGACCGAGATCCTGCCCCCGGTCGACGTGGTCACCGGCTGCCGGTTCTCCTGCGACCCGGGCGACCCCGATCCCGACTGCCCCGACGGTCCCCATGACGCCGCTGCCGCTGCGGTGCGACCCGCGCGGCTGGTGGAACTGCCGGTGGGCGCGACCGAGGACCGGGTACTCGGCTCGCTGCACCTGGAACGCGCGCTGGCCGAGGGCATCACGGCGTACGAGCCGGGGTTGCTCGCCGCCGCGCATCGCGGGCTGCTGTACGTGGACGAGGTCAACCTGCTGCACGACCACCTGGTCGACGTCCTGCTGGACGCGGCCGCGATGGGCCGGGCGACCGTCGAGCGGGACGGGGTGTCGGTGACGCACCCGGCGCGGTTCGTCCTGGTCGGGACGATGAACCCGGAGGAGGGCGAGCTCCGGCCACAGCTGCTCGACCGGTTCGGCCTGACCGTGGACGTGGTCGCGAGCCGGGATCCCGCGGTCCGGGTCGAGGTGATGCGGGCACGGCTGGCGTACGAGGCCGACGCGGCGAGCTTCGTCGGCCGGTACGACGCCGCGCAGCGCGAACTCGCCGAGCGCATCGTCAAGGCGCGGAGCCTGCTGGCGGACGTGATCCTGACCGACCCGGCGCTGCGGCAGATCGCCGAGATCTGCGCCGCCTTCGACGTGGACGGGATGCGGGCGGACCTGGTCACCGCGCGGACCGCGGTCGCACACGCGGCCTGGTCGGGGCGGACCGTGGTGGAGGTGGAGGACGTCCGGGCCGCGGCGAAGCTCGCCCTGCCGCACCGGCGGCGGCGCAACCCGTTCGACGCGCCCGGGCTGGACGAGGAGCAGCTCGAGCAGGCGATCAACGACAGCATGCCGCAAGACCCGGACGACGATCCCGACGGTGGTCCCGACGGCGGTCCCGGGGGTGGCGGGCCTGAGGGTGGTCCGGATGATGGCGGGCCGGATCGTGATGGGTCGGACCGCGACTCCGCGTCCTCCGGCGCCGACGACGCGAACAACGCCGAGCAAGCTGGCGCGGCGCCGGCCGGGCAGGTCGCGGCCAGTTCCGAGCCGTACAAGGCGCGCCTGCTCAGCATCCAGTCGGCCGGGACCGGGGTCGCCGGCCGCCGGTCGCGCGCGATCACCGAGGTGGGCCGCGTCGTCGGCGACCGCGTCCGGGTCGGGCGTGAGTCCGGCCGCCCGCATCTGCTGGCGACCCTGCGCAACGCGGCGCCGCACCAGCGCACCCGCGGCCGGACCGGTCCGGGTCTCGCCGTGCGGCCGGCCGACGTCCGGATGACGGTCCGCGAAGGCCGCGAGGGCAACCTGGTCCTCTTCTGCGTCGACGCGTCCGGCTCGATGGGGACGAAGAAGCGGATGGGCGAGGTGAAGACGGCGATCGTCTCGCTCCTGCTGGACGCGTACCAGCGCCGCGACACGGTCGGCCTGGTCACCTTCGCCCGCACCACGGCCACGGTCGCGCTGCCGCCGACCGGCAGTGTCGAGACCGCGGTTCGCCGGCTCGAATCCCTGCCGACCGGCGGGCGGACCCCACTGGCCGAAGGTCTGCTGCAAGCGGCCGACGTCCTGCGAATCGCCGCGATCCGCGATCCGCGCCGCCGGCCGATGCTCGTCCTCGTCACCGACGGCCGGGCGACCCAAGGTGAGAACGCCTTCGCCCGGGCTCGTCAGGCCGCCGGGTGGATCGCGGCGCAGGGGATCGCCACGATCGTCGTGGACTGTGAGTCACGGCGTGGCGTCCGGCTCGGGCTGGCGGCAGAACTGGCCGGCGACCTCGGCGCGGAGTACCTGGATCTGGGCGAGGTCGCGGCGGGTCACCTGGTCCGCGCGGTGACGGAACGGCGGGCCGCCTGATGCCGCAAGGACAGCCGACCGAGGTACCGAAGGACGGTCTGACCACCCGGCAGCGGCGGAACCGGCCGTTGCTGATGGTGCACACCGGGGAGATGAAGGGGAAGTCGACCGCCGCCTTCGGGATGGCGTTGCGCGGCTGGAACCAGGGCTGGAACATCGGCGTGTTCCAGTTCGTCAAGAGCGCGAAGTGGCGGGTCGGCGAGGAGAGCGCGTTCAAGGCG
The DNA here is from genome assembly GCF_007828865.1 of Kribbella amoyensis. Classification (NCBI taxonomy): domain Bacteria; kingdom Bacillati; phylum Actinomycetota; class Actinomycetes; order Propionibacteriales; family Kribbellaceae; genus Kribbella; species Kribbella amoyensis. The sequence continues at coordinate 5,202,875 of NZ_VIVK01000001.1, forward strand.
CTCGGGCAGTTGCACGAGGCAACGGGTCAGGGTGGTCCGGTCGAGTGGCACAAGATGGGCGAGGGCTGGAGCTGGTCGCGCAAGAGCGGCACCGAGGAGGACCACGCCGCCGCCGCGCTGGAGGGCTGGCGGGAGATCCAGCGCCGGATCGCGGCCGAGGCGCACGACCTGTACGTGCTGGACGAGTTCACCTATCCGATGAAGTGGGGCTGGGTCGACGTCGACGAGGTGGTCGCGACGCTGACGGACCGGCCGGGCCACCAGTACGTGGTGATCACCGGCCGGAACGCCGATCCACGGTTGCTCGCCGCGGCCGATCTGGTCACCGAGATGACCAAGGTGAAGCATCCGATGGACGCGGGGCAGAAGGGCCAGAAGGGGATCGAGTGGTGATCCCGCGGATCGTCGTGGCCGCACCCGCCTCGGGGGCCGGCAAGACGACGGTCGCGGTCGGGCTGATGGCGGCCCTGCGGAAGGCCGGGCACACCGTGGCCGGGTTCAAGGTCGGCCCGGACTACATCGATCCCGGCTTCCACGCCGTCGCGACCGGGCGCCCCGGCCGCAACCTCGACGCGATGCTGTCCGGCGAGGAACGCGTCGCACCGTTGTTCACCCACGGCGCGGCGGGGGCGGACATCGCCGTGGTCGAGGGCGTGATGGGCCTGTACGACGGCGCCCTCGGGACCGACGGGTTCTCCTCCACGGCCCATGTCGCGAAGTTGCTCCGGGCCCCTGTCGTCCTGGTGGTCGACGCCTCGGCGGCCGGTCGCAGTGTGGGTGCCGTGGTCCAGGGATTCGTTGCCTTCGACACCGAGGTACGGATCGTCGGGGTGATCCTGAACAAGGTCGGCTCCGACCGGCACGAGGCCGAGGTCCGGGCCGGGGTCGCCCCGACCGGTGTCCCGGTGCTCGGCGTTCTCCGCCGCGATACCAGGCTGACCGTCCCGAGCCGTCACCTCGGCCTGGTTCCCGCCGACGAGCAGAGGAGTCAGGCGGACACCGCGGTCGAGGCGGCGGCCGAGCTGGTTCGCGCGGGTGTCGACCTCGAGGCATTCGTCGCTGCGGCGAGCGCGGCCGTGCCCTTGGAGACGGACGTGTGGGACCCGGCCGATGAGGTCGCCCCGGCCGAGGCGGGCAGGCCGGTGATCGCGATGGCGGGCGGGCCGGTCTTCTCCTTCCGGTACACCGAGACGGCCGAGCTGCTGACCGCGGCCGGTGCCGAGGTGGTCACGTTCGACCCGTTGCACGACCAGTTGCCCGAGGCAACCGCCGCGCTGTACCTCGGGGGCGGCTTCCCGGAGATGCACGCCGAGGCGCTCTCCGCGAACGTCGCCCTGCGGGACCAGGTGGCCGGTGCCGTCGCGGGCGGTCTGCCCGTGATCGCCGAGTGCGCCGGACTGCTCTACCTGTGCCGTGAGCTGGACGGGCACCCGATGACCGGCGTCCTGCCTGCCGTGGCGCGGATGACGAGCAAGCTGACGCTGGGATACCGGACCGCCATCGCCGCGAGGACGACGGCGTTCTTCGACGAGGGACGGCGCGTCCGTGGACACGAGTTCCACCGCACCGAGGTCGTCGCGGACGACGGCGACTCACCCGCTTGGTACCTCCCGGGCGGCAGCACCGAAGGAATCACCCGGCCGACCGTGCACGCGTCGTACCTGCATCTGCATTGGACGGCGACACCGGACGTCCCCGCTCGTCTTGTAGCGGCAGCGCGGATCCACGCGGGGCTGGAGAAGTGAGCCTGGTCCTGGGGATCGGCCTGCGCGCCGGGACGTCGTACCGCGAGCTTCGCGACCTCGTCCACGATGCCGTGGGCGCGTCCGCGGTGAGCCAGGTGATCACGGTCGAAGGCAGAGAGACCGAGCCGGGTCTGCAGCGCCTCGTGGCGTCGCTGGGTGCGCAACTGTTCACGGCGACTGCGGCGGACCTTGCTGCCCAGCAGGTCCCCACACCGAGCGAGTCGGTGGACCGCTTGACCGGTACTGCGAGCGTCGCCGAGGCCGCGGTCCTCCTGAGCGGTGCGGAGCTTGTCGTGCCGAAGCGCCGGTCCGCCCGAGCAACGGTCGCGGTCGGACGACTCCCGGACGACGTACCGCGGGTCGCGCCCGGCTACCCGCCGCGGGATCGGGACGTGGTGCACCGGGTGATCGCGGAACGCCGTGACGTACGCCGTGGCTTCCTGGACCGGCCGATCGACGACGACGTCCTCACCCGGGTCCTGGAGTCCGCGCACCGTGCACCCAGTGTCGGGCTGAGTCAGCCGTGGGACTTCCTGCTCATCCGGGACGAGGCGACCCGGCGGAAGGTGCACGACCTGGCCGTGGCTCAGCGGGACGCGTTCGCGGCGTCCTTGCCGGCCGATCGTCGGTCCGCGTTCGACGGGCTGAAGATCGAGGCCATCCTCGACACCCCGCTCAACATCGCCGTCACCTGCGATCCAGGGCGCGGTGGACGGCACGTACTGGGGCGGCACGCCGATCCGCGGACCACCTGGTTCTCAGCGGCGATCGCGGTGCAGAACTTGTGGCTCGCGGCGCGTGCTGAGGGACTCGGGGTCGGCTGGGTGTCGTTCTTCGAGCCGGGTGAGGTCGGGGCGGTCCTGGATCTCCCCGCGCACGTGGAGCTGCTCGGGTACCTCTGTGTGGGACACGTGGAGGAGTTCGCCGCTGCGCCCGAGCTGGTCCGTACTGGTTGGGCGGCGTGGCGCCCGTTGACGTGGGCGGTTCACCACGAAACCTGGGGACAGCGCGGACTGCCGGGGGAGACGGCGAGCCGTGCGGTCGCCGTACGGGATGCCTCTGCTGCTGCGGAGGGAGCTGTGCGGCTCGGTAGCGGACGGGAGGTCGTCCGCGTCGTGGTACTCGATGGTGGAGAGTCGGCCGAACACCTCGTGGCAGCGGAGGCGCTGGTCGTCCAGCTGGGTGGCGGGCGGCCCACTGCGGACTTCGGGGTGCTGTGGCGACCTGCTAGGACCGAGGACGAGGCGGTGGAGTTCGGGGTGGAGGTTGCGCGCGATCTGATCCTGCAGGGAGCCGGGGAACTGCGGGTGGAGTGCCCGGGTGACTCCGAGCTGGCAGACGGGTTCGCGCGGGGGCTTCGGTGGGGCGGGATCGCGTGCGGGGCAGCTGTCGTTCGTGGGGGTGAGCCGCGCGGGGTGTCAGACTCGTCGGCATGACTGTGCCACCCAATGGTTCCCAGCCGCAGTACGTGCCCGCCTTCACGATCCGGCAGCGGATCACGATGATGGCGAACAAGTACGAGATCGCGGTCCTGCAGCCGGACGGTTCCGAAGGCCGGCGACTCGCCTTCGCACAGCAGAAGCGGATGGCGCTGAAGGAGCAGGTCACCTTCTACACCGACGACACCAAGTCGCAGGTGGTGTTCTCGTTCAAGGCGCGCAAGAAGATCGACCTCGGCTCCGGGTACGACGTGCTCGATGCCGAGGGGCAGCCGATCGGCTGGTTCAAGAAGGAGTTCGGCAAGAGCTTGATGCGGTCCAGCTGGCAGCTGACCACGCCGGCCGGACTGCACGCCGACGGCACCGAACGCAGCGCCGGGATCGCGGTGCTGCGGCGGATCTGGGACCTGGTGCCGTTCATCGGCGAGATCCCGATCCCGTTCATCTTCCACTTCGACTTCACCGACCGGACCACCGGTGATCCGGTCTTCTCGGTCGAGCGCCGGCTCTCGGTCCGCGACCGCTACTCCGCGCACGTCAAGGACCACCGCCTGGACTTCCGGGTCGCGGCCGCGATGACGGTGGCGCTCGACGCCCTCCAGAGCCGCTGATCGCCCGGTGGGACCAGGCGGCCGGGCGACGTAGTACCAGGGGTGTACGTGGGGTGGCGGTGGGTTCACTCTTTTGGGTGAACCGTCCCCGCGGCGCTTGGATCCGGGTGGTCGCGGTGCGAGTCTTGGTGACATGGGTACAACGAGGGGCAGTCGACGGTGGTTGGTTCCCATTTCGGCGATCGCGCTGGTCGCGGGCGTGGGAGCGTTCGGGCCGATGGTCGCGGACGCGTCTCCCGACCTACCCGAACTGACGGCGCAGGACCTGCTCACCCGGGTGCAGACCGCCAAGGTCGACGGGCTGAGCGGGACGGTCCGCTCGGCAGCGGATCTGGGGCTGCCCGCGCTGCCCGGCGTCGAGGACGGCCACGGTGACCGCGGTGGCGTGCCCGACCTGCTGAGTGGTGAGCACACCGCCCGCGTCGCGTTCGCCCAGCCCGACAAGGCCCGCGTCTCCGTGCTCGACGACATGGCCGAGCGCGTCCTGACCACCGACGGCAAGACCGCCTGGGCGTACGACTCGTCCCAGCGCGAGGCCCGCAAGTACGTGCTGCCGGCCCGGCCCGCGAAGCCGGAGGTGGCGCCCGAGCGCGAGGCGTACGACCCGCAGGCGGTGGCGAAGAAGTTCCTCGCCGCGATCGACCCGAGTACCAAGGTCGAGGTCACCGGCACCGAGAAGGTCGCCGGCCGGGACGCTTACAAGCTGCGCCTGGTGCCGCGGACCGACAAGACCACGGTCGGATCGGTCGAGCTGGCGATCGACTCGAAGAACTGGGTCCCGCTCGAGGTCACCGTCAAGCCGCGCACCGGCGACGACCCGGCCCTGCGGGTCGGCTTCACGTCGGTCTCGTTCGACGTCCCGTCGGCCGGCACGTTCGCCTTCACCCCGCCGAAGGGCGTGAAGGTGACGGAGAAGACGGTCCCGGCGCCCCGCGAGCACAAGGCCACCCCGAAGTCCGTCACCCCCAAGCCGGGGACGCCGAAGGCCACGCCGCCGGCGCGCGGTGACCGGCCGGACGTGGTCGGCCAGGGCTGGGAGAGCGTGGCCGTGCTGCACGACGCGAAGATCACCCCGGGCAACGGTCCCGTCGACCAGTTGCTGGCGAACGCCCGCACCGTGCAGGGCAGTTGGGGCTCGGGCAAGATCCTGACCAGCAAGATGGTCAGCGCGCTGATCACCGACGACGGCCGCATCCTGGTCGGCCTGGTCACTCCCGACACCCTCGTCGCCGCCGCGCCCAAGGCTCCGCGCTGACGTGACCACCCCACCCACCGGTGGACCCAGCCCGACCCCACCTGCCGACGCCGACCCGACCAGCTCCACCACCGAGTCACTGCCCGCGCCCTCGGCGACCGATGACCGGCCGCCGGTGGTGACGCGGGGTCTGACGAAGCGGTTCCGGGGTGGGCAGGTGGCGGTGGACGCCATCGACCTGGAAGTTCCGGCCGGAAGCGTCTTCGGGTTCCTAGGGCCGAACGGCTCGGGCAAGACGACCACGATCCGGATGCTGCTCGGCCTGATCGCGCCGACGGCCGGGTCGGTGGAGTTGCTGGGCGAGGCGATGCCGGCCCGCCAGCTGTCCGTCCTGCCGCGGGTGGGCGCGTTGGTGGAGGGACCGGCCTTCTACCCGTTCTGGACCGGGCAGGCGAATCTGCTCCGGTTCGACGCGGCCGACCGGACCGCCGACCCGCGGACCAGGAAGGCGCGGGCGGGGGAGGCGCTGGAGCGGGTCGGGCTGTCGAACGCCGCCGGGAAGAAGGTCCGGGCGTACTCGCTCGGCATGCGGCAGCGGCTGGCGATCGCGGTCGCGCTGATGCAGCGGCGGGAGTTGCTGGTCCTCGACGAACCGACCAACGGGCTGGATCCGCAGGGCACTCGCGAGGTCCGGCTGCTCATCCGCGAGCTCGCGAACGACGGCACCACGATCTTCACCTCGACCCACCTGCTGGCCGAGGTCGAGCAGGTCTGCACGCACGCCGCGGTGATGAGCCGCGGCCGGCTGGTCCGCCAGTCCACGATGGCCGAGCTCCGGTCCGAGCTGCGACCCCGGCTCGTCGTCCGGACCCCGGATCTCGGCCGCGCGGCGCAGACCCTGGCCGGGCTGGGCGTCACCGATCTCCGCCAGACCGAGGAGACCGTGGACGGCGATCCGGGGGAGCTGCCGATCGACAAGTTCGCCGCCGCCCTGGTCGCCGCCGACGTCCGCCTGCACGGCTTCACCCTCGAACGCCCCAGCCTCGAAGAAGCCTTCGTCGCCCTGACCGGAGAGGGCTTCGATGTCGCCGAATAGCCCGACCTCAGCAACCCCCGCGAGTCCACGCCTCGCCCGGACGATCAGTACTGGGCCGAGTGCGGGGCGGCATGCGGTGGCCTTGTTCCGGTCCGAGTTGCACCTGGTGTTCGGGCGGGCTCGGACGTGGGTGTTGCTGGGAGTACTTGCCGCGGTGCCCGTGATGGTCGGGGTCGCGATCCGGCTGTCCGGGTCCTCCGGGGACGCCGAGGGGTTCCTCGGCCAGGTCGCCGGGAACGGGTTCTTCCTCGTCGTCGCGAGCCTGGCGTTGTCGTTGCCGTTCTTCCTGCCGACCGCGGTCACCGTCATCTCCGGCGAGTCGCTCGCGGGCGAGGCCAGTCTCGGCACCCTGCGGAATCTGCTCACCGCCCCGGCCGGCCGATCGCGGCTGCTCGCGGCGAAGATGGTCGCGCTCGCCGTGTTCTGCCTGGCCGCGACGCTGACGATCTGGGTGTCCGGCCTGATCGCCGGGTTCCTGCTGTTCCCGGTCGGCGACGTCACGCTGCTGTCCGGATCGACGGTGCCGCTGGCCGAGGGACTGCTGCGGGCCCTCGGGATCGCGGTCGTGATCGCCGCCTCGTTGCTCGGCCTGGCCGGGATCGGGTTGTTCGTCAGCTCGCTCACCTCGACCCCGCTGGCGGCGATGGCGGCGACGTTCGGCGCGTTCATCGTGTTCGGGATCCTCGGCGCGATCCCGCAGATCGACGTGATCCACCCGTGGCTGCTGATGTACGGCTGGACCTCGTTCGCTGACCTGCTCCGCGACCCGCCGTACTGGGACGCCATCCAGCGCAACCTGCTGCTCCAGGCCGCGTACCTGGCGGTCTTCTACGCCGCGGCCTGGGCCCGCCTGACCAGCCGCGACATCAACGGCTGACCCACAACGCCGCAGACCCCGGGCGCCGGTTGACCGAGGCAGGCGGGGGACAATGGTGCGATGCTCCCCGACCTGGTCTCCGTCCTGCGCTGCCCGATCTGTGGGGCGGACCTCGGGCTGGTCGGCCGGACCGCGCGGTGCGATCGGGGCCACGCCTTCGACCTGGCCAAGCAGGGGTACCTCAACCTGTTGCCCTCGGCATCCACCGGGATCGACGGCGACACCGCGGAGATGATCGAGGCGCGCGGTACGTTCCTCACTGCCGGCTGGTACGAACCGATCCGGGCCGCCCTGATCCGCGTGACCCCACCGGGTGACGGCCTGGTCGTGGAGGTGGGAGCGGGTACGGCGTACTACCTGGCCGGCGTCCTCGGCGCATCACCAGGCCGGCCGGGAATCGCGCTCGACGTCTCCAAGTACGCCGCGCGCCGAGCCGCCAAGGCGGATCCGCGGATCGGCTCGGTGGTCTGCGACGCCTGGCAGGAACTGCCGATCCAGGATCACGCGGCCGAGGTGATCCTCGACGTGTTCGCGCCCCGCAACGCGCGGGAGATGGCGCGCATCCTGGCCCCGGGCGGCACCCTGCTCGTCGTCACCCCGAACCAGCGGCATCTCGGCGAGCTCGTCGACGTCCTCGGCCTGGTCAAGGTGGACGAGGAGAAGGAGCGCCGGCTGGTCCGGTCGCTGACCGGATTCGAGCAGGTCGCCGCGGAGTCGGTCGAGGTCACGCTGCGGCTGGACCATCGCTCGATCGAGCACCTGGTCGCGATGACGCCAAGCGCGCGGCATCTGGAGCGGGAAGAACGCGCAGAACGGATCAAGGCACTCGCGGACCCGGCAGCGGTGACGCTCTCGGTCACGGTGTCGTGCTGGCGCCACACCGGCTGATCAGGTGGCCGCGGGGGTGCCGGCTCGAGCTCGGCACTCACGGGCGACCTTCAGCGGGTCGGCCGGTCCACTCGTATCACCCGGTCAACGGACCGGGCTGACGCAGACCGTCAGGCGGCTGCTCCGGTGAGCCGGCGGGCCACCTGGGTGCCGTGCCGGCCGGCGTGGTCGAGGGCGGCCTTCTCGGACTCCTTGGCGGCCTCGATCAGTTCCTCCATACCCGGCGTGACCGGAGCCAGGGTCAGCTCCGCCTCGGCCTTGTGGACGTCCATCTGGAAGACCTCGCCGAAGATGCGCTCCAGGTACGGCGTCGCGTGGTCCCAGCCTTCCCGCGGCGTGCCCGGGCCGTACCCGCCACCGCGCGCGAGAGTGAGGATGAGCGGCCGGCCGGCGACGTCCCCGCCGCGCTGCAGGCCCTGGTCGGTGAGCAGGACGTCCATCCACCCCTTGACGTGCTGGGCGATGCCGTAGTTGTACAGCGGGACGGCGAGCAGGACCGCGTCGGCCGCCTTGAACTCGGTCAGGATCTCCTCGGCCACGGCGTTGGCCGCCGCCAGGTCGGCGAACTCGGCGTCGCCGGGGGCCTCCCAGCCGAACCGGTCGGTGATCAGCGTCTGCCAGACGCCGGCCGGGACCGGGTGCTTGCCGAGGTCGCGCCGGACCACGACGCCGTCCGGGTGCTCGGCCCGCCAGGCGGCCTCGGCGCTGTCGGCCAGGGCGCGGCTGACGGAGCCGTCGACGCGGATGCTCGCGTCGACGCGAAGGAGGGTGGTCATATCTCGTTCCTCTCCAGAAACGGGTGAGGGTCGGCTCGTCGTTGAGCTGTCCCGAAGATAGTCTGTGAAGCAGAACATATTCAAGTCAGACCGTATTCCACGCCCCGGGCACCCCGTACGATGGATTCCGTGACCAGTCCTTCGCCCGAAGTGCGAGCCCGCGGCGCGGCCGGTACGTCCGTCGAGGCGGACCTCGGCTGGGCGCTCGGCGTGGTCTTCCGTCGGTACGCCAAGCGCGCTGCCGCGGCGCTGGAGGACGTCCCGGGCGGCCCCCGGGGGTACCAGGTGCTCGCCACGGCGAACGCCGAAGGGCCACGGCGGCAGTTGGAGCTGGCCGGTCACCTGGACGTCGACCGGACGGTGATGACGTACCTGCTCGACGACCTGGAGAAGGCCGGCCTGGTGCAGCGTCAGCCCGATCCGGCCGACCGGCGCGCGCGACTGATCGTGCCGACCGAGCAGGGCCGCGAGACGCTCTGCGACCTGGAGCGCCGGCTGCGGGAGGCCGAGGACGAGGTGCTCGGTGGCCTGGACGACGGCGACCGGCTCGTCTTCCGGATGCTGCTGCAGCGCGTCGCGATCAGGGCGAACAGCCAGGACCCGGTCCACAACGCGTGCAACGTCGCCGACGAGACCCTGCTCCCCGGCGACTGAGGTGAGGCTGAGCGCGACCGGCGCTCAGCGCAACGGCACGAAGCCCGACTCGTAGGCCAGGATGACCGCCTGGGTCCGGTCCCGCGCGCCCAGCTTGGCCAGCAGGTTCGCGACGTGGGTCTTGATGGTCTGTACTCCCAGCACGAGCTCGGCCGCGATCTCCGCGTTCGACAGGCCCCGCGCCATCAGCCGGAGTACCTCCTGCTCCCGCTCGGTCAGCTGGTACTGGTCCAGCCCCGTCGGCTGCGCCTGCTCGCTGACATGCGCGAGCGCCAACGCCCTGATCGCCTCCGGGAAGAGCAGCGACTCGCTGCCCGCCACGGTCCGGATCCCCGCGACGATCTCGTCCGGGGGAGTGCGCTTCAGCAGGAACCCGGACGCGCCCGCGCGCAACGCGTCGTACACGTAGTCGTCGTTCTCGAAGGTGGTCACCACCAGCACCCGGGGTGGGGACTCGAGTCCGTCGAGCAGCAGCCGGGTCGCCTGGATGCCGTCGACCGCGGGCATCCGGACGTCCATCAGCACCACGTCGGGCCCGGTCCGGCGGACCACCGGCAGCACCTCGGCGCCGTCCCCGGCCTCGCCGACCACGTGCAGGCCCGGCTCGGCGTCGATGATCGCGCGCAGTCCGCTGCGGATCAGCGGTTCGTCGTCGACCACGACCACGCGGATGTCGGCGCTGCTGTTCCCCGAGGTGCTCACTGGCGTCCTTTCGTGGTGACGGTGACCGGCAGGGTGACGGCGAGCCGCCAGCGGCCGGCGGCCGCTCCTGCCTCGACGGTGCCCTGCAGTACGGAGACCCGTTCACGGATCCCGGCGAGGCCGCGGCCGCCGCCGGAGTGGTCGGACGGGCCGGTGACCGGGTTCGTCAGTTCGAGCAGCAGCCCGGTGCCGTCCAGGCTGATCGACAGCTCCACCTCGACCTGGTCGGCGGGCCGCCCGGCGTGCCGGATCGCGTTGGTCAGGCCCTCCTGGACGATCCGGTACGCCTCCCGCGAGACCGCGGCGGGCAACTCGTCGAGCTCACCCGAACGCCGGACGTCGACGGTGATCCCACCGGCCCGGGTCGCCTCGACCAGACGGGCCACGTCGCCGAGGGTGGCCTGCGGAGCCGTCTCGGTCCCGGGCCGGCGATCGTCGCGGAGCAGGCCGAGGACGTGATCGAGATCGGCGAGGGCGGCCCGCGCCGACGTCTCCATCGCGGCCAGCGCCGTCTCGGCGAACGCGGGATCGGTACCGAGTACCCGGCGGGCGGCGGCGGCCTGGATCGTCACCAGGCTCAGCGCGTGGCCGACGCTGTCGTGCAGCTCCCGGGCGAGTCGGTTGCGTTCGGCAAGTGTAGCGGTCCGGCGTTCGAGCAGCTCGATCCGCTCGGCCGGGGTCGGACCGAGGAAACGTGGCGCGGAGTACGCGAGCAGGGCGCCGAGAGCGGAGGACAGCAGGAAGAGCGCGAGCAGTCCGGCCAGCGCGGTCGCGGGCATCCACAGGTCGGTCCAGCGGCCGGCCACGTGGTACGAGATGCCGTCGATCAGGTCGTACCTGCCGGCGTCGCGGAAGGGGGCCGTGAGCAACACGGCGCCCAGTCCGACGACCACCGTGGTGAGGAAGCCGATCAGGCCACCGGCGACCAGGTGCAGGCAGAACCAGACGGCGGTCCGCCGGCGTTGCGGCCAGGTCCGGGCCGGGCCGAGCGGCCGCTCCTCGAACCGGACCCCGAGCAACGACTCGACCGCGATGCCCTCCACCTCGCGGACCGCGGGCAGGATGCCGAGCAGCACCGGCGGCACGACCACGACCAGCGCGCTCAGGATCCCGGTCGGGACCGGGTGCAGGTTCAGGTCGTCGATCAGCGCCACCAGCGCGCTGTCCACCAGGATGAACGCCAGGACCAGGGCAGCGCCGAGCAGCAGGTAGACCCAGCGCAGGTACGTCGACCCGCGCGCCAGCACGTTCGCCACCCGGACATCCTGTCAAAGCCCGCGGTCAGGCCCTTCACTCCACGGAGGGAATGTCGCCCTGATCCCGGCGGCGCCCGGACCCCGGGGGAAGAGGTGAGCCGCCGGTGCGGAAGGGTGGGCGCGGTGACCGGCGGAAGGAGGTGGCTCGTTCCCGGGACGAGAGCGTTCCCATGACCTGAGTCACAGTCCGTGGCCGGGTTTACACAAATTTGAACCAATCAGCCAGTTTCGGCCCGGCTGGGCGTCGCGGTCTGCTGTCCGGGCAGGTACGGTCTGTGGTCGGGGCGGGATGCTCGTCCAGGACGGACAGGCATGGGGAACGGCTCCAGGACGGGCGGCAACCCGGGCTCCGCGGGACCAGATTCGGTGGACGTAAAGACACCGTGAAGTCCCCCGGGGGCCGATTGACCGGCCTTCCATATTTGATGTTTGATCAAATATCGGAGAGGAGATCATCCGGCATGAGGTTCAGACGTGCAGCCGTCGCAGGTGTGGCGGTTCTCGCGCTCGCTCTAGCGAGCGCGTGCAACGACAACGGCAGCACCAGCGGTGACGGCGGCGAGAACCTGGAGAAGGTCAGCTACCTCACTTCGTTCAACTTGTTCGGCCGCGAGGCCTACGCTTATGTCGCCCTCGAGAAGGGCTATTTCAAGGACGCCGGCTTCGACGTCACCATCAACCCGGGCTCGGGCACGGTCGACGTGATGAAGCTGGTGGCCGGCGGCCAGGCCGACTACGGCATCGGTGACTTCACCGGCACCGTCATCACGATGGGCAAGCAGAAGCTCCCGGTCACCACCGTCGGCATGATCCACCAGCGTTCGCTGGCCGCGATCGTGGCGCTGCAGGGTGGCTCGATCACCAAGGCGGAGGACCTGGTCGGCAAGAAGATCGGCGACCAGCCGGGCTCCACCAACACGGTGATGTTCCCGCTCTACGCCAAGGCCGCCGGGATCCCGGCCGACCAGACCAAGTTCGTGCCGAACCCGCCGCCGCAGCTGCCGCAGTTGCTCGCGGCCGGCACGGTCGACGGCATCGGCCAGTTCGTGGTCGGTGTGCCGCTGGTGGAGAAGGCGGACCCGAAGAAGCGCAAGGCGGTCGTGCTGCCTTACGGCGACAAGCTGCCGGACCTTTACGGCAACGCGATCATCACCCGCAGCGACCTGGCCAAGGACCACCCGGACCAGGTCAAGCGGTTCACCGGCGCGCTGCTCAAGGGTCTGCAGGACGCCATCGACGACCCGGAGGGGGCGGCGAAGACGATGAAGAAGTACGCGCCGAACCTCGACGTCGACGTGGCCACCCAGGAGCTGAAGCTGATGAAGGAGTACGTGAAGCCGGAGGGCTTCACCGGCCCGCTCGGCGACGTGGACACGGCCCGGGTGCAGAAGGTGATCGACGCTCTCGTCGACGCCAAGCAGGTCGGCACCGACATCAAGCCGGCCGACGTGGTCGACGGCGCGTTGGCGCCGAAGGGCTGAGCATGATCAAGCTGGACGGCGTGGGGCAGGTCTTCGAGGGACGCGGGGGCCGGGTCCAGGCTCTCGAGGGGATCGACCTGCACGTCCAGGAGAACGAGTTCGTCACGTTGATCGGCCGGTCCGGCTGTGGCAAGTCCACGCTGCTCCGGCTGATCGCGGGCCTGCTCAGCCCGACGTACGGCGGGGTCGCGGTGGCGGGGGACGCCGTCACCGGACCGCGCCGGGACGTCTCGTTCATGTTCCAGCGCCCGGCCCTGCTGCCGTGGCGCTCGGTGCTGTCGAACGTGATGCTGCCGGTGGAGATCAGCGGCGGCGACCCCGACCAGGGGATGGACCTCAAGCGGTACCGGGACCGCGCGCACGAACTCCTCGGCCTGGTGGGGCTGGAGGGGTTCGAGCGCCGGCTTCCGCACGAGCTGTCCGGTGGGATGCAGCAGCGGGTCTCGCTGTGCCGGTCGCTGATCCGGCGGCCCAAGGTGATGCTGATGGACGAGCCGTTCTCGGCGCTCGACGCGCTCACCCGGACCGAGTTGTCCGAAGAGCTGCAGCGGATCCAGATGGAGCTGGCCACCACCATCGTCTTCGTCACCCACTCGATCGAGGAGGCCGTCGTCCTGGCCGACCGGGTCGTGGTGCTGACGCCGCGGCCGGGCCGGTTGCGCGAGATCGTCGAGATCGACATCCCGCGGCCGCGCAGTCTCGGCCGGAACGCGCACCTCACCGAGGTGGCCGAGATCAGTGGCCACCTGCACGAGCTGCTGTCCGAGAAAGTGGTGGACACGCCCCGATGAGTACCAGATCGTCCTGGCTCACCAGCTCGCGCTCGGCCGCGATCCTGCTGCCGTTCGTCGGGGTGCTCGGCATCTTCGCGGTGTGGTGGCTGGCCATTCTCGTGTTCGAGATCGAGCCGTTCCTGCTGCCCAGCCCGGCGGACGTGGTCGCCAAGTTCCTCGAGCAGCCCGGGTACCTGCTGCAGCAGACGATGGTGTCGTTGCTGGAGACCCTGGTCGGGTTCGTGCTGTCGATCCTGATCGGTGTCCCGATCGCGCTGCTGATCGTCCGGTCGGTGATCCTGGAGCGGCTGGTCTATCCGCTGCTGCTCGCGATCAACGCGATCCCGAAGATCGCGATCGCGCCGCTGCTGGTGGTCTGGTGGGGTTTCGGCCCGCTGCCCAAGGTGGCGATGGTGGTGCTGATCTGCTTCTTCCCGATCGTCATCTCGACCGCGCAGGGGATGAAGTCGACCCCGGCCGAACTGGTCGAACTGCTCCGGTCGCTGAAGGCGAGCCGGTTCCAGGAGTTCTTCAAGCTGCGCTTCACCTACGCGCTGCCGCAGGTGTTCACCGGGCTCAAGGTGGCGATCTCACTGGCCGTGATCGGGTCGGTGATCGGTGAGTTCTCCGGCGCCACCCAGGGCCTCGGGTTCGTGATCTGGACCTCCGGCGCCTCCGCCGACACCCCGCTCGCGTTCGCCGCGATCGGCCTGCTCAGCATCATGAGCATCGTCCTGTTCTACGGCCTGGTCCTGCTGGAGCACCTCTGGTTGCCCTGGGCCCAGGAGAACCGATGACCGCGCAGGCGTCGGACGCCGACCGCCGCGTCCTGGTCCGCCCGGCCTGGCTGGAGGCCACCGTCTCGGCGGTCTTCACCTCGCTCGGGTTCGACCCGGCGGACGCGGCCCAGATCGCGCACGCCCTGGTCGACGCGGAACTGCGCGGTGTCAGCTCGCACGGCATCCTGCTCGTCCCGATGTACGTCGAGCGCCTGAACGCCGGCGGGGTCACCCGGGAGCGCGAGCTGGACGTCCTGCACGACGCCGGGGCCGCGATCGTCGCGGACGCGCGCGGCGGGATGGGCCAGCTGACCAGCCCGCAGGCGATGGGGCTCGCGATCGAGCGGGCCGGCCGGTACGGGATCGGTCTGGTGTCGGTCCGGAACGCGCACCACTTCGGCGCCGCCAGCCGGTGGGCCATGCAGGCCGCGGAGGCCGGCTGCCTCGGCGTCGCGATGTCGAACACCACGCCGTTGATGCCGGCCCCGGGTGGCGCCGAGCGGATCGTCGGCAACAACCCGCTGGCGATCGCGGTCCCGACCCAGGCCGGCCCGGAGATCGTGCTGGACATGGCCCTGTCGGCCGTTGCCCTGGGCAAGATCCGGCTGGCGGCCTCGGCGGGCCGGCCGATCCCGGACAACTGGGCGACCGACCCGGACGGCGTGCCGACCACCGACCCGGAGGAGGCGGTGCTCGGGATGCTGCTGCCGGCCGCCGGGCACAAGGGATTCGGGCTGGCGCTGATGATCGACGTGCTCACCGGTGTCCTCAGCGGTGGCGGCTGGGGCGACGAGGTCCGGCCGCTGTACCGGGAGCCGGACCGGCCGAACGACTGCGCCCACCTGTTCCTGGCGATCGACCCGGAACTGCTGGGCGGGATCCAGCAGTTCCGGCGCCGTTCGTCCGACCTGGCCGAGCGGGTGCGGGGGAGTGCGACCGCGCCGGGGGTGGACCGGCTGTACCTGCCGGGCGAGATCGAGGCGGAGCGGGCGCGCCAGCAGCGGCGGACCGGCGTACTGATCGAGCGGTCGGCGCTGGACGGGTTGCTGGCCGCGGCGCAGGCGGTCGGAGCTGTGGTACCGACCGGAGGGGAGCAGAACTGATGCCGAAGACCCAACTCACGAGCGAGGCGCTGCGAACGCCGAACGGGGTGTTCTCGCAGGCCACCACGATCGAGGCGACCGGCCGGCTGGTGTTCGTCTCCGGGATGACCGCCCGGCGTCCGGACGGCAGCATCGCCGGTGTCGGCGACGTGGCCGAGCAGACCCGGCAGGTGCTGGATAACGTCCAGGCCGCGGTCGCGGCGGCCGGCGGCACGCTCGACGACGTCTGCCGGGTGGACGTGTACGTCCGGAACATGGAGGACTTCGCCAAGATCCACGAGGTCCGGGCCCGGTACTTCCGGGAGCCGTTGCCTGCCTCGACCCTGGTCGAGGTCAGCAAGCTCGCGGATCCGGACTACCTGATCGAGATCTCCGCGATCGCGGTGATCCCATGACCGGGGTGGGTGAGCGCATGCGCGGCGTCGAATGGGTCTGAGATGCGTTTCGTGACCGTGACGTACGCCGGGGTGGACCGTCCCGGCGTGGTCGAGGACGCCGTGGTGGCGTTGCTCCCGTACCCGGACCTGACCGACGTGGTCGTGGCCGGGATCGATGCCGTCCGCAACGAGCTGGCCGGGGCCGAGCGGGTCCCGTTCGAGCCGGGCATGCTGCGGGCTCCGCTGCGCCGGTTCCGCCGGGACATCCTGTGCACCGGCTGGAACTACTGGGACCACTTCGAGGAGTCGAAGGGCAAGCGCGAGGGCCAGGACGTCGACCGGCCGGATCACCCGACCTTCTTCACCAAGGGACCGGACGTGGTGGTCGGGCCGAACGACCCGATCGCGTACGACCCGGTGATCTCGGCCAAGTGGGACTACGAGGCCGAGCTCGCGCTGGTGATCGGCAAGGCCGGGCGCAGCATCAAGCCGGCCGACGCGCTCGGCCACGTCTTCGGGTACACACTCGCCAACGACGTGTCCCAGCGGGACCTGCAACGGCAGCACGGCGGCCAGTGGCTGAAGGGCAAGAGCATCGACAACACGATGCCGCTCGGCCCGTGGATCGTCACGCCGGACGAGCTCGGTGATCCGCAGGACGTTCACCTGCAGTGCCTGGTGAACGGTGAGGCGCTGCAGGACGCGTCGACCAAGCAGATGGCGTACGACATCGCGACGTTGATCAGCGAGCTGTCGTTCGGGATGACGCTGCGGCCGGGCGACCTGCTGCTCACCGGGACGCCGGCCGGGATCGGCAACGCCCGCGAGCCCCAGGTGTTCCTGAAGGCCGGCGACGAGGTCGTCACCCGCGCGGACAAGATCGGCGAGCTGCGCAACGTCCTGGTACCCCAGGAGCTGGCGTGACCAGCCGGCTGGAGCTGCTGCCGGGCGGCGGCCGTGGCGGGCGGCGGACGCTCGCCGAGACGGCCGCGGCCGAGTTGCACCAGCTGATCCTGTCCGGCGAGCTGCCGAGCGGTACGCCGCTGCGGCTGGTCGAGCTGGCGAGCCGGCTGGACATGAGCCAGATGCCGGTCCGCGAGGGACTCCGGCGGCTGGAGGCGCTCGGGCTGGTCGACATCATCCCGCACCGTGGCGCCTGGGTCCGCGAGCTGTCGCTGGAGGACCTGCACGACACCCACGAGACCCGGCTCGCCCTGGAGAGTCTGGCGATCCGGGCCGCCGCCGAGCACTTCGGCGAAGAGGACGAGCAGAAGGCCGTCGTCGCGCTCGCCGACCACCTGCGGCTGTCCCGCGCGGAGGACTCGATCGGGGCCCGGCAGGCGCACGCCGACTTCCACTTCGCGCTGTACCGCGCGGGTGGCTCGCAATGGCTGGCCCGGGCGATCGAGCCGGTCTGGCAGAACAGCGAGCGGTACCGGTTCGGCAGCCGGCAGACCGTGATCCAGATCGAGCGGAACCGGCTCGAACACCAGGCGATCCTGGACGCGTGCGTGGCCCGCGACCCGGAGGCCGCCGAGCAGGCCCTGCGCAACCACCTGGCCGGCGCCGTTCAGCGGATCACCGAGACGATGACCTCCAAGCAGCAGAAGGAGCCGTCGTGAAGGTGACCTTCGACGCGACCGGCGAGGTCGTGGTGATCACGGGCGGCTCCCGTGGAATCGGCGCCGCCCTGGCCGAAGCAGTGGTGGCTCGCGGCGGTACCGCGGTCGTCCTCGACGTCGTGGAGCCGCGCGGCGAGGGCATCGCGTACTACGAGGTCGACGTGGCGGACCGCGAGGCCGTGTTCAAGGCGATCGGCAGTGTGGTCGAGCGGTACGGGCGGATCGACGGCCTGGTCGCGGGCGCGGCCGTCCAGCCCCGGGCCGCGGTGATCGACCTGGACCCGGCCGAGTGGACGCACACGCTCAAGGTCAACCTGGACGGAGTGGTCTGGGTCTGCCAGGCCGTGATCCCGCATATGGTTGACCGGGGCAACGGGTCGGTGGTGGTGTTCACCTCCGGCCTGGCCTCGACCGGGTTCCCGCACGCGGCCGCGTACGCGTCCAGCAAGGCGGCGCTGAGCGCGTTCGCCCGGACCCTGGCCGCCGAGGTGGCCGAGCACCGGGTCCGGGTGAACCTGATCGCGCCGGGCGTCGTCGACACCGAGCAGTTCCGGTCGGCGAATGCGGGCGCGGACCTCGACCACTGGCGTGACACCACCGGCATCGGCGACCCCGCGGACGTGGTCGGCCCGCTGCTGTTCCTGCTGTCCGACGCGGCCGCGATGACCGGGTCCCTGCTGACCCGCGAACGCGCGTTCGCCAAGCTCGACGACTTCACGGAGTGATGCGTGGCCTCGACTGACCAACTCCCCGTCGCGGTCGTGGGCGCCGGGCCGATCGGCCTGACGACCGCCCTCGGCCTGGCGCACTACGGCGTGCCGTTCGTGCTGCTCGAGGAGGACGCGGTGCTGTCCTCCGACACCAAGGCGGGCACCACGTTGTCGCGGACGCTGGAGATCTGGGACCGGTACGGCTGCGTCGACGAGATCCTCGCGGCCGCGTTGCGGATCGACGAGATCGGCGACATCGACCGGGCCACGAACACGCCGCGCGCCTCGGTCCAGCTGGCCGAGCTGGTCAACGACACCCGGTTCCCGTTCGTGGTCAACCTGCCGCAGACCAAGATGGAGCCGATCCTCGCGGCCGCGCTGGAACGGACCGGGAACACCGTGCGGACCCGGACCAAGCTGGAGTCCTTCGCGATCGAGGACGACCGGGTCGTCCTGGAGGTGTCGACGCCGGCCGGACCCGAACGGATCGAGGCGTCCCACCTGCTCGCGTGCGACGGCGGCCGGAGCCGGATCCGGGACGCGCTCGGCGTGGCCGTGACCGGTGAGACGCTGCCCGAGCGGTACATGCTGATCGACGTCGTGGTCGACCTGGACGTGAACAACGCCCGCGACTACCCGTACCTGGCGTACTTCGCGGACCGGTCCGAGTGGATGGTGCTGATCCGGCAGCCGGACAACTGGCGGTTCCTGTTCCCGCTGGCCCAGGGCGCCGAGCCGCCAGGGGACGAGGACCTGCTGGTCAAGGTCAAGCAGTTCATCGGCGAGGTGGACCGGATCGAGTTGCTCGGCACGGTCATCTACAACGTGCACCACCGGGTCGCGGACGAGTGGACCCAGGACCGCAAGGTCTTCCTGATGGGCGATGCGGCACACCTGATCACGCCGATGTGGGCGCTCGGCCTGAACACCGGCGCCCTGGACGCGTCGAACCTGCCGTGGCGGCTCGCCTGGGTCCTGCGGGGCTGGGCCGGGCCGGAACTGCTCGACGGGTACGAGCAGGAGCAGCGTCCGGTCGCGATCAACGGGTCGGGCGAGATGGCGGAGGCGGCCCGCAAGTACATGTCGCACGAGCGGGGCGCGGTGACAGCCGGCTGGAGCGACTGGGCCACGGCGTACACGCGGACGTTGCTCAGCGTCCGGCTCGACGTCGAGGGACACGGTGACTGGTCGATGGTGATGACCAGTGCCGAGCCGCCCGCGGTCCGGGCCGGCGACCGCGCTCCCGACCTGTCGCTGCACGGTCCGTCCGGCCGGGAGACGATCCACGGGCTGTGCCGGGACTCGTTCGTGGCGCTGTACTTCACCGACGTCCGGCGGCGGCCGGAGCTCCCGGTGAACGACTCGCCGGCGCTGAAGCACTACGCGATCTCCCGCTGGGACGCCCCGCTCGACTCGGGCCTGCGGGACCGGTCCCTGTTCGACCCGGGCAGCGTGGCGACCGAGCGGTACGGCGTACCGGCCGAGACGGTCGTCCTGGTCCGGCCGGACGGCCACGTGGCGGCCGTCGCGCCGATGCGGCCCGGGATCGCCGAGGAGCTGTACACCCGGGTCACCGGGCGGCCTGTCCCACGGGAGGGTGAGTGATGGCGTCCTTCGACGAACCGCTGCGCGAGGTCCTGCTGCAGACGGACGACCTGGAGTGGGTGGAGAAGTCGCTGGCCGGGCTGTCCCACAAGATGCTCTGGCGCGACCCGGAGACCGAGGCGTCGATCGCGCTGGTCCGGTTCGAACAGGGCAGCGGGATCCCGTCGGAGCACAAGCACGCCTCGAACCAGTTCATGTTCTGCCTGTCCGGGCGGTACGTGTACCTGCCGACCGGGACCACGCTGACCAAGGGCAGCTTCTACTGGAACCCGAAGGGCGTCGTCCACGGTCCGACGCTGGCCGAGGAGACGTCGATCCTGCTCGAGGTGTACGACGGGCCGCACTACCCGGAGCGGCCGTCCTTCTACGACAACGACGAGGACGCACGCTGACATGACCGGCTGGGACGTGCACACGCACCTGATCCCGCCCACGGTGCTCGCGGCGGCGCATCGGGGCGAGTTCGGGCTGGCGGCCGACGCGGAGTACCTGGTCGTCGACGGCCACGAGAAGCTGCCGCTCGGCAAGCTCGGTGACCCCGCGGCCCTGCTGACCTGGGTCGACGAGCAGGACCTGGACGGTGCCGTCGTCTCCGTACCGCCCGCGCTGTTCCGGTACGACCAGGGCATCGAGTGGGCCGCGCTGGTGAACCAGGGTCTGCGCGAGCTCGCCGGTCCGCGGATCCGGGTGCTCGCGCATCTCCCGTTGCTCAACGCATCGGCTGCCGCGCTCGCGGCCGCGCTGGGCGAAGAGGGGATCTTCAGCGGCTTCGCGCTCGGTACTCCGGGGTTCGCGGGCCTGGATCCGGTCTGGGAGGTCCTCGACCGGTTGCGGGCGTTCACGCTCGTCCATCCGGGGCACAGCCGGGACCCGCGGCTGGACGCGTTCTACCTGTCGAACCTGCTCGGAAACCCTTACGAAACAGGGCTTGCGGCGGCCGAGCTGGTGTTCACCGACGTGCCGGCGAGGTACCCGGGGATCAAGTTCTGCCTGTGTCACGGCGGTGGTGTCACCGCCGCGCTGGCCGGGCGCTGGCAGCGGGGGATCGACACCGCGCGGCCGGGGATCGAGCCGCCGTCGCTGCCGGTGATGGAAGCCCTGCAGCGGTTCGCGGTGGACGACCTGGTGCACGATCCGGCCGTCCTGACGTTGCTAGAGGCAACCTTCGGCCAGGTGCTGGCCGGCAGCGACTGGCCGTTCCCGATGGGCAGCGACGACCTGGACCGGCGCCGGGCCGGGACCGCCGAGGCACTGACCCGGCCGCTCGGCCTGGTCGAGCCGCTCGACCAGGAGGTGGCTCAGCCGTGAGACGAGCTTTTCGGCAGGGCCGACCTGTGATCAGATATCAAATGTTTGCGGCGGTAGCGGGGATGAGTGGGGTGGACGGATGAACGCGCGACTGGGCACTGTGCTGCGCAGCTACGGTCCCGGCCAGCAGCTGAAGGCCGAAGAGGCCGAACTGACGGTGGGGCCAGGGGAGACCCTTGTCGAGCTGCAGGTCGCTCCGGTGACGCAGCTCGACCGGACGGTGCTGGCAGGCAAGCTCGCCCAGCAGTTGCAGCCTCCGTTCGTCCCGGGGACCGAGGGCGCGGGAGTGGTGCTGGAGTCCGGCACGCACGCCGCCGGCTCCCGGGTACTGATCCGCGGAGGCGGCGTCGGCGTCTCCCGGCCGGGGACGTGGGGCACGCTCGCCGTCGTACCGGACGGGTCCGTGCACCCGCTGCCCGACGAACTGGACGCCGCCTCGGCGATGGCGTTGCTGGCGTCCGCGCTGACCGCCCACACGGCGGTACGGCGGGTCGCCCAGGTGGTTCCCGGCGAGACGGTCGTGGTGACGGGGGCGACCGGTCTCGTGGGACGCCTGGCGGCCGCCGTGGCCCGGTCGGCGGGGGCGGCCAAGGTGATCGGACTCGCCCGCGCCGGGGAGTCCGCCGACCCCCTGCACGGGCTGGTCGACCAGGTGGTCCGGGTCGACGAACTCGGCCAGGTCGGGCGCGAGCTGCCGTGGTGCGACGCCGTGATCGACACCGTGGGCGGTCCGGTGACCAGTGGCGTGATGAGCCACATCACGCCGGGCGGCCGGGTCGCCGTCCTCGGGTACACGGCCGGCGAGTTCGCCACCCTCGACCTGCACCAGCTGATCGGCCGGGACCTGCGGGTCCTGCCGGTCAACATGCAGCGGACCGTGATCGAGCCGGGCGCGGTCACCCAGGTCCTGGCCGACATCGCGCCGGCCCGGATCGCGGTGGAGCTCGAGCTGATCCCGGCCACCCAGGCGGAGGCGGTCCTGGACCTGCTGTCCCGGGGGACGCCGGAGCGCCGGGTGCTGCTGGACCTCACCCGGCTGCGGTGACCGGCCGGCGGGGAAACTCCGGTTGGAGTGACCGGGAAAGCCGATCCACCGCTACGGTTACCTCCCAGACGTGTGTGCAGAGCAACGGAGAGGCAGCCCGCAGCAGATGACCCGACGACTCGAGCTCACCCCCGGGGGACCCAGCGGCCGGCGCACCCTCGCCGAGGAGGCCGCAGCCGAGTTGCACGAGCTCATCCTGTCCGGCGAACTGCCGAGCGGGACCGCGTTGCGGCTGGAGGAACTGGCCAAGCGGCTGGACATGAGCCAGATGCCGATCCGGGAAGGGCTGCGCCGGATGCAGGCGCTCGGGCTGGTCGAGATCGTGCCGCACAAGGGGGCCTGGGTCCGCGAGTTGTCGATGGACGATCTGCGCGACACGCACCAGACCCGGCTCTCGCTGGAGACGCTGGCGGTCCGCGCGGCGGCGACCCGGTTCTCCGACAGCGACGCCTCGCTGGCCCGCACCGCGTTGGCCGAGCACGTCCGGTTGTCGAAGGCGGGCGACATCATCGCCTCCCGGCAGGCACACACCGAGTTCCACTTCGCGATCTACCGCGCGGGCGGTTCCCGCTGGCTGCCGCGGGCGATCGAGCCGGTCTGGCAGAACAGCGAGCGGTACCGGTTCGGGTCCCGGCAGACCAAGGCGAGGATCGAGCAGACCCGGCGCGAGCACCAGGCGATCCTGGACGCGTGCCTGGCGCACGACGAGAGCGGTGCCGAGACGGCGTTGCGCTCGCACCTCGAGGGCGCGATGCAGCGCATCACCCAGACGATGGAACGGCGCTCGAAGAAGTCCTGACCCGTCCTTCTCACTTTCCTGGAGAAGGACGGATCGGCCTGTTCGGCTGGTTCGGTCGGTTCAGTCGGCGAGGCGGGCCGGGAAGCCGCCGGTGGCGATCGGGCTCCAGCTCGTCGGGGTGATCCGGATCAGGCACTTGCCCTGCTTCACCATCGCCTCGCGGTACTCGTCCCAGTCCGGGTGCTCACCGGAGATCGCGCGGAAGTAGTCGACCAGCGGCTCGACCGCGTCCGGCAGGTCGATCACCTCGCCGGTCCCGTCGACCTGGACCCAGGCGCCGTTCCAGTCGTCGGACAGCACCAGCACGCTGGTCCGCGTGTCCCGGTGCACGTTCTTGCTCTTGGCCCGCTCCGGGTACGAGGAGATGACGATCCGGCCCTGCTCGTCGACCCCGCCCGACACCGGCGAGGCCTGCGGCGACCCGTCCTGGCGGCGGGTGATCAGCAGCATGTGGTGACGCGGCCGGACGAACTCGAGCAGCCCGGCCAGGTCCGTGGTGGTGTTGGTCGCAATCGATCTCGGCATACCCCAACCCTTATCAGGCCACCGGAGTCTCGTGCACGCTCAGCCACCGTACGCCGTGCCGCGCGCCCTCGTCCGGTACGAGGACCGCGGTGACCCGGCGGAGCGAGGTGGGGGAGTGCCGTTCGAGGAAGCGCACCACCGAGGCGTCCGCGGTACGGATCACCACCTCGAACTCCTCGATCCCGATGGTCATCCCCGGGACCGCGTTCCGCGCGCCGGCCAGCGCCCGCGTCAACGTCGGCAGGTCGAGTGTCCGGCCCTCGATCGTGACCAGGCTGAACTCCGGCCGGTGCATCGCCTCGAACGTCGCCAGCACCTCCGGATCCGCCTCGCTGCCGAGCCAGGCGGCCAGGTCGTCGTGGTGCCGGCGGACCTCGGCCTCGAGCAGATCGGTCATCCGCGGACCTCCCGTCGCAGGTCGTCCAGGGTGACGACGGACTCGAGCTCGGCATCGCTCAACTGGTTGATCAGTGCCTTGGCCCGCTGCGCCTCGGGTGTGGTCGGCAGCGCGCCGGCCAGCAGGTCGGGCAGCAGCAGCTCGTACCCGCAGCGGGCGCGCGGGGTGTACCGATGCCGGGTCCGCGCCACCGCGGACGCCACCCGGATCGCATGCTCGTTGCCCGGAGCAACGTCCGGCCGATCGGTCTCGCGCGCGGCGAACCGGAACCCGTTCGCCAGCTCGCACCGCGAACACCCGGTCGGCCCGGCGCCCAGCGAGGACCCGCACTCCGCGCACGTGGACCGCTTCAGCGCGGCGTCCACCACGCGCCAGTCGAACTCGGACGGATCCTGCAGCACGATCTCGGCCAGGCCGTCCTCGTCCGCGGTACCGAGCTGCGTGCGCAACGCCTGCCAAGCGGCGTCGATGCTGTCCTCCACCTCACGCAGCGCCGCCCGGAACCGCGGATGCTCGATCCTCGACATGCGGTGAGCTTAGGTCCTGTCCGGCAATCCCCGTCTGCTGCCCGGCTCGCCACGGCGCTGGACTATTAGACAAGACCTAGTGGTCATCCTGGTTTGCCCCGCGTGCTTTGTACTCTTCGTGCGTGAGTCAGTACTCCAGTCCACCGCAGGCCGAATTCCGGATGGCCGGCAGCACCCACGGCCGGGCGTTGGCGCCGATGGTGCTGCTGCTCGTCCTGTTGGCGGTCGTGCTCCTGCTGCTCGGGTCGCTCGGCGGTCTGCTCGTCGGGATCCTGGTCAGCGTGCTCGGGACCGGCCTCGCCTTGGCGTACCTGCTGGTGAAGCTCCGCCGGACGGTCGCCGCGAACGTGCTGCGCCTCGACGGCTACGGGATCCACTGGGAGGCCGGCGGGGGAGTCGTCCACCAGCTGGCCTGGCCCGACCTGACCGGGATCGGCCCGGTCAACGTCCAGCTCACCCCGCGCCGGCGGCTTCACGTCGGCCCGGTCCCGCGGTCCTACCAGGCGTCGATGACCGACCACGGGCTGCACGGCTGGTCGATGGTCACGCTGCCGGCCCAGGTCCCGGCGGTGATGCGCCAGGCACTGACCGCGATGCCGGTCGACCAGGCGTCCGGAAAGCGGCACATCGGTGTCCCGCTGGCCTCCTTCGACCCTTCCTGGCCACAAGGCCCGATCGGCGCCTGGATCCGCGCGTACCGCCCTGATCTGCTGCCCTGATCTGCTGACCTGAGCCCGGCGTGACCGGGCCGGTGGACGGCCCGATTGACATGTTCGAACAGGTGTTCGAACATGGATCTGTGACGGGGAATCCAGCGGTCGACGAGGCGCGACCGGCTCAGCCGAGCCGGGTCACCGCGCTGGATCAGGCACGCACGCTGCTGGCGCGCGCCAAGGAGCAGAAGGCGGCCCGGCTGCGGGCGGCCGAGGAGGAGCAGGCGGCGCCGGTGCCACTCGGCCGCGGCCGTGAGGTGATCGCGCCGCGGACGACCGAGAGCCGGGTGCAGCAGGCGCTCGACACCGCGAGCATCGACCGGGCGCTGCCGACCCTGCCGGCGGTCTCCGAGCTGCTTTCCGGTGCCCCCTTGCGCGGCGGCGCGGTGTACTCCGTGCGGGGGTCGGCCGCGTTGGTGATGGCGATGATGGCCGGTCCGTCCGCCGACGGGGCCTGGTGCGGGGTGGTCGGGATGCCGTCGTTCGGCGTCGAGGCGGCCCGCGCGCTCGGCGTCGATCTCGAGCGGCTGGTGCTGGTGCCCGACCCGGAGCGGGACTGGCTGAGTGTGGTCGCGGCGCTGGTGGACGCGTTGACCGTCGTGGTGGTCCGGCCGCCGGGCGAGGTCACGCCGGGGGAGGCGTCCCGGCTGGCGGCCAGGTTGCGGACGCGCGGGGCGCTGCTGATCGCGGTCGGGTCCTGGCCGGGGAGTGAAGCTCGGCTGGAGGTTCAGGGCAACACCTGGACCGGACTGGGGGCCGGTGAGGGCTATCTCACCGCCCGCCAGGCCACCGTCGCCGTCACCGGCCGCGGTGCCGCCGTCCGGCCGACCCGCCACCATCTCTGGCTCCCGGCGCTGGACGGTGCGATCCGTTCCGTCGAGCCCCAGGCCACGCCGTTGTCGGAGACCCCTGCCTGGCAACAGGAGGCGACCGGCTGATGGACCACGTTCTCTCTCCTCCGGCCGATGCCCGCGGGAAGGACCGGGAGCAGACCCGGACGATGGTGGTGTGGGTGCCGGACTGGCCGGTGACGGCGGCGGCCACGGCGGCCGGGCATCCACCGGACACCCCGGTCGCGGTGCTGGTGAAGGGCAAGGTGCTGGCGAGTTCGGCCGCCGCCCGGGCCGAGGGAGTGCGGCGCGGATTGAAGGCGCGGGACGCCCAGTCGCGGTGCCCGGAGCTGGCGGTGTTCAAGTACGACCCGGTGATCGACGCCCGCGCGTTCGACCCGGTGATCGGCTGCCTGGAGGCGCTGACCCCGGGCATCCAGGTGATCCGGCCCGGCATGTGCGCGCTGAAGGCCCGCGGCCCGAGCCGGTACTACGGGAGCGAGCCGGCCGCCGCGGAGAAGCTGCTCGACCGGCTGGAGACGTTCGAGGTCCCGGGCAGCCGGGTCGGGATCGCCGATGGCCCGTTCGCCGCGGAGCAGGCCGCCCGGACCGCCTCGGAGCGGAGCAGGGTGCACGTGGTGCCACCGGGTGGTTCGGCCGAGTTCCTCGCGCCGCTCACCGTCGACGCGCTGGAGCGGCCCGAGCTGACCGATCTGCTCCGCCGGCTCGGTCTGCGGTCGCTCGGCGCCTTCGCGCGGCTGCCGGCGACCGAGGTGCTGACCCGGTTCGGTCCTGACGGCGCGTTCGCGCACCGGCTGGCCCGGGGTGGTGACGACCGGCCGGTGGTGGCCCGGGAGGTGCCGCCCGAGCTGGCCCGCAAACTGGACTTCGAGCCGGCCGTGGACCGGGTCGACCAGGTCGCGTTCGCGGTCCGGGCAGTCGCGGACGAGCTGATCGATCGGCTGACCGAGCTCGGCCTGGTCTGCACGACGCTGCGGATCGAGGTCGGCACCGAGTCCGGCCGGGTGCACGAGCGGGAGTGGTTGCACCCGCGCTGGTTCAGCGCCGCGGACGTGGTCGACCGGGTCCGCTGGCAGCTCCAGGGCAGCGGGACGGCGACCAGCGAGCTGACCTCGCCGGTGGTGAGGCTGCGGCTGATCCCCGAGCAGGTCGACCCGGTCGGTGCGCACGTCGACGGGCTGTGGGGCGGCGGTCCGGACGAGCGGATCCACCGGGCCCTGTCCAGGGTGCAGAGCATGCTCGGCCACGGTGCCGTCGTCACCGCGGTGGTCGGCGGCGGCCGGGGATTCGTCGAGCGGCAGACCCTGGTCCCGTGGGGCGACCGGCCGATCCCGGCGCGTTCCCCGGACGAGCCGTGGCCGGGTTCGCTGCCGGCCATCTCGGGGACGCCGAACCGGTGGCCGACCCCGGCGCCGAGCACGGTGTACCCGTCCCCGCTGCCGGCTCTCGTCCTGGCTGCCGACGGCCGGCAGATCGCCGTGAGTGCCCGCGGTCTGCTGTCCGGCGACCCGGCCGCCTTCCGGCTCGAGCCGGCGCCCCAGGTGGCCGACAGCAGCAAGCTGCATCCGATCACCGCCTGGGCCGGGCCGTGGCCGGTGGAGGAGCGCTGGTGGGACGAGGAAGCCACCAATCGGCTGGCCCGGTTCCAGTTCGTCACCGCCGAGGGCCGGGCCTGGCTCTTCACCATCCGCAACACCAACTGGTACCTGGAGGCGAGCTATGACTGACGTCTTCGGTGCCGGTCGGCCGTCAGCGGTTGGCGGTGAGCGCTGATGGGCTGGGACAACCCGCCGATCCCGTGGTCGGAGCTGGAGCGCCGGCTGTCGGACCGGTCCCGGCCGCCGTCGCCCGCGGACGAGTTGCTGGAGGCCGACGGCGGGGACGGGCCGGCCTGGTCGCGGCACCGCCCGCCGTACGACCCGGATCCGGCCGACAAGCCGAAGCCGCCCGACGGCCCGGTGGTGCCGTACGCCGAGCTGCACTGCCACTCGTACTACAGCTTCCTCGACGGGGCGTCCTCGCCGGAGCAACTGGTCGAGGAGTCCGTCCGGCTCGGGCTGAGCGGGCTCGCGCTGACCGACCACGACGGCTTCTACGGTGTGGTCCGGATGGCCGAGGCCGCCGAGGAGTACGCGAGTCTGCGGACCGTGTTCGGCGCCGAGCTCTCGCTCGACCTGACCAAACCGCAGAACGGCATCGCCGATCCCGAGGGCAGCCACCTGCTCGTCCTCGCCGAGGGCCAGCAGGGGTACCACCGGCTGGCCGGCGCGATCACCGAGGCGCAGCTGCGCGGGCAGGAGAAGGGCCGCCCGAGCTACGACCTGGAAGAGCTGGCCGCGATCGGCGAGGACAGCTGGCTGGTCCTCACCGGCTGCCGCAAGGGCCTGGTCCGGCGCGCCCTCGAGCTCGGGGGTCATGCCGACGGGCCGGCCGCGGCCGCCCGGGAGCTCGACCGGCTGACCGCGCTGTTCGGCCACGACCGGGTGGTGGTGGAGCTGATCGACCACGGCCTGCCCACGGACACCAGCCGGAACGCGATCCTGGCCCGGCTGGCCGCCGACCAGGGTCTCCCGGTCGTTGCCACGAACAACGTTCACTACGCGCAGCCACGCCGACACAAGCTGGCCGCCGCGATCGCCGCGGTCCGGGCCCGGCGGTCGCTGGACGCGATGGACGGCTGGCTCCCACCCGCCGGGACGGCCCACCTGCGTTCGGGGGAGGAGATGCTCGCCCGCTTCCATCGGTACGACGGAGCCGTCGCGCGGTCGGTGGAGCTGGCCGACCAGCTCGCGTTCAGCCTGCGCGCCGCCAAACCGAGCCTGCCGCACCAGGAGGTCCCACCGGGTTTCACCCCGATGGACTGGCTGAAGAAGCTGTGCCGTGACGGGGTGAAGAAGCGCTACGCGGACAAGCCGGCCGAGTTGTTCGAGGAGGCGGAGGTCCGGGTCGAGCGGGAGCTGACGGTGATCGAGGACTTGAAGTTCCCCGGGTACTTCCTGATCGTGCGCGACATCGTCATGTTCGCCAAGCGCAAGGGCATCCTGTACCAAGGCCGGGGCTCCGCGGCGAACTCGGTGGTCTGCTACGCGCTGGAGATCACCGCGATCGACCCGGTGTTCTACAACCTGCCGTTCGAGCGGTTCCTGTCCGCAGCCCGGGACGAGGAGCCGGACATCGACGTGGACTTCGACTCCGACCGGCGCGAGGAGGTGATCCAGTACGTCTACGGCAAGTACGGCCGCCGCAACGCCGCCCAGGTCGCGAACGTGATCACCTACCGCCCGAAGCTGGCCGTCCGCGACATGGCCAAGGCCCTCGGGTACAGCACCGGCCAGCAGGACGCCTGGTCCAAGCAGGTGGACGCGTGGGGCGCGGTCCGCAGCAGCATCGACCACGACATCCCGCCCCCGGTGGTGAAGCTGGCCGAGGACCTGCTGAAGTTCCCACGGCACCTCGGTATCCACTCCGGCGGCATGGTGCTCACCGACATCCCGGTCGGCCACGTCGTCCCGATCGAGCACGCCCGGATGGAGAACAGGACCGTCCTGCAGTGGGACAAGGACGACTGCGCCTGGATGGGCCTGGTCAAGTTCGACCTGCTCGGCCTCGGCATGCTCGCCGCCCTGCAGTACGCGATGGACCTGATCCGCGAGCACCTCGGCGAGGACTGGACCCTGGACCGGATCCCGAAGGAGGAACGCGGCGTCTACGACCAGCTCTGCCACGCGGACTCGGTCGGCGTGTTCCAGGTGGAGAGCCGGGCCCAGATGAGTACGTTGCCGCGCTTGCGGCCGCGCAGCTTCTACGACCTGGCGATCGAGGTCGCGCTGATCCGGCCCGGCCCGATCCAGGGTGGCGCGGTGCACCCGTTCATCCGCCGCAAACTCGGCGACGAACCGATCACCTATCTGCACCCGAAGCTGGAGCCCGTGCTCCGGCGGACCCTCGGGGTACCGCTGTTCCAGGAGCAGCTGATGCAGATCGCGATGACGGTCGGCGGCTGTACCGGCGAGGACGCGGATCTGCTCCGGCGGGCGATGGGGTCGAAACGCGGGGTGGAGAAGATCTCGTCCCTGCGCGCCAAGCTGTACGACGGGATGGCCGAGCACGGCATCACCGACGACACGGCCGACCAGATCTACGAGAAGATCGAGGCGTTCGCCAACTTCGGGTTCGCCGAGTCCCACTCGATCAGCTTCGCCCTGCTCGTCTACGCCAGCACCTGGCTCCGCCTGCACTACCCGGCCGCCTTCCTCGCCGCTCTGCTCCGCGCCCAGCCGATGGGTTTCTACTCACCCCAGTCCCTGGTCGCCGACGCCCGCCGCCACGGCGTCACGGTCCACCGCCCCGACCTCCAGACCTCCCTCGCCCACGCCACCCTCGAGCCGATCCCTGTCTCGGAGCTCGGTGAAGTTGCTGCCGGCAACGACAGCTGTCTGCTGCGGGAGCAGCCACCGGTGGGGGAGTTCGACCCGAAGCGGCCGTTCGACGCGGACGCCCACCGGCGGGACGGGACGCACGCCGTCCTGCTCGGCCTCGCCGGCGTGAAGTCGATCGGGACCACGGTCGCCGAGGCGATCGTCGAGGAACGCGAGAAGAACGGCCTCTACACGGACATGGCCGACCTGGTCCGCCGTACCGGCCTGACCGCGGCCCAGGTCGAGGCGCTGGCGACAGCGGGCGCGTTCGACTCCTTCGGCCTCTCCCGCCGCCAAGCCCTGTGGAACGCGGGCCGCGCCGCCGAGGAACGCCCCGGCCACCTCACCGGAGTCAGCACCGCCGGACCCCCACCGATGCTGCCCGGCATGAGCGACATGGAGACCACGATGGCCGATCTCTGGGCCACCGGCATCTCACCCGACGACCACCCGATCCGCCACGTCCGAGCCACCCTCGACTCCCGCGGAATCCTCCGCGCCGACCAACTCCGTACCGCCGAAGAAGGCACCAGGGTCCTGGTCGGCGGTGTCGTCACCCACCGCCAACGCCCCGCGACAGCAGCCGGCGTCACCTTCCTCAACCTGGAAGACGAAACCGGCATGATCAACGTCATCTGCTCAGCCGGCGTCTGGAACCGCTACCGGAGAACAGCCCGCGAATCCAGCGCCCTGATCATCCGAGGCCGCCTGGAACGCTCCCAAGGCGTCACCAACCTGATCGCCGACAAACTGGAACGCCTCCCCCTGGCCGCCAGAACAGCCTCCCGAGACTTCCGCTAACCCCCGCCAACCACCACCGCATGCTTGTACGCCCACAGGTTCACCTCCGCCGCACCGACAACTCGGGACCGTGAACACGAAATACCTTGTCCGAGGTCCCGGGTAATTGTCCGGGCCGGGCGACGACGACCTCGGCGGGTGGAAGATCTGGGGTTGTCCCGGATGGTCGGTGGGGGCTGGGCGGGTTACGGTCGGGGAGGCTGGTAGCTGGGGGCGGGCCGTGGTGGGTCGGTAGGTGGTGTGGTTGCGGTGTCGGCGAGTCGGTAACGGGCGTCGGCCAGCACCTCTCTTCTTGGGGGAGAACTGTGAAGGCGATCGTGCAGGACCGGTACGGCGGCCCTGAGGTGCTTCGGGTGGCCAATGTGGGGGAGCCGGAGCCCCTTGAGGACGAGGTGCTTGTCCGGGTCCGTGCGGCCTCGGTGAACGCGCGGGACTGGCACGTGATGCGCGGGGACCCGTACATCGCGCGGGTGATGGACCGGAAGACGTTCGGACGGTACGGCCCCAACGTCAGGATCCGCGGGACCGACTTCGCCGGGGTGGTGGAGGCGGTCGGGCCGACGGTGCGCGGGTTGCAGCCGGGGGACGAGGTGTACGGCGAGGCGGAGGCGGCGTTCGCGGAGTACGTGCTCGCGGCGGACAGCGTGGTCGAGCTGAAGCCGGCGCGGTTGTCCTTCGAGCAAGCGGCCGCCCTCCCGACCGCGGCGAACACCGCCTTGATGGGACTCCGCGATCTCGCCCACCTCGCATCAGGGCAGCGCCTCCTCGTCAACGGTGCGTCCGGCGGCGTCGGCACGTACGCGGTCCAGATCGGCAAGGCGTACGGCGCTGACGTGACCGCGGTGTGCAGTACGCGGAACGTCGATCTCGTCGACTCGCTCGGCGCGGACCGGGTCATCGACTACACCCGGGAGGACTTCACCCGCGGGAGCGCCCGGTACGACGTGGTGCTGGACCTGGTCGGCAACCACAGCCTGTCCGCTCTCCGCGGAGTACTCACCGACGGCGGCCTCCTGATCCTGTCGGGCGGTGGTGTCAGCCGGGGCGGGAGCGTGTTCGGTCCGATGAAGCTGCTGATCCAGGGCCAGCTCACCGCCCGCCTGGCTCGCCGGCACCGCATCGCCCTGCTCACCGCGGTCCCGGCCAAGCAGAACCTCACCGCCCTCAACAACCTCGTCCAGGCCGGCCAACTCGCATCGGCCATCGACCGCACCTATTCCCTCGCTGAGGCCGCCGAAGCCATCCGCTATCTCGAAACCGACCACGCCCGCGCCAAGGTCGTCCTGACGGTCTGATCCAGATCAGAGCGACTTCGCCCGGGACTCCAGGTAGCGCTTCTCCGGGACCGACAAGGTCAGGCGGGCGGCCTCCTCGTACGACGACCGGGCGGCTTCGTGGTCGCCGGAGAGTTCGAGGAGATGGGCGCGGACGGCCGGTACCCGGTGGTGGTTCTTCAGGTCGATGGCCTCGAGTTGGGGCAGGGCGGACTCGGGGCCGTGGACCATCGCCACCGCGACGATGCGGTTGAGGCTGACCATCGGACCGGGGAAGACCGACTCCAGCAGTTCGTACAGCATCAGGATCTCGCGCCAGTCGGTCTCCTCGGCGCGGAGCGCGCTGTCGTGGACGGCGGCGATCGCGGCCTGCAGCTGGTACGGACCGACCGGCGCGGACTTCAACGTCGCCGTGACCAGGTCGGTGCCCTCGGCAATCATCCCCTGGTCCCAGAGCCGGCGGTCCTGATCGGGGAGCGGTACCAAAGCGCCGCCGGCCGACGTACGAGCGGGCCGCCGCGCGTCGGTCAGCAGCATCAGCGCGAGCAATCCCGCGACCTCACCGTCCTCGGGCAGCCGGGCGCGGAGCTGGCGGGTGAGCCGGATCGCCTCGGCGCTGAGCTCGACGCGGTGCAGGGCGTCGCCGGAGCTCGCGGTGTAGCCCTCGTTGAAGATCAGGTAGAGCACCTGCAGGACGGCGGCCATCCGATCGGCCAGCTCCTCGGCAGGCGGCAGCCGGAACCCCGCACCGCCCGCCTTGATCGACGACTTCGCCCGGCTGATCCGCTGACCGATCGTCGACTCGGGCACCAGGAAGCCGCGCGCGATCTCCCCGGTGGTGAGGCCGCCGACCGCCCGCAGGGTCAGCGCGATCTGCGACGGGGGAGTGAGAGCGGGATGGCAACACAGCAGGAACAAGGTGAGCGTGTCGTCGACGTCCGGCGCGGGCGCCGGATCGGCCGGCTCCGTGGCGGCGACCGTTTCCTCGCGGCGCCGGCGGGCCGCCTCGTTGCGCAGCAGCTCGATCCGGCGGCGCGAGGCCACGGTGATCAGCCAGCTCCGCGGGCTGTCCGGGACACCCTCGACGGGCCACTGGGTCGCGGCGGCCAGCAACGCCTCCTGGACCGCGTCCTCGCAGGTGTCGAACCCGCCGTACCGCCGGACCAGCGGGCCGAGCACCTGCGGGGCCAGCTCGCGCAGCAGGTCCTCGATCGCCGGGTCCGGACTCATATCCCGAGGAAGCTCAGGTCCATGATCGGCCGCACCTCGACGATGCCGAAGCCGCTCGCCTCGGGCACCAGCGCGGCGTACTCGCAGGCCTTCTCCATCGACTCGCAGTCGACCAGGTAGAACCCGGCCAGCTGCTCCTTCACCTCGGCGAACGGCCCGTCCGTGGTCAGCACCCGGCCGTCGCGCACGGCCACCTGTTTGGTCTGGTCCGCATCGGCGAGCGCGTCGTGGGCCAGGTTCGCCCCGGCGGCGTCGAGCGCGGCGTTCAGGTCGCGGTACCCCTGGACGCCCTCGCGGCGCTGCTCGTCGGTCAGCGTCCCCCAGATCTTGCGCGACTCCGGGTTGTCGTAGATCAGGATCAGGAACTTCACACCGCCCCCTGTGTCTTGTCGGTGCCCTCACCATAGAGGCCGCCGGGGACCATCCCAGCAGGCCGCGACGCGTCGCGCTTTGGTCTCGATCGGGTCACCGGTGGGTGACGTGCGTAGCCGCGGCCGGCCGGTGCCGTTCGAGTATCAGGGGCCAATCCGGGCTACCCCGGTGTGGCCGGGGCGAAACCTGGTGGTGCGCCCCAGTAGAGTTGCGGACGGGACAGGGGCGCTACAGGGGAAAGGGAGGGTCGCGTGCCGGACTTGGAGGTGTCCGACCGGGTACTGACGATCCCGAACGCACTCAGCATTCTGCGGTTGCTGGGTGTGCCGCTCTTCCTGTGGCTGGTCCTCGGACCGGAGGAGGACGGCTGGGCCCTGCTGGTGCTCGCGGTCTCCGGTTTCACCGACTGGGCCGACGGCCAGATCGCCCGGCGGATGAACCAGACCACCCGCCTCGGCCAGATGCTCGACCCGGTCGCCGACCGTCTCTACATCTTCGCCACCGTGCTCGGCCTGGCGCTGCGCGACATCATCCCGTGGTGGCTGGCGATCGCGCTGCCGCTGCGTGACCTGTTGCTCACGTTCACCCTGCCCGCGCTGCACCGCCGCGGCTTCAACGCGCTGCCGGTGCACTTCCTCGGCAAGTCGGCGACCTTCTGCCTGCTGTACGCGTTCCCGCTGCTGTTGCTGGGCGACGGCGACAGCACGCTGAACCTGCTGGCCCGGGTGTTCGGCTGGGCGTTCGCGATCTGGGGAACCGCGCTGTACTACTGGGCCGGCGCACTGTACTTCGCGCAGCTGCGGCACCTGATCCAGACGGTCAAACCGGTCGGCGAACCAGGTGGATCGTGACTCAGCAGGCTCCACCTGGTCAGCGCCGCGTCGACGCGTCGATGTCGCTGCTGAACAACCTGATGGCCCACCCGCTGGACGAGGGGTACGCCGTCGCCGCGCGGACC
Organism: Kribbella amoyensis; assembly: GCF_007828865.1. Taxonomy (NCBI): domain Bacteria; kingdom Bacillati; phylum Actinomycetota; class Actinomycetes; order Propionibacteriales; family Kribbellaceae; genus Kribbella; species Kribbella amoyensis. The sequence continues at coordinate 5,237,782 of NZ_VIVK01000001.1, forward strand.
CGGCCGGCGCAGGGGCGGCCGAACCGGTCCCGGCACCGGATCATGCTGGTGGTCGCGTTCACCGTGCTCGGCTTCCTGCTCGCGATCGCGGCGTCGCAGAACTACCGCAGCGCGCCGGCCGCCGACAAGGAGCGCAAGGACCTGATCGCCCGGGTCGAGCAGGCCGACACCCGGCTGAACGACCTGCGCGGCCGGCAGACCAGCCTGGCCGACGAGGTCCGCAGACTGCAGGCGAGCGGCCTGGCGAACTCCGACTCGGGCGCCGCCCTGCAGCAGCGGCTCGACGACCTGGAACTGCAGACCGGCGTGGTCGCGGTGACGGGCCCGGGGCTCAAGGTGGTCGTCGACGACGCCAAGAACGCGGACAACAAGGAGGGCCGGCTGCTGGACGTCGATCTGCAGCAGCTGGTGAACGGGCTGTGGACGGCCGGCGCCGAGGCGATCTCGGTGAACGGCCACCGGCTCACCTCGCTGACCGCGATCCGCGGCGCCGGCAGCGCGATCACGGTCGACTACAGCTCGCTCACCCCGCCGTACACGGTGCTGGCGATCGGTGAGACCGCGACGTTGCCGGCCCGGTTCGCGCAGAGCTCGGGCGGCCAGTGGGTGCAGTACCTGGTCAGCAACTTCGATGTCCGGATGACGACCACGACGGAGGACTCCTTGCTGGTGCCAGCCGATGCGACCATCGCGCTGCGGTACGCGAAGGTGGGTGGGCCCAGGTGATCGCCGTCCTCGGCCTGGTGATCGGCGTCGTGGTCGGCCTGCTGGTCGCGCCCGACGTGCCGGACTGGGCCCAGCCGTACCTGCCGATCGCCGTCGTCGCCGCGCTGGACGCGGTCTTCGGCGCCCTGCGTGCTTTCCTGGACGGGATCTTCGACGACAAGGTGTTCGTCGTCTCGTTCGTGTCCAACGTGCTGATCGCGGCCCTGATCGTGTACCTCGGTGACCAGCTCGGCGTCGGGTCGCAGCTGTCCACCGGCGTGGTGGTCGTGCTCGGCATCCGGATCTTCACGAACATGGCCGCCATCCGCCGTCACATCTTCCGGGCCTGATCATGACCGACGACCAGCACGAACCACCGGACCCGGCCGACCAGGCCGAGCAGGCCGAGCTGACCGCCAAAGCTGAGCAAAGGGCTGAGCCGAAGGCCGAGCAAGCGGCTGAGCCGAAGGCCGCGTCGGCGCACCCCGACGCGCCGACCCCGATGCCGAAGCCGAAGAAGACGCCGAACCTGGCCTGGCGCCGGTTGAAGGCCGGGTTCAAGCCGTCCCGCGGTCAGGCGATCGTCGCCGTGGTGCTCGCGCTGGTCGCCTGTATGGCCGTCGTCCAGGTCCGGGTGAACCGCGCCGACGACGGGTACCAGAACGCCCGCCGCGAGGACCTGATCGCGATCCTGGACGGCCTGAACCAGAACAACCGCCGGCTGGAGAGCGAGATCACCGAGCTGGAGGACCGGAAGAACACCCTGTCGTCCAGCGCGGACAAGGCGCAGACCGCCCGCGAACAGGCCGAGCAGCAGGTCCGTACCCTCGGCATCCTGGCCGGTACGCTGCCCGCGCAGGGCCCCGGCGTCCGGATCACGCTGAACGACCCGGACGGCAAGATGCAGGCCGGCAACCTGCTCGACGCGATCGAGGAACTCCGCGACGCCGGTGCCGAGGCGATCCAGATCAACGGCACCGTCCGGGTGGTCGCCAGTACCGACTTCGTCGACGACTCGCCCGGTGTCCGGATCGACGGCGAGCGGGTCGCGTCGCCGTACGTGATCGAGGCGATCGGCGAGTCCCACAACCTGGCCGAGGCGGCCAACTTCCCCGGTGGTCTGGTCAGCGAGGTGACCGGCCCACAGATCGGCGGAACCGCCGAGGTGACCGAGTTGCCGCAGGTCCAGATCTCCGCCTTGCACGCCCCGGAGGAGCATCGCTACGCTCGCCCGGCGCCCAGCCCCACCAAGTGAGATCCGATCAACCGGAACTTGAGCGAAAGAGGACCGAGGTGTACCCCGAAGACCTGAAGTACACGGCCGAGCACGAGTGGGTGAAGGCCGGCGACGGCGGCCCGGTGCGGGTCGGCATCACCGACTTCGCCCAGGACGCGCTCGGTGACATCGTGTACGTGCAGCTCCCCGAGGTCGGCGCCGCGGTGCGCGCCGGCGACGCCTGTGGCGAGCTGGAGTCCACCAAGAGCGTCAGCGACCTGTTCGCGCCGGTGAACGGCACCGTCACCGCGGTGAACGAGTCGCTCGCCGACCAGCCCGACCTGGTCAACACCGACCCGTACGGCGAGGGCTGGCTGCTGGACATCCAGGTGGACGACGACGAGGAGGTGGCGGCGCTGATGGATGCCGACACCTACAAGGGCCAGCTCGACCAGAGCTGATAGGTTGTCCGGACCTCAACCGCCGGTCGAGGGTTGAGGTCACAGTCCACACTTGTCATCACACGGGGATCTACGAGACAACGTCGCCGGACCGCCGGCGATCGGGAGGATCACAGCATGCCGTTCTGCAACCAGTGCGGGCACGAGAACTCCGAGGGCAGCCGGTTCTGCTCGCAGTGCGGAACGATGCTCCCTGGCGCGGACCGTCCGGTGCCCGCCCCCGGCGTCACCGACACCGCGATGCTGACGCCGATCCCGGCCGAGCCGGAGACCGAGCGGATCGACACCGGTGACCAGCTGTCGGTCGAGGACGAGGCCGCCGTCGGAGCGCTGCCGGCCGGGTCGGCGCTGCTGATCGTGCAGCGCGGCCCGAACGCGGGCAGCCGGTTCCTGCTCGACGTCGACGTGGTCACCGCCGGCCGGCACCCGGACAGCGACATCTTCCTGGACGACGTCACGGTGTCCCGCCGGCACGCGGAGTTCCGGCGCGACCCGGCCGGGGTGAAGGTGCGCGACGTCGGCAGCCTGAACGGCACCTACGTCAACCGGGACCGGATCGACGAGGTCCAGCTGACCAACGGCGACGAGGTCCAGATCGGCAAGTACCGGCTGGTCTACTACGCCAGTGGCCAGCAAGCCTGACGCAGGCGCCGGAGGAAGCAGCATCGGCGAGGTGCTGCAGGTACTGCGGGCCGAGTTCGCCGACGTCACCATCTCCAAGATCCGCTTCCTCGAGGCGGAGGGACTGGTGACGCCGGCCCGGACCGCGTCGGGGTACCGCAAGTTCAGTGCCGCCGACGTCGACCGGCTCCGGTACGTGCTCACCGCCCAGCGGGACCAGTACCTGCCGCTGAAGGTGATCAAGGAGCACCTGGCCGCGATCGACCGGGGGCTGCGGCCGACCCCCGGCGGACGGCCCGCGGCCCCCGAGCAGCTGCCCGAGCCGGCCGGGCTGCCGGCCGCCGAGGACTTCGGTGTCCACGGCACCGAGTTGAAGCTGACCCGGGACGAACTGCGGGCGGCGGCCGGGATCTCGGCCGAGCTGCTCGCCGAGCTGGAGAGCCACAGCCTGCTGGTGGCCCGGGGCAACCACTACGACGGGGACGCGATCCTGATCGCGCGGGCGGCCGCGGAGTTCGGCCGGCACGGCGTGGAACCACGGCACCTGCGGCCGTTCCGGACCGCCGCCGATCGCGAGGCCGGCCTGATCGAGCAGGTGACCGGACCTCGCCGGACCGAGCGGACCGAGGAGCTCGCCGCGCTCGCCGTCCGGTTGCACGCGGCCCTGGTCCGCGCCCGGCTGCCGCGCTGATCGCTGGACGCCGGACCACCTCGCGTCCGGCGTACGAGGTGCTCCCGGATTGGGGTCGAAGCCGGGCGGTGACCACCGACCTGCCGTGACTGGGTGTGCAGAGTAGGCTGATGGTGTGCGCGAAGTCGACGTGGTCGGAGTCCGGGTGGAGATGCCCTCGAGTCAGCCGATCGTGCTGCTCCGGGAGGTCGGCGGTGAGCGGTACCTGCCGATCTGGATCGGTGCGGCCGAGGCCAGTGCGATCGCCTTCGCCCAGCAGGGCATGGAGCCGCCCCGGCCGCTGACCCACGATCTGTTCGCGGAGACGATCCGGGTGCTCGGGCACACGCTCAGCCAGGTCCGGATCGTCAACCTCACCGACGGGGTGTTCGAGGCGATCCTGGTCTTCGACGACAAGACCGAGATCTCGGCCCGGCCGTCGGACTCGATCGCGCTCGCGCTGCGGACCGGGACGCCGGTGTTCTGCGCCGAGGAGATCCTGGCCGAGGCCGGCATCCCGGTGCCGGACAGCGAGACCGACGGCGCCGACGAGGTCGAGGAAGAAGAAGAGGTCGAGCGGTTCCGCGAGTTTCTCGATCAGGTCACACCTGAGGACTTCGACAAGAGCTGACGTGTAGGGCGGACCCGAACGGGGTACTCACCCGTCGGCATCGACGAAAAGACGGACTTTCACACCTGAACAGCGCCCGGACTTGAACCCACCTGGTACAAGCCCGGACAGGTAACGATTCGGGTCGGGAGCGCGACACGCTCCCGGCTCGGACCCGTTGTCGTTGACCGGCCCTGGTCGGCGGCTTACCTTGAAGGAGTTGTGGAGTGTTGTAACTCCACGGATGTGATCCGTTCCAGTCGGTACCCAGGGAGGCGCAGGCGTGACACGCACCGGCGACACTGATCTGACGGCGCAGTCGACGTCCGACGCGCACGCCGACGCGGCCGCGGCCGCGGGTGTTCAGGGGTTGCTCTTCGACGACGACCTGTCGCCGATGCCGGAGGACGTCGGGTTCCGTGGCCCGACCGCGTGCGCGGCCGCCGGGATCACCTACCGCCAGCTCGACTACTGGGCCCGGACGGGTCTGGTGTCGCCGTCGGTGCGCCCGGCCACCGGGTCCGGCACCCAGCGGCTCTACGGCTTCCGCGACGTGCTGCTGCTCAAGGTGATCAAGCGGCTGCTCGACGCGGGCATCTCGTTGCAGCAGATCCGGACCGCGATCGCGCACCTGAGCCAGCGCGGGATCGACGACCTGACCCAGATCACGCTGATGAGCGACGGCGCCTCGGTCTACATGTGCACCTCGCCGGACGAGGTGATCGATCTGCTGGCCGGCGGTCAGGGGGTCTTCGGGATCGCGCTCGGCGGGGTCTGGCGCGAGGTCGAGGGTTCGCTGTCCGAGCTGCCGACCGAGCGGGCCGGCCACGGCGACGAGGCCGAGCCGCACGCGAGCGACGAACTCGCCGCTCGCCGCCGCGCCCGGATGACCGGCTGAACCACCGTCCTCACTCTCCGCGCCCACTCACTTCCCCGGCGGGTGGGCGTTCTGCTGCCCGGGTGCGTACTGCCCGATGAACCGCCCGGTTGCTGGTAACCTCGGCGATAGCCGCACACAGCACGCGGGAGAGTTCCGGGCGATGCCCGGGCGCCGAAGGGGCAATTCCTCCCCGGAACCTCTCAGGCCCATGGACCGGGTGCCACAGGCGACTCTGAAGCGTGTCCGCGCGTGACAGAGGGGGAGGCCACCGGCAGAACTGTCAGCAACGGAGCCTCTCTCGATGACTGCGCAAGACTCCTCCACCCCCACCCCGCTGGTCTCGGCCGCCTTCGCCGACCGCCATATCGGGCCACGCCCTGACGAGGTCGCCACGATGGTGCGCGCCCTCGGGTACGCCGACGTCGACGCGCTCGTCGATGCCGCGGTGCCCGCCTCGATCCGGTCGGCCGAGCCGCTCCGGCTGCCCGAGCCCGCCTCCGAGGTGGACGCGCTGACCGAGCTCCGGCAGCTCGCCGCCCGTAACACCATCGCCACCTCGATGATCGGCCAGGGGTACTACGGCACCTTCACGCCGTCGGTGATCGTCCGCCGCCTGGTCGAGAACCCGGCGTGGTACACCGCCTACACGCCGTACCAGCCGGAGATCTCGCAGGGCCGGCTGGAGGCGCTGCTGAACTTCCAGACCGTGGTGTCCGACCTGACCGGGCTGCCGACCGCGAACGCGTCGCTGCTCGACGAGGGCACCGCGGCCGCCGAGGCGATGACGCTGGCGCACCGGGGGAACCGCAAGAGCAAGAGCGACCGGTTCCTGGTCGACGCCGACTGCTTCGACCAGACCATCGCCGTGGTCCGGACCCGGGCCGAGGCGCTCGGGATCGAGGTCGTGCTCGCCGACACCACCGACGGCCTGCCGGACGGTGACTTCTTCGGCTTCCTGGTCCAGTACCCCGGCGCCGGTGGAGCCGTCCGCGACCTGAGGCCGTTGATCGAGGCCGCGCACGCCCGCGACACCCTGGTCGCGGTGGCGTCCGACCTGCTCGCGCTGACCGTGCTCGAGGCGCCGGGCGAGGCCGGGGCCGACATCGTGATCGGCTCGTCCCAGCGCTTCGGCGTTCCGCTCTTCTACGGTGGCCCGCACGCCGGCTTCATGTCGGTCCGGACCGGCCTGGAGCGGTCGTTGCCCGGTCGCCTCGTCGGCGTCTCCGTCGACGCGGACGGCGCCCCGGCGTACCGGCTGGCGCTGCAGACCCGGGAGCAGCACATCCGTCGCGAGAAGGCGACCTCGAACATCTGTACCGCGCAGGTGCTGCTCGCCGTGGTCGCGTCGATGTACGCGGTGTACCACGGTCCGGACGGCCTGAAGGCGATCGCCGAGCGGGTGCACGGGCACGCCGACAGCCTGGCCGCGTCGTTGCGGGCCGGCGGCATCGAGGTCGTGCACGAGCAGTTCTTCGACACCGTGCTCGCCAGGGTCCCAGGCCGCGCGGCGGACGTGGTCGACGCGGCCCGGCAGCACGGGATCTGGCTGCGCCTCGTCGACGCCGACCACGTCGGCCTGTCCTGCGACGAGAAGACCGACGCCTCGGTGCTGAGCCGGGTCTGCCAGGCCTTCGGCGTCACCTACGACGCCGCGCTCACCGGCCCGGCGCTCGACCAGGCCGTTGCCCGCAGCACCGAGTACCTGACCCACCCGGTCTTCAACACGCACCGCTCGGAGACCGCGATGCTGCGGTACCTGCGCAAGCTGAGCGACAAGGACTACGCGCTCGACCGGGGCATGATCCCGCTCGGCTCGTGCACGATGAAGCTGAACGCGACCACCGAGATGGAAGCGGTCACCTGGCCCGAGTTCGCCGACCTGCACCCGTTCGCGCCGATCGAGGACGCCGCCGGGTACGTCAAGCTGATCGGTCAGCTGGAGCGCTGGCTGGCCGAGGTGACCGGGTACGCGAAGGTGTCGATCCAGCCGAACGCGGGCTCGCAGGGTGAGCTGGCCGGGCTGCTCGCGATCCGTGGGTACCACCTGGCCAACGGCGACAGCGAGCGCACCGTCTGCCTGATCCCGGCCAGCGCGCACGGTACCAACGCGGCGTCCGCGGTGATGGCCGGGATGAAGGTCGTCGTTGTCAAGGGCAACGACGACGGCACGATCGACCTGGACGACCTGCGCGCCAAGGCCGCCGAGCACGCGGCGAAGCTGGCCGCGATCATGATCACGTACCCGTCGACGCACGGCGTGTACGAGGAGAGCGTCACCGAGGTCTGCCGGATCGTCCACGACCACGGCGGCCAGGTGTACGTCGACGGCGCGAACCTGAACGCCCTGCTCGGCCTCGCCAAGCCGGGCGAGTTCGGCGGCGACGTCAGCCACCTGAACCTGCACAAGACGTTCTGTATCCCGCACGGTGGCGGCGGCCCTGGTGTCGGTCCGGTCGCGGTGGCCGAGCACCTGGCGCCGTACCTGCCGAACCACCCGCTGCTCGACCAGGCCGGACCGGAGTCCGGGGTCGGCCCGATCAGCGCTGCTCCGTTCGGGTCGGCCGGGGTGCTGGCGATCTCCTGGGCGTACATCCGGATGATGGGCGCCGAGGGGCTGACCGCGGCGACGAAGAACGCGGTGCTGACCGCGAACTACGTCGCCAAGCGGCTCGAGAACGCGTTCCCCGTGCTCTACACCGGCGAGAACGGCCTGGTCGCGCACGAGTGCATCCTGGACCTGCGGCCGATCACCAAGGAGACCGGCATCACCGTCGACGACGTCGCCAAGCGGCTGATCGACTACGGCTTCCACGCGCCGACGATGTCGTTCCCGGTGGCCGGCACGCTGATGGTCGAGCCGACCGAGTCCGAGGACCTGGGCGAGCTGGACCGGTTCGTCGACGCGATGATCGCGATCCGGCACGAGATCGACCGGGTCGTGGCGGGGGAGTGGCCGGCCGGCGACAACCCGCTGGTGAACGCGCCGCACACCGCGTCCTCGGTGATCAACGACAAGTGGGACCACGCGTACACCCGTGAGGAGGCCGCGTTCCCGCGTTCCGTCGACCGGACCACCAAGTACTGGCCGCCGGTCCGCCGCATCGACGGTGCGTACGGCGACCGCAACCTGATCTGCTCCTGCCCGTCCCCGGAGGCCTTTGAGTGACCCTTCGTCCTGACACCGCGGCCGCCCTGTTCGCGGAGGTGGCCGCGGCGCAGTCCGAGTGGAGGTTGCCGTCGATCAACGCCGGGGTGCTGCGGGACGGCGCCTTGGTGTGGACCGGGTCGCGGGGGCGGTTCGCCACCGTGGACGGGGGCGCGCCGGGGCCGGACGTGCAGTACCGGATCGGGTCGATCACGAAGACGCTGACCGCGATCCTGGTGCTGCAGTGCCGGGACGACGGGCTGCTCGGGCTGAACGATGCCGTTGGCAAGCATCTGCCCGGGATCGCGTTCGGGGACCGGACGATCCGGCACCTGCTCGCGCACTCGGGCGGGATGAACGCCGAGCCCGAGGGGCCGTGGTGGGAGCGCAACCCGGGCGTCACGTTCGACGAGCTCGCGGCCGCGATGGACGACGCGCACGCGGCCGGTCCGGCGGATCGGCGGCACCACTACTCGAACCTCGGCTACGGCCTGCTCGGTGAGATCGTGGCGCGGGTGCGCGGCGAGGCCTGGTTCGACCTGGTGGTGGAGCGGATCCTCCGGCCGCTGGAGATGAAGCGGACCTCGTACTTCCCGGCGGCGCCCGCGGCCCAGGGGTTCTCGGTGCACCCGTTCAGCGGTCGGCTCGAGGAGGAACCGGCCCACGACGCGGCCGCGATGGCCCCGGCCGGTCAGCTGTGGAGCACGATCGAGGACCTGGCCAAGCTGGCGGCGTTCTGGATCGACCCGGTGTACGAGGTGCTGAGCCGGGACACTGTCGAGGAGATGGCGGCCCCGTCGGCCTCGGATCCGCGCGAGGCCCTCACCGGCTCGTACGGGCTGGGTCTGCGGTTGTACGCGGACGACCCGTACGTCTTCGTCGGCCACACCGGTTCGATGCCGGGCTTCCTGGCCGGGTTGTTCGTGGACCGGGCCCGGCGGATCGGTGCCGTGACGCTGGGCAACGCGACGTACGGCAAGTGCGCGTCCGTCCCGCTCGACCTGATGCGCACCCTGGTCGCCCACGAACCACCGCTGCCGCAGGAATGGGTCCCCGAACCACGGCTGGCCCAAGGCGAGGAGTTGCTCGGCCACTGGTACTGGGGCAACACCCCGCTGACGATGGTGGTCAGCTGCGGCATCCTCCAGATCACCGGCGGCCTCACCTCCCGCTTCACCCCGCTCGGCCCCGACCTGTACCGAGGCCGCGACGGCTACCTGGCCGGCGAGAACCTCAAGGTGATCCGCGACGACACCGGCGCCATCCAGGAACTCAACATCGCCACCTTCAGCCTCACCCGTCGTCCGTACGGCCGCTGACCACGGCCGGAAGCGGCCGTGACCGAGAACCACGGGTGACCTCCGAACTACGGTGAGGACATGCCGTGGCTCCGGATCGTGTCCGTCGGGATCGTCGTCGTGCTGCTCGGTTTCGTCGTCAGGGGTGCGGTCGATCACTGGTCCGACCCGCAGGAGAGCCGGCAGGACGTGATCGACCAGCACGCCGGAACGCTGAGGACGATTCGCGGTCAGGTCGAGCGAGCGGTCGCCAAGACCCCGCCGATCGACCTGGAAGCCGCGGGATCAGAGCGCTGCGACGGGCTCCGGGACGGCGAGCGGCCGTTCAAGCTCGACAGGGGTGACCCAAGGACCAGCACGGTCGGCATCGTCCTGGACCGGCAACTGACCGACCCAGGCGCCGAGCGGGGTCAGTACGACTTCGCGCCGACGACGCTGGGCGACCTGATCGTCGAGGCCGGTCCGGGCCACGAGGCCGGGAAGGACGATCAGGAGCCGGCCGACGATCTGTTCAGGCGGACCGTCGAGGCGACCGCCAAGGTCCGCTATGCGCTGGTCCTGCGCCTGGTCGACGTCCCATCCGAAGATGAGGAACCGCGCCACCTGGGCTACACGGCGTCGATGCTCGACCTGACCAGGGCCGCGGAGGTCTGCCGGTTCAGTGCCACTGCCGACGTCGGGCGGGGGGTCATCCCCTATCGGTACCCGAGCGGTGCGTCGGAGGAGATGCGCAACCGCAGCAAGGCCGGGGCGCTGAGAATGGTCCTGTTGAGCAACACGCTGGCCGTGCTCGAGATGCAGCTCAACTCGGTGCAGCGGGGCAGCTTCGAGCTCGACGGGAAGTAGCCGCGTTCCGGGCCGTCCGGAATGGGGGCGTGAGGCTTGCCACAAGTACGTGACGGGGAAGGTTCGGCCTGCCCTGGAACGCCTTGCTGGATGGGGGAAACGGCGTGTCGCCCGAGGGATGGTCACTGTGGGCACCCCGGTTGACACGGGGCGGAGGGGCGGAAGTAAGTTAGGTCCGCCTTAGTAAGGCTTGCCTTACTCGACAACTTTCCCTGGAGAGCCTGGATGCCGCAGCCCGCGCGTCTCACCGCGGTCAGCTCGTTGCCATCGGTGCCGCAGAGCCCGTTCGATCTGACCCTTCCTCGCTGGCCGTTGGCCACCACGGTGGCCGACCGGACCCGGGGGCCGTTGCCGGCGGGGCCGCCGGCGGCGGTGTTGCGGCGGACGGCCGAACTGCTGGGCGAGCCGCGGGTGCCGTCGACCGGTGTCGGGGAGTCGGCCGCGCTGGACCTGATCGCGAGTGTGCTGGCCGAGAACGGGATCGACCTGAGTCACCCGCACGCGGCCGCGCACCTGCAGCCGCCGGTGCTCCAGGTCGCCGTCGACGCGGACGCGCTGGCGTCGGCGAGCAACGCGTCGATGGACACGTACGACTCGGGTCCGGCGACGCTGGCCGTCGAGCAGTGGGTCGTCCGCGCGCTCGCGGGTCTGGCCGGGCTCGGTACCTCGGCCGACGGCGTCCTCACCCCGGGCGGCTCGATCTCGAACCTGCTGGCCGTGCTGATCGCCCGGGACAGCGCCGCCGCGTCGCTCGGGATCGACGTCCGCCGGCACGGCGTGCAGGGGATTCCCCGGCCGGTCGTGTTCTGTTCCGAGCTGGCCCACTTCTCTGTTCAGCGAGCCTGTGCCGCCCTCGGGCTCGGTGAGGAGGCCGCCGTCACGATCCCGTCCGACGACGACTTCCGGATGCGCCTCGACGTGCTGGCCGGCGAACTCGCCAGGCCGGGCCGGACGCCGGTCGCCGTGGTCGCGACCGCGGGGACGACCGACTACGGTTCGATCGACCCGATCGCGGGTGCGGCCGAGCTCGCCCATCGGTACGGGGCCTGGCTGCACGTGGACGCGGCGTACGGGTTCGGGGCGTTGTTCTCCGACCGGCTGGCGCCGTTGCTGGCGGAGTTGCCGGCCGCCGACTCGGTCACGCTCGACCTGCACAAGATCGGCTGGCAGCCGGCCGCGACGAGCGCGCTGCTGGTCGCGGACCGGACCAGGTTCGCCTCGCTCGGCCGGTCGGTCGACTACCTGAACCCGGCCGACGACATCGACTCCGGGCTGGACGGACTGCTCGGCCGAAGCCTGCAGACCACCCGCCGGCCGGACGCGGTGAAGGTCGCCACCACGCTCACCGCGTACGGACGGGCCGGGCTCGGCCGGATGCTGGACGCCTGTCACGAGCTCGCCCACGCGGCAGCGGCCCGCGTTGTTGCCGACAGCAACCTTGAGCTGCTGGCCCCGGTGACCTTGACGACGGTGCTGTTCCGGGTCGCCGGGACCGAGCTGGAACCGGCCGCCCTGGACGCGGTCCAGGGCGAGATCAGGCGCCGGCTGCTGACCTCGGGACGGGTGCTGATCGGCCGCACCAAGATCCCCGCCCGGTCCGGCCGTCCGGCCGTGGTCGCGCTGAAGCTCACCCTGCTCAACCCGAACGCCACGGCGACCGACATCGAGGAACTGCTCGATCAGGTCGTCGCGACCGGACGCGACGTGATCGCGTCCCGGGGCGCGCTGGTCTCGACCGGTGGTGAGGGTGCCGCGTGACTACTCCTGAACAGACGGCGGTCGCGGCGCACCTCAACGCGATCCTGCGGTGCTACACCCGCGAGGCCGGGATCCCGGTCGCCCTTGGCCGATTGACCTTCGAAGCGGAGGCTCGGGTGGTGAGGGCTGTGGTGCAACACGCCTCACCGACCGGGTACCACCTCTTCGACGACGTTCGCGTCGACGGTACGCCCGCCGTCCCCGAGGACCTGGTCCGGTTGCTGTCGACCGGCGCGGACGCGGGCGAGATCGACGACCTGGCCGCGCGGACCGCCGAGTCGGTGCGCAACGTGGCGACGTTCGTCGAGGGCCCGTCCACCGAGGAGGCCGCGGAGAGCCCGGCCTCGCAGGGTGCGCTCGGCCGGTTCCTGGAAGCCGAGCAGGCGTTGGTGTTCGGGCACCTGACCCACCCGGCGCCGAAGAGCCGGGACGGGGTGCACGGGGCCGAGCTGGCGGCGTACTCGCCGGAGCTCGGTGGCCGGTTCGCGGTCCACTGGTTCGAGGTCGACGCCGAGCTGGTGTCGTCGGACCAGGTGGCCGGCGCGCCATCACTGCAGGGACTGGACGCCTTGCAGTTGATGGCCGCGCTGGCCGGGAGTACGCCGTCGCCCGGGACCGTGCTGGTGCCGGCGCATCCGTGGCAGGCCGCCGACCTGGTCCGCCGGCCGCGGGTGGCCGCGCTGATCGGTGACGGCCGGGTGGCGGCGCTCGGTCCGTCGGGCGCGCAGTGGTTCCCGACGTCGAGTCTGCGCACGCTGTTCCACCCCGATCTGCCGGTGATGCTGAAGTTGTCGCTCGGCCTGCGGATCACGAACTCGAAGCGTGAGTCGACCCCGACCGAGCTGCGCCGCGGACTGGAGATCAACCGGCTCCTCGACGCGGCGTACAACGCGGGCACGGCGACCGCGCATCCGCGGTTCTCCATCGTCCGCGACCCGGCCTGGATCGCGCTGGACGAGGGCGGTCCCACCCTGACCGGTCTCGACGTCGCGGTGCGCGAGGTCCCGGCCGACGTGGACAGCTACGCGTGTCTCGCGGGCCTGGTCGCGCCGCGTCCCGGTGGGGTCAGCCGGTTGAGCGAGCTGCCCGCCGTCGCGGACGACCCGGCCGGCTGGGTCGCGGCGTACGTGGACGAGGTGCTGGTGCCGATGCTGTGCCTGTACGCCGAGACGGGGATCGGGCTGGAGGGTCACCAGCAGAACACGTTGGTACGGCTCGACGACGCCGGCCGCATCACCGGTGGCGCGTACCGGGACAACCAGGGGTACTACCTGGCCTCGTCGCACCTGGAGAGCCTGCTCGGGGTCACCGGGTTGCGCGACTCCACGCTGGCCGTGGTGGACGACGCGATCGTGGACGACCGGCTCACGTACTACCTGCTGCACAACCAGGCCCTCGGTGTCATCGGGGCCCTCGGCATGGACGGCACCGCGGACGAGGACAAGCTGCTGCAGGTGGTTCGGGACCGGCTGGCCGCGGCACTGCCCGGGTTGCGGGCCGCGGGGCCCGACGGCGACCGGCTGCCGAGGCGCTGGCTGGCCGCGGAAACCCTGCCCTGCAAGGCGAACATCCGGACCCGGCTGAAGGGGATCGACGAGGTGGTCGCGCCGCTGGACAACCAGTCGGTGTACCTCGACATCCCGAATCCGCTGCGGCTCGAGGGCGTGCGGTGAGGTGCGAGACGACGCCGCTGCTGCACCTGGACGACGGCTTCGACCTGCGGCCCGCGGTCGCTGAGGACGCCACCAGGATCGCGGACTGGATGGCGCAGCCGCACATCCGGAAGTGGTGGCAGCAGGACTGGTCCGTGGAGCGGTGGGCCCAGGTGCTCGACGAACAAGCCGCTGGTGAGCACTCGACGCCGTGCATGGTCGCGCTCGACACCGAGGACCTCGGCTACGTGGAGCTGTACCGCGTCCGGCACGACCGGCTCGCGGAGTACTACGCGAGCGACGAGCACGACTGGGGCGTTCACGTGGCCATCGGCGACACCGTCCGGACCGGTCAGGGGCTCGGCCGCCGGCTGCTCAGGTCGGTCGCGGACGCGTTGCTGCGGGCGGATCCGCGGTGCGACCGCGTCGTGGCCGAGCCGGACGCGGCCAACGTCGCGTCGGTCCGTGCGTTCGCGGCGGCCGGCTTCGTCACCCAGGGGGAGCTCCGGCTGCCCGAGAAGACCGCACTACTGATGGTTCGTCCCCGGACCGTGGAGGCATGACATGACAACCGCCCCTTACGACGTCCTCGCGATCGGGGCCGGCCCGTTCAACCTCGGCCTGGCCGCGTTGGCGGACGGGCTCGACGACGTCTCGCTGGCGGTGCTGGACAGCCGGCCCGAGTTCACCTGGCATCGCGGGCTGATGTTCGACGACGCGATGCTGCAGGTGTCGTTCCTCGCCGACCTGGTCAGCCTGGTCGAACCGGCACACCGGCTGTCGTTCCTGTCGTACCTGCGCGACAACGACCGCCTGTACCAGTTCTACGTGCGCGAGCAGTTCCACCCGACGCGGCGCGAGTACGAGGCGTACCTGCGGTGGTGTGCGGCCCAGTTGGACTCGCTGCATTTCGGACACGAGGTGACCGCGGTGTCTTGGGACGGGGACGTGTTCACGGTGACTGTGCAACGCGGTGAGGCCGTGGAGGAGTTCACTGCTCGCCACCTGGTCCTCGGGGTCGGTACGGAGCCGAACCTGCCGCCCGCGTTGCAGGGGCTGGCCGAGGAACGGTTCCTGCACTCGGCGGACTACCTCTACCGGCGGGACGACGTACTGCGGTCCGGCCGGGTCACCGTGGTCGGGTCGGGGCAGTCCGGGGCCGAGTGCGCGTTGGACCTGTTGCGGGCCAATGCTGCCGGTGGTCCCGCGGTCAGCTGGTTGACCCGGACGCCGTCGTTCGCACCGCTGGACTACTCCAAGTTGGTGCTGGAGATGACGACCCCGTCGTACGTGGACTACTTCCACTCGTTGCCGGAACCGGCGCGGGACAAGCTGGTCAAGGAACAGTGGCGGCACTACAAGGGCATCTCCTCGGACACGTTGGACGACATCCACGACGTGCTCTACCAACGCGACCTGGGGACCGCGGCGACCGCACCGATCGAGCTGCAGTGTGGTGTCGCCGTGGAGTCCGCTGTTGCTCGCGCTGACGGAGTGGAGCTCACCCTGCGCCACACGGACAGCGGTCGTACCTTCCACCACGTCACCGATGTCGTGGTCGCGGCCACGGGGTACCGGAATCGCGCTGTGTCGTTCCTGGACGCGTCCGTCGAGTCGCTGGTGCAACGGGACGCCGCTGGTCGGTGGGTGATCAACCGGGACCACAGTGTCGGAACGGACGGCCGGTTGTTCGTGGCCAATGCGGATCTGCACAGCCACGGAGTCGCCGCACCGGACCTGGGGATCGGGGCCATTCGCAACGCGACGATCCTCAACGCCGTCGCCGGTCGTGAGGTGTTCCGGCTGCCGAAGTTCACCGCGTTCACCGACTTCGTCGTACCTGCATGAGCTGGACGCGATGCTCCACGGAGCTGCTGGAGAAGCTGATCGCGCAGTTCTGCACGGAGGAGCTGCTGCACCCGGTCGACGGCCGCCTGGACCTGGGGACCGTCGTGTACGAGTTCGGCGCGACCCGGGGAGCCTTCGGAAGCTACCGAGTGACGCCGGGCTCGGTCCGCCGTACGGTCGCGGGCATCCTCGGCAACGATGAGAGCGAGCCGGCCGCGGACCCCGTGCAGTTCCTGGTGGACGCCGCGGACGTGCTGGGGATCCACGGTTCGACCGTGGCCGGGTACGTGGCCGAGTTGTCGAACACGCTGGCCGCCGACGTGACCATGGCGGGTACGGCGGTACGCAACAAGGACCTGCTCGGCTTGGAACACTGGCAGCTGGACGGCCACCTCACGGGCCACCCGCTGCTCGTCGCGAACAAGGGCCGCCTCGGCTTCTCCGCAACCGACAGCGCCCGCTACGCGCCCGAGGCCCGGACCCCGCTCCGCCTGGTCTGGCTCGCCGTTCGCCGTGGCCTCGCGGAGTTCCGCGGTACGCCGGACCTGTCGGAGCACGCCGTGGTCGAGCGGGAGCTGGGTACGGCGGTACTGGACGAGTTCCGCGCGAAGCTGGACGACCCGGACGCGTACGTTTGGATGCCAGTTCACCCGTGGCAGCTGGACCACGTCGTACGGACGCAGTGGGCGCGCGAGTTGGCCACGGGGGAGATCGTGGTGCTGGGGGAGGCGCCCGACGAGTACTTGCCGACACAGTCGATCCGTACTGTCGTCAACATCACGGACCCCCTTCGGTACCAGGTGAAGCTACCGCTGAAGATCCTCAACACGTCGGTGTACCGCGGCATCCCCGAACACTGCTCCCTGGCCGCCCCGATGGTCACCCAATGGCTCCGCGGACTCTGGTCCCGCGACGAGGTACTGGGCCGCCTCGGTACCGAGCTGCTCGGCGAGGTGGCATCCGTGACGGTGCGGCATCCCCAGCTCTCCACGGCGCCCGGAATCCCTTACCAGTGGACGGAAACGCTCGGGTGCATCTGGCGGGACCCGCTGCACCCCCGACTCCAACAGGGCGAGTCCGCCTGGCCGCTGGCCGCCGTACTGCACCGTGACGCGGCCGGCGAACCACTGGTGGTGGCCATGATCGACCAGTCCGGCGCCGACCCGGAGACCTGGCTCGCGGACCTCTTCGCAGCGCTGCTCCGCCCGCTACTCCACCTGATGCACCACTACGGCATCACGGTGAACCCCCACGGCGAGAACCTCGCCGTCATCTGCGGCCCAGAGGGGATGCCGGCCCGCATCGTCGTCAAGGACCTCATCGACGACGTCAACGTCTCCACCGACCCGGTCCCCGCCCGCGGCCACGAACCCGACTCCCACGCCCGCGTCCTCCCCCGCAAACCCTGGCACGTCCTCCGCCAGTACCTCGTCGACGCCCTCCTCCTCGGCGTCCTCAACCCCCTGGCCGACCTGGACCTCATCCCGCCCGACCGCTTCTGGGGCCTGATCCGCGGCGAACTCGACCTCTACGCAACCACCTTCCCCCGCCAAGCCACCCGCCTCGAAGCGACAGCCCTCGACGGCCAGACCTTCGCCCGCTACCCCCTCAACGGCTACCGCCTGACCCTCGGCTACCAAGACCTCGACACCCGCCCACCCATCCCCGTCACCGGCCGCATGCCCAACCCCCTCCACACAGCAACAGCCATCCCCCCGAAACGCCCTTGGTGAGTGGTCAGCAGGGTGGACCGTGGCGCCAGAGCTGCAGTTCCTCGTCGATCAGGATGCCGAGCCCGAGCAGGTCGGCCTCCCACTCGGGCAAGGTGGCGAGCGAGAGTCCGACCGGGAGTCCGCGGTTGTCCAGTCCCGCGGGCACGCTGAGCGCGGCGAAGTCGGCGATCGACCACGGCACCGAGAGCCGGATCCGTGGACCTTGGGGCGGACCGTGGACATCGATGATGGGCGGCGGCGCGTCGATCGTCGGATGAGCGACCGCGGCCAGACGGTGCCGCGTCATCAGGGCACGCCACTCGGCCGACCACTGCCGCCGGAGCCGAAGCGCCTCGTCGTACCGTTCCGAGCTGATCTGCTCGCCTTTCTGGACCCGGTCGCGGACCTGCGGCGTGTAGAGGTGGCTGTGCGCGACGAGGGCGTCGTGAATCTGGTGCGCCTCTGTCTCGTTGATGGTGTCGAATACCCCGTACTGCTTGGCCAGGACGACGGCCGCGCTCGGCGGGTTCTCGATCTCGACCAGTTCCGCGCCCTGGGCGGTCAAGAGGCCGAGTGCCTCTCGGCAAACGGTCGCGATCCGGTCGTCGACCTGTTGCCACGACATCGCGATCGGCAGACCTATGCGAACACCGCGCAGGTCGGACGGTGGACTCGTCGGATAGCCAGGGACCGGCTCGTCCCGGCTGCCGGTGTCCCGCGGATCGTGACCGGCAAGGACCCGCATCAACAGCGACACGTCCAACATGCGCCGCGCCATCGGGCCGGCGACGTCGAACGAAGGACTCAACGGGATCACCCCGAATCGGGACACCCGGCCTTGTGCGCTGCGCAAGGAGCAAACTCCGCAGGCGGCGGCCGGGATGCGTAACGATCCACCTGTGTCGGTGCCAGTGGCAACAGGGACCATCCGTCCGGCAAGTGCGGCCGCCGAGCCACCGGACGAGCCACCGGGCGTGCGGCGGCTGTCCCAGGGATTGCTGGTCGGCGCCGAAGCGGTGCCGTAGGCAAACTCGTGCGTGGTGGTCTTCCCGAGGAGGCCGGCGCCTGCCGCCGCGAGCCGTTCCCAGACGGCGGCGTCCTCGGCGGGGACATAGTTCGCGAGGATCTGGCTGCCGGCGGTCGTCAGGATCCCCCTGGTCAGGAACACGTCCTTGACCGCCACCGGGACACCGGCCAGCGGACCGGTCCCTGCTCCGGTCGCCCGGGCGTGGTCGGCCCGGTCCGCGGCTTCGAGAGCGAGTTCGGGCGTACGGGTGACGAACGCGCGAACGACCGGTTCGGCCGCGTCGATCCGGTGCAGGCAATCGGTGACCAGCTCACGGGCCGAGAGGCGGCGGCGCTCCAGCAAAGGGAGCAATTCGGTGAGACTGAGATCGGCGGCGTCGTCACTCACCCTGCCGAGCCTACGAAAACAAAACCCGCCCGGGGGAGCCCCAGGCGGGTCGTCGGCAAGAACGGGACGCGGCGTCGTTGCCGCGCCGTCCTCAGCCGTGCATCGCGACGGCGACGTTGTACACGCCCAGGCAGAAGACCATGACCGCGGCGAACAGCAGCATGAACAGGATCTGTCGCCAGAAGGAGATCAGGATCACGGCCGACGCCACGACCACCAGGGCCGCGAGTAATTCGTTGGTTGGCATGATGTCCCTCTTTTCTGTGAATCAGCTGTCGGTCGGACTCTTGTAATCTGCGATGGTTGGGTTAGATTGAGCCGTTCCCTTTCCGGGGTTGAGTTCGTACTCCCAGTAAATGTCCTGTCAAAAGGCTGTCAATGCGGAAATGTGGCATCGGGAGAAGGTGCACCGACGCTCTTCTGGCCGAGCCGGCCGGGCAGTTCCGCAGCGATCCGGCGAAAAGCGTGCCAACTGGTCCACTCGTGGTGCCATTTGGCAGCTCGCGGTGGCGTCCTGGTCCGCGGCCGCGAAACGTTGCCCAGGATTGGCGGGAAGTGCGGCGAACCGGGCGATGTCCGCTAGCATTCTCGCGTGTCCATGAGTCCCGTCACGTCGACGGTTCTGCGACTCTCGCTCGATGATTGCCGTCGGCCCGATTCGCTGCTTTCCGACCTGGTCCGCGATGCTGCCGTCCGCAACGGACTGGAGCCCCGCGCCCTCGCCGTGCGCACCCTGCTGCACCTGCCGCGGGTAGCTCGGCAGGACGGGACGCTGAGTCAACGGCAGCTCCAGGACGAGATCCGGCGCAGCGGTGCCGATCTCCGCGCCGACCAGGCCCGGATCAGGGCGTTGATCCCCGACAGCAAGTTCCTCCTGCAGGAGCTGTTGTTCGTCCGGTACTCCGAGGCCGACGCGGCCCGGATCTTCACCAACCTGCACTACCTGCGCAGTGCCCGGCCGGGGTCGCTCAACTTCGCCTTGGTCGACCCGGTCTACCGCCTCCCGGTGAGCCTCTGCAGCGTGTCCCCGCTCGAGTGGCGGCAGGTGGGGCGTCAGCTGGCCGTGCAGTTCCAGGTGCCACGGGAGCGGGCCTGGGACATCTCCCGGGTCTACTCCTTCGACATAGCGCCGGCGAACGCGATCTCGTACCTGCTGGCGAAGGTCCGCTCGTATGTCCGGCAGGAGTGCCCCGGCGTCGACCTGCTCACCACCGCCGTCGACCCGAACCTGGGCTTCACCGGCTCGAGCTACCGCGCCGCGAACTGGCATCGCTGGATGTCGATCGCGCCGCGTCCGTACCTGTACGTCGATCGGCAGTACGCCAGTCCGCGGCAGCTCCGCGCCCGCTTCGGAACGGCCAACCTGGCCGAGCTGAAGACCCGGCATCCCGGGTCGGTCCAGCAGAGCCGGGCGACGTTGCTCGATTCAACGATCTTCTGCTGCCGGGTCCGCGGCGAGACCGAATTCGTCGCTCCCGACGACCAGAAACGGCTGCGGCGCTGACCCGCTGCCGGTGATTCCCGGCGGCCTTTGTCAGGGCGCCTTGATGGTGAAATGTGACCGGCTGAGCAAGGTCTCCACCCGTTTGCGGTTCGGCATGGAATTCGACAGTGGGAAATCGGCGGTCGCACACGACATCGCGGCCGCCGCCCAGAGCGCGACCTGCTCGGAGAACGCCCGCTCGTTGTCGATGAGTTTGGCGGCGAGCGCCGCGCAGAAAGCGTCCCGGGCCGCCGAGGATTCCTTGTAGATCGACGGGAACGTCGGCACCATGAAAGCCTCGTGCGCCGCTTCCGAATAGACGGTGCACCCGCCGTTGACGAGCAGGCAGAGGGTGTCCACGCCGTACGCGAGCATGTTGCGGGCGACGGGATCGGGGTCGAAGCGGTCCTGTCCGGCCGGGGCGTACCTGCCCAGCTCCCACGCGTGCGCGACCAGGTAGTCGATCTGGGTCAGCGAATGCCGCGAGATCGTCTCGTCCGGGTACGGCTGGCCCGGTGTCACGATCACGAGTGGGGAGTCGTCACCCTCGCTCTTGGCCAGCGCGAGCGTCTGCTGCACCGTCTCGCGCGGAATCTCGAAGGTCACCAGGACGACGTCGCAGCCGGCCAGCGCGCGCGAATGCTGGTCGATGTCGCGGACGTCGAGGCGGACGTCGACCTGGTTGCGCCAGTTCACCGCGATGCTGTCGCCGAGCTCCATCTCGATGACACCGGTGAACGGCGTCCTGGCCTCGTGCACGACCTTGACCAGGGACGTGTCGACACCTTCGTCGCGCAGGTAGTGCATGATCTCCTGGCCGAAACGGTCGTCGGCCACGGCGGCGATGAGAGACACGTCCAGCCCGAGCCTGGCCGCCGCCACCGCCTGGGTGAGGCCCTTGCCGCCGGGGGAGAGGTCGAAACCGTACGCCTCGCTCGACGTCTCCCGGGCCGGCAGTTGCTTGGTCCGGAACGTCGCGTCCATCACGGCGCCGCCGACAACGATCACCTTGCCGCCGCTGCCCGCCGACGCCGGTACCGGCGCGTCGCCCGACGCCGGCAGGACGGCACCCTTCGAGCCGACCGAGTAGACCTCGCGGCGGATGAGCTGACGTGCCAGTTCGCGGAGGACCTCGCGTTCCGTCGTGCCGCGGAGTGCGCGGTCGCTCGGTGGATCGGTGGGTGGGTGACCGAGCGACTCGTGCAGCCGTCGCCAGTGCCCCAGGAGCGCCGTCCGGCGGCGGCCGAGCGAGTCGGCGCTCAGCGACTGGATCGCCCGCGGATCGATGCCGTGCCGCGTGTACGCGTCGGCGAACAACCCGAGTGCGAGGATCGCGTCGGCGACGATCTGCTCGGTGCCGCTCATGGTGTGCCGCACGCACTGCCCGACCACCTCGAGCGCTGCCGACGCCGGTTTGACGTTGTGCACCGTCGCGTACCGCCGGGTGGCGGCCAGACCGAGCAGAGGTGCGGCGACCGGATTGCGCTCGTCCTGCAGCCGGGACAGGATCAGCCCGTCCCGTGCTCGGAGCTTCTCCAGCACGTTGATCAGTACCAGGGCGTCGGGCGAGTCCCAGTCGGCGCGCTCGGCCATTCGCCCCCCAGGTGCTCGATGTCCGGAACACCAGTATCCGCGATCCGGGTCGTCTGTGAAAGCGCAAAGTAGTCGGGTCAGCGCAGGGCGGTGATCCAGCGGGCGGCGGCTTTGGCTTGGTGGAGGCGGCGTTCGTAGGTTGCGCCTACGGCGAGGAGGACGGCGCCGGCCAGGGCCAGGGTGATCCAGCGGGGGATCAGCGGGGCCACTTCGAGGAGTTGCCAGACGGCGATCTTGGTGAGGGCCGCGGCGCCCAGGACGAACGGGGCCTGGAGCGAGCCGCGGGTGCCGATCAGGATGGCCGCGGTGGCGGCGGCGACGACCAGGGTGGTCCTGGGGATGTCGTTGCCGTTGGCAAGCAAGGTGGAGGGGGCCAGGGCCAGCAGCAGGCCAGGTCCGAGGAAGAGCCAGCTGGGCTGGTCGCGCCAGCGGAGGATGCCGATGGCCAGCATGATGGCGGCCGGCGGCAGGGTGAACCACTCGACCGTGGTGGTGCCGGAGCCGGCGACGAACGCGATGCTGGCGATGATGAGCAACGCACCCGCGATGAGCAGGACGGCACGGCGAGCCGGTTGGAGGCCGTACGCCACGAGGGGGGCGGCGGCGATCGTGAGGACGATGCCGGTGCCGGTGTCGGAGGAGGCGGTCGTCAGGATCACGATCTCGGCGAGTCCAGTCGCGCAGGCGGCGGCGGCCAGCAGGGCGCGTTCGGGGGCGCGGCCCACGTACCGGGTGGCGGCGGCGATGGTGCAGGCGGCAACGACGGCCAGGGCGATTCCGCCGGTCCAGCGGGTGAGGTGTTCCTGGGGGAGGGTGAGGACGATCGCGGCCTGCGCGGCGAGGCTCGCGGTGGCACCCGCCACGGCGACGTCGAGGCGGTGACGCCAGGCGGCGATGAAGGCGAGTACGGCGATCAGCGCGGCGATCAGGCTGAGGTGCAGCAGATCCGCGAGGAGCGTGGCGGTCAGCGTGGTCATGGCCGCGGTGATGGTGGTCGCCAGGGTCAGCAGGGTCTTGCGGAGCGGGTTCTGCTGGTTGGTGAGGAGCAGGGTGAGCGTCAGTACGGTTGCGAGCGCGGTGGTGAGCCAGCGGCCGGCCGTCGGTACCTGGGGGAGGAACATCGAGATCGTGAACGCGGCCGCGGTGATGCAGAAGGTGTGGCCAAGCAGCGGCGGCAGAACGCGGGGCAGTGCTCCTCGGTGGATCAGGGTGATCCCTGTGGCCGCGGCCAGGCAGACGACGGCGGTGAACTGGGCGCTGAGAGCAAGCGTCTGCGTGAACGGGTCCGCGAAGTAGGGGTCGTGCTGAGCGACCAGCGCGAGGAAGACGCGGATGGCGCCGAGGACGGTCAGGCCGGTGAAGACCAGGGTCCCGCAGGTGGCGCCGGTGAGGCGGACCGTGCGGGTGCTCTTCGCCGACAGCAGCACGGTGATGACCGACTGGGTGAGCAGGGCGAGCAGGAGTACGGCGAGGTTGACGTGGCCGGCGATGAGGAGGGGGACGGGGAATTGGGCGGCGACGACCGTGGTGATGCCGAAGGTCTTGACCGACTTGGCCAGACGGTGCAGCACAAAGTTGACCGTGGCAACAATTGCGGCCATCAGGGCGATGTGGTCGATCAGGCTGATCGCCTCGGGATCGACGAGGCCGAGGGCGCGGGTGCCGTACAGGTCGACGATCAGCAGGCCGCCGCCGAGAACGGCGAGGGCTTCGGCGGTGCCGTCGAGGCGGTGGCGGGCGGCGGGGACGGCGCCGCCGAGGGCGATCGCGGCGAGGGTCGCCATGATCCCGACCTGCGCGCCGACCGGCAGGCTGTCCCAGGTGACCGCGAGGAACGTGACGCCGGCGGCCAGCAGGAGCAGGACGCCGAGACCGAGCAACGTGGCCTGCGGGCTGAGGCGGCGCCGTTCCTTGGGTGGCTTGGGGGTACTCGGCGCGGCAGCCGCGGGCCGAGGGGCGCCCGGCGCGAGGAAAGGTTCGGGCGGACGCGTGCCAGGCGCGGGGAAAGGCACGGACGGACGCGTGCCAGGCGCGGGGAAAGGCACGGAAGCACGCGCGGCCTGTGCGGGAGGGGGTGCGGCCTGCGGGGGAGCAGGTGCGGGGTAGGGCGGAAGCCGGGTGCCGCTGGTCGGCTCGGGGACCGGCGCCGGCGAGACCGGCGGCGCCGGCAGTTCGGGGCGGATCGGGAAGGATCGCGGCGCCATCGGTGCGGGCAGCGGTGGGTGGATGGTTGTCGGAGGCATCCAAGGAGCGGGCGCGACCGGCGGGGCCGGCGTCAGCTGGAGCAGGGTTCGGCAGGCAGGGCAGTGAAAACTGGCGGTTTGAACGTTCATCCTCGCTCCTTGGCTGTGGTGGTGACCACTCTTCCGGGCGGAACGGGACGACGCCTGAGTACGTCTACTCAATTCGTCGCGTAGGCTGCTGCGGTCTGTCGGTCGTCCAGGACCGGCGTGGACACACGGGGAGAGCTGGATGAAGACTGGACAGGAGCTCGCTCGGGCTCAGCAGGATCGCTGGCAGGCGGCGTACGAGCAGAACCGGTGGTTGCACGGGGCCGAGCCGTCCGCGGCCGCGCGGTGGACCGTCCGACTGTTCGGTGCCGCGGGCATCGACGACGTGCTTGAGCTCGGCGCCGGCCACGGCCGGGACGCGCTTTACCTTGCCCGGCAGGGATTCAGCGTGCACGCGACCGACTTCAGCGAATCGGCGCTCGACCAGTTGCGCCGGGAAGCGCAGGCCGAGGGACTCGACGACCGGGTGACGGCCGCCCTGCACGACGTGCGAGATCCGCTCCCACCCGCCGACGGCACCGTCAACGCGGTGTACGCGAACCTGCTGCTGAACATGGCCTTCTCCCGGGCCGAGCTGCGTTCGCTGGTCCTGGAGATCCGCCGCGTGCTCCGGCCCGGTGGGCTGTTCGTCTACACGGTGTGGTCGACGGATGACACCGGGTACGGCCGGTGCGAGGACCTCGGCGACGGCCTGGCGACCAAGGACGGGTTCGTGGGACGGTATTTCGACGAGGGCCTGGTCCGGGAGCTCGCCGACCGGTGGGAGCTCGGGGGGATCGAGCCGTACCAGGAGGACTCCCGCCGGCTGTTCCGGATCACCCAGGCCAAACCGGCCGCCTGACGAACGTCAGGTTGCGGTGTGGTCACCATGCCGTGTGTGCGTTGACGGACGGGAACCTGTTCCGTCAGGCTCGCTCGACGTCTCATTTTCGAGCAACGGAGATAGCAATGCAGTGGTACACCGAGGTACTCAAGAAATACGTCGTGTTCACCGGTCGTGCACGGCGCAAGGAGTACTGGATGTTCACGCTGTTCAGCGTGATCATCTCCATCGTGCTCTCCATCGTCGACGGGCTGATCGGCACCCGTAACGACACCGGTACGGGCCTGCTGTCCGGCCTGTACTCGCTGGCCGTCCTGCTGCCGACCCTGGGTGTCACGGTCCGGCGGCTGCACGACACCAACCGGACCGGCTGGTGGATCCTGATCGGCATCGTCCCGATCATCGGCTGGATCGTGCTGATCGTCTTCCTCGCCACCGAGGGCAACGCCGGCGACAACCAGCACGGCCCGGACCCGAAGGCCGCCGAGCGTTTCGGCACCGGTACGCCGAACGCGGACCCCGGGTACCCGACGGTCTGACCCGTACCACACGCAGAAGGTCCCGCGAAACCACCGGTTTCGCGGGACCTTCTTGCGTCGAGAGGATCAGCTGGCCTGGCTCACCGTGGACATGTTGAAGTCCGGGACGAGCAGTGGCGGCGTCGCGGTCCGGGAGAAGTAGTCGCCCCACTCCCGGGAGAACGACGGCACCGTCGCGCCGGCCGCGGTGAACCGGCCGAGCAGGTCGACCGGGCTCTCGTTGAAGCGGAAGTTGTTCACGGCACCGACCACCTCGCCGTTCTCGACCAGGTACACGCCGTCGCGGGTCAGCCCGGTGAGCAGCAGGGTCTGCGGGTCGACGGTGCGGATGTACCACAGGCAGGTCAGCAGTAGGCCGTTGTCGAGCCCGCTCACCAGGTCGTCGACGGACCCGGTCGCGCCCTCCACCGAGACCACGTAGTTGTCGATGGCCGGCGTCACCGCGGTCGCGCCGCTCAGCTCGGCGGTGAACCGGCTGGTCATCAGGTGCTCGAGCTTGCCGGCGCGGATCCAGTCGGTCCCGGACAGCGGCAGCCCGTTGTCGAACACGCTGGCCGATCCGCCGGACGACCGCGCGACCGCGAACGGGAACGTCTCCAGGCCCGTGACGTGCGGGTCGGACCGCAGGCCGACCGGGCGGGTCGACAGCACCTCGCCGACGCGGGTGCCGCCACCCGGCTTCGAGAACACGCTGCGTCCTTCGTGCGCGTCGCGGCCGTCGAGGGTCCAGTACAGGTACGTCATCAAGTCGGCCACGGCCGCCGGCGGAAGGATCGTCGGGTGCCGGCCGGCCTCGACCGAGACGGTCCGGCTCGCCCAGCCGAGGCGCCGGGTGAGCTCGGCGTCGAGCCCGAGCGGGTCGATGTCGGTGAAGTCGCGCGTCGCCGCGCCGACCCACGCGGACTGGCTCTTGTCCGCCGTCTTGCCGGTCTCGCTGACGTGACCGCGTGGCAGGGTGTGCCGCAGTCGCAGCCCGGCCGAGGACCCGACGTACAGGGTGACCACCTCGTGGTCGGCGAAACCGTACAGCCAGCGGTTCTCCTTGGTTGCCCGCTGCAACGTCTCGCCGAGGGCGGGGGCGAAGTCGGCGTACACGGTCACCGAGGTCTCGTCGGGCTCCTCGGCCCAGTCGGCGCCGACCAGGCCGTCGACCAGCGGGCGGGCGTCCTCGGCCGGGCCGGACGCGCGGGCGGCGGCGACCGCGGACGCGACGATCTCGCGCAGGGTCGCGTCGGTCACCGAGGACCGGCTGACCACGCCCGCGGCCGTTCCCTCACCGGCGCCGACCGTCGCGATCACGGTGACGTCGGATCCGCGCATCGCACCGTTCGTGGTCAGCGTGTTGTTGGCCCAGCGCAGGTTCGCGCTCGAGGTCTCGGCGACCAGGACGACGCAGCCGTCGGCCCCTTCGGTCGCGGCGAGGTCGAGGGCGCGCTCGACCGTGTCCTGCGGGGTGAGCTGAATCGCGGTCACCGGCCGGCCTCCTGCGTGGTGTTGAGGATGTTGACGCCGCGGAACAGCGCCGACGGGCAGCCGTGGGTGACCGCGCCGGACTGGGCCGGCTGGGCCTTGCCGCAGTTCAGCGCGCCACCCAGTACGTACGTCTGCGGTCCGCCGACGGCCTCCATCGACCCCCAGAACTCGGTCGTGGTGGCCTGGTACGCGACGTCGCGGAGCTGGCCGTCCAGCTTGCCGTCGGTGATCTTGTAGAAGCGCTGGCCGGTGAACTGGAAGTTGTACCGCTGCATGTCGATCGACCAGGACTTGTCGCCGACGATGTAGATCCCGTTCCGCACCCGGCTGATCAGCTCCTCGGTCGAGGGACCGTTCTCGGCCGGCTGCAGGGAGACGTTCGCCATCCGCTGGATCGGGATGTGGCCGGCCGAGTCGGCGTAGGCGCAGCCGTTCGACCGGGGTGTCCCGAGCACGTCCTCGTTGACCTTCGCCATCCGGCGGTCCACCTGGTACCCGACCAGGACGCCGTCCTTGACCAGGTCCCACTGCTGCCCGGCGACGCCCTCGTCGTCGTACCCGACCGTGGACAGGCCGTGGTCGGCCACGCGGTCACCGGTGACGTGCATGACGGGGGAGCCGTACTGCAGGGTGCCGAGCTTGTCGAGGGTGGCGAAGCTGGTCCCCGCGTAGTTCGCCTCGTACCCGAGGGCGCGGTCCAGCTCGGTGGCGTGGCCGATCGACTCGTGGATCGTCAGCCACAGGTTGGTCGGGTCGACGACCAGGTCGTACCGGCCCGGCTCGACGCTCGGCGCGGCCATCTTCTCGGCGAGCCAGCCGGGGATCGCGGCGAGCTCCTCGTCCCAGTCCCAGCCGGTCCCGGTCAGGTACTCCCAGCCGCGGCCGGCCGGCGGTGCGCAACTCGCCATCGAGTCGAACCGCCCGGTCTCGGCATCGACGGCGACCGCCTGGATCTCCGGGCCGATCCGCACCCGCTGCTGCGTGTACGACGTGCCCTTGGAGTTCGCGTAGTACTTGCACTCGTGGACGGTGGCCACGGACGCGGTCACGTGGTCGACCCCGGCGGCGGAGAGCAGCCGGTGGGAGTAGTCGGTGAGCAGCGCGACCTTGTCCGCCCGCGGCACGCTCTGTGGGTCCACGTCGTACGCCGACACCCAGGTGACGGCGTCGTACACGGGCTCGTCGGCCAGCTCGATCCGCTCGCTGTTGATCGGCCGGGAGACCTGGGCGAGGTTGACCGCCTGCTCGGCGACCCGGATCGCCTCGTCGGTGGTCAGCGCGACCCCGGCGGCGAAGCCCCACGTCCCGTCGTGGATCACCCGGACCGCGAGACCGAGGTCCTCGTCGTCACGCGCGGACTCCAGCACGCCGTCGCGCAACGAGATCGACTCCGACCGGATCCGCTCGAGCCGGAACTCGGCGAACTCGGCGCCCAGGTCCCGGGCCCGGCGCAACGCGGCCTCGGCCAGTTCCCGGCGGGGAAGAGCAAGGAAGGAAGCATCGACTTCAGGCACGAGTTCGACCTTAGCCCGTGCCCCGGACAGATCGGAGCGGACCCGCGAACCCTGCCGCGGACCGCGTGATCCCTACAGCTCGGCGATCTTCAGCAGGACCTTCCCGGTGGCTCCGCACTCGACCGCGCGGTGGGCTTCGGCGGCCTGGTCGAGGGAGTAGTAGTGCAGGGGGAGACCGGCTGCTTCGCCAACCGGGAGAGCGCCCGCGGCGATGGCCGCGTTGAGGTCCTCGGCGGCCGCGGTGAGCTTGTCCCAGCCGACGCTGTACAGCAGGACGAACTGGTACCGGGCGTTGAGGCCCATGTTCTGGCGGACGTTCGGGGCGAACGGCGCGTCGCCGTCGTTGGCGTAGATCGCGATCGTGCCGCGTGGCTTGAGGACGGCGAGGTCGAGCGCGCTGTTGCGGCCGGCCGCGACCTCGACGATCAGGTCGACCCCGCCGGGAGCGAACCCGCGGATCTGCTCGGCCGCGTCGTCGTCGCGGTAGTTCACGACGTGGTGAGCGCCCGCGGCCTTGGCGTAGTCCGACTTCGGCGGGCCGCTGACCGTGGTGACGACGGTCGCGCCGGCCCAGCGCGCGAGCTGGATCGCGGCGTGCCCGACCGCGCCCGCGCCACCGGCGACGAGGACGACCTTGCCGTCGAACGCGCCAGGGGCGATCCGCGTCGGCAGGTCCTCGCCGACCGTCAACGCGCGATGCGCCGTGATCCCGGGAACTCCGGTACTCGCGCCGAGATCGAAGCCGGCGCCTTCGGGGAGCGGGAAGACGCGTCCTGCCGGGACCACGGTGTACTCCTGCGCGGTCCCACTGGCGGGACGTTCGTGGGCCGCGAGCGTCACCCAGACACGGTCACCCACCGACAGGCCTTCCACGTCGGGGCCGACCGCGTCGACGATGCCGGCGCCGTCCTGGTTCGGGACCGAGACGGGGATGTCGCCCTCGCCGTACAGGCCGCTGCGGGCCTTCCAGTCCGTCGGGTTCACGCCCGAGACCGCGATCCGGAGGCGAACCTCACCGGCCGCCGGTTCGCCGAGGTCGAGGTCGGTGAGGCGGAGGACGTCCGCGGTCCCTTGCTCGCTGTGCACTACGGCCTTCATCGGTACTCCTCGTCAGATCGAGAGCGTGTACCTGGTGACAACCGCGGCCGGTCCGCCAACCTTCCCGGAACCGCGAGGACTCTGCTGCTGAGCACGACCCGGCCTACGTGCAGGTCGTCAGGTGCGGCCTTCGGTTTCCTGGGCGTCGAAGAGGGTCGGCTGGGTCTCCGGGTCGAGTCCCCAGTCGGCTCGCAGGACCGTGAAGCCGGCCTTCTCGGCCGCGTCGCAGACCCGGACGTCGTCGTCGACGAGCACGGCGACCGGGCGTTCCGCGCGGAGCGCCTTCAGCCGGTACAGCTTCATCACCGCGGACGGCCGCCGGTCGGTGTTGCCGCGCAGGAAGATCCGGCCCTCCGGGAAGCCGTTGTCCTTCAGCCATTTCACCGTGTCCCGGCGCAACCGCTCGGGCCGCCCGCTCAGGTAGACGATCTCGTGCGTCTCGGCCAGCGTGGTCGCGACCGCGAGCCCTTCGTCGAGGACGGCGTCCTCCTTGGCGTGGGCGAAGAACGCGTTCCAGTCCTTCGGCCGCCGGTCCAGGAAGTGGATCCGCCGGCTCGTGTCGGACAACGTCGCGTCGATGTCCAGGACGGCGTACGGCGGCTTGGCGTCAGGCACGACTCCCAGCTAACCAGGTCGCGCGGTCGACGGCGTACTCGACCTCGCCGTGCTCGGTGCCCGGCAGCGGGTCCTCGAAGGCGACGTGGAAGACCCGGACGAACCGCAGCCCGGACTTCACCATCACCCGCCGGGACCTGGTGTTCACCGCCATCGTGTCCGCGACCACCCGCTCGGCCCCGTCGTCGAACGCCTTCGCGATCAGCGCCCTGGTGCCCTCGCTCGCGTAGCCACGTCCCCAGACCTCACGCCGCAGCCGGTACCCGACGCCGAGCTCTCCGGCCGTCGCGGTCGGCTGCAGACCGAACCAGCCCGCGAACTCCCCGGACGCCTTCTCGTGCGCCGCGAACGTCCCCAGCCCCGGGTGCCGTGCGTACACCGCCAGCATCCCCGGCAGGATCTTCTGCTCGATCTCGCCCCGCGGCGTCGGCGTACCGGTCAGGTACCGCATCACCTCGATGTCGGAGTCCAGCTCCACCAGCAGTTCCGCATCGCCTCCGGTGAAGCGGCGCAGCACCAGCCGCTCGGTCTCCAGGACGATCTCCATGCCGCCGATCCTGGGCGATCCCGCGGCCGGGCGGCAACGGGTTTAGAGGTCGACGTGCAGGCGGTCGCGCTCGGCCTGGTGACCCAGGTGGTGCGCTTCAGGGAGGAGACCGGACCGGAAAGTTCCGAATGCGTGTTCGGATGCCGGGCGGTTACGCGTTGTAGGTGTGTTGGGTTGGGCGGTTGTCGGTGCCTCAGGTTAGGTTTCTCGCGCGATGGAGATCACGTTTCTGCACAGCTCGGACTGGCAGCTGGGGATGATGCGCCGGTTCCTGGGCCCGGACGGTCAGGCCCGGTGGGGTCAGGCGCGGCTGGACGCGGTGGCACGGATCGGCGAGGTGGCGCGCGAGACCGGGGCCGCGTTCGTCGTCGTGACCGGGGACGTGTTCGAGCACAACCAGGTCGAGCGGCAGACGATCCTGCGCGCGTGCGAGGCGCTGAAGCGGATCGAGGTCCCGGTCGTCCTGCTGCCGGGCAACCACGACGCGCTCGAGCCGGGCTCGCTCTGGACGTCGGCGCAGTGGACCGGGCACAAGCCGGAGCACGTCACCGTGCTGACCGGGTCCGAGCCGCTGGAGATCGTGCCCGGCGTGGAGCTCGTCGGAGCCCCGTGGCGCTCCCGGCGACCGCTGTCCGATCCCGCGGCGCCGGGGTACGCCGAGCTGTCGGCGGCGCCGGCCGGGACGGTGCGGATCCTGCTCGCCCACGGTCAGCTGACCAGCCTGAGCGGTGGGATGTCGGACGTGCCGACGATCGACCAGGCGGCGCTCGAGGCCGCGGTCGCCGACGGGCGGCTGCACTACGTCGGGCTGGGTGACCGGCACTCGACGACCGAGGTGACCGAGCGGATCTGGTTCTCCGGGACGCAGGAGGTGACCGCGCCCGAGGAGACGCATCCGGGCAACGTGCTCGCCGTGACGCTGACCGACACCGCGATCACGGTCGAGCCGCGGCGGGTCGGCGCCTGGCACATGGTCGAGCACCACGTCGAGCTGGACGACGAGGAGTCGCTGACCGCGTTGGAGGACTGGTTCGCCGAGCTCCCGGACAAGGAGCGGACGTACGTCCGGCTCGCCGCCGACGGGTCGTTGCCGTTGCCGCTGCTGAGCCGGCTGGACGCGATGGTCGACGCGCAGGGCGAGGTGTTCGCCAGCGTGGAGCGGTGGGCCAAGTTCTGGACCGTCCGGCCCGCGCCGGACGCGGCCGACCTGGACGCGTTGCAGCTGAGCGGACCGGCGCGGGCCGCGATGGAGGAGCTGCGGCAGGCGCTGGCTTCCGGTGACGACGGGGCCGGGGCCGCGTTGACGTTGATGCACCGATTGGCGCGGGACGCGGGATGAGGCTGCACAGGTTGACGCTGCGGAACTTCCGTGGCGTGCAGGACCGTACTGTCCAGCTGCCCTCGATCGGGACCACGGTCGTCGTCGGCGACAACGAGGTCGGCAAGTCCAGCCTGGTCGAGGCGTTCGGGCTGGTCTTCGATCTGCCGGACGACTCGAAGTCCAAGCGGATCGTGGACATCCAGCCGGTCGGCCACGACGTCGGTCCCGAGGTGACCGCGGAGCTGACCCTGGGTGGCCGCGAGCTGACCTACACCAAGCGCTGGCTGAAGGACCGCTCCACCGAGCTCACCGTCGTCGAGAGCGACGGCCGCCGGACGTCCTGGACCGGCCGCGAGGCGCACAACGAGGCCGAGCGGCTGTTCGCCGAGCACGTCGACCCGGTGCTCTGGCAGACCTTGATGGTGAGCCAGGGCCAGTCGTTGGTGCTGCCGACCCCGGCCGACGCCGAGCCGCTGATCACCGCGGTCACGGCCGAGTCCGGCACTCCCGTGGACGGCGCGTCGATGCCGTTGGTGAGCGCGGTCGAGCACGAGTACCTGCGGTACTGGACGCCGCGTGGCCGGCCCACCGGGGAGTACGCGAAGTCGGCGCACGCGGTCGAGGCGGCCGAGCTGGTCCGCGCCCAGGCGGTCAAGGCGATGGAGGAGGTGCAGGCCGACATCCGTCGCGCCGAGCGGCTCACCCTGGACCTGGACGACCTGAGCACCCGGCTGGCCGAGCACCTGAAGTCGGTCGAGGAGCTGCGCGAGCGGAAGAAGGCGACCGACGAGATCCTGCTCCGCCGGGACTCGGTCCGCGCGCGGGCGGAGACGGCGCGGGCCCGGCTGGAGAACCACACCCGGACCAGGGTCGAGCGGGAGCGGTTGCTCGCGGACGTCGAGCGGTTCACCCAGGCCGCGGCCGAGTTCGCGGACCGCCGGATCGACGCGGAGACCGTGGCGAAGAAGGCGGCCGAGACCGTGCACGCCGCGGAGACTGCGCTGGCCGAGGTCGTCGAGCTGAAGGACGCCCGCCGCGCCGAGGTGCAGACCGCGGAGCAGAAGGTCGCCGAGCTGACCGACCGGGCCGAGCTGGACCGGTTGCTGGGGCTGCAGACCGAGCTGGTCGAGGTCCGGTCCCGGATCGCGGCCGCGTCCGCGGTGCTCGACGGGATCCGGGTCACCGACGAGATCGTGACCGACCTGGAGGACGCGCGCGCCAAGGTGGTCGAGGCCCGCGCGGCACTCGCGGCCGGCGTCCCGGACGTGCACGTACGCCGGGTCGGGGCCGAGGTGGTCGCGTTGTCGGGCACCGGCCTGGACGGCGGGGGATCACCGGTGCCCGCGGAGCTCGACGAAGGCGCCGAGGTGTCGCTCCTGGTCTCCGGCGAGCTCGTCGTCGGCGTACCGGGGCAGGTCGAGGTCACCGTCCGCGCGGGAGGTGAGGCGGCGACGCTGCGCTCCTTGGTGGACGAGGCGGTGCGCCGTGAGAAGGACCTGCTGAAGCGCGCCGGTGTACGGGATCTGCCGGCGGCGCGGGAGTTGCTCCGCAAGGGCGAGAAGTCATCGGCGGAGTTGCAGGAGGCGCGGCGGACCGAGCGGTCGCTGACGTCCGGGGGAGACCCGGGTGAGCGGATCGCGGTGCTGTGCGCGCGGCTCGGGATCACGGACTCCGAGCCCGAGGAGGAGGAAGAGCCACCGGCCAAGGGCAAGCAGCCGATCGTCGAGGACGTGCCTGGGCAGATGTCGCTGTTCGAGGAGTTCGAGGAGGACACCTTCGACTTCGACGACCTGGTGATCCCGGCCGCCGCGGCCCCGGGGGACCTGGCCGGTGCGCAGCTGCTGCTGGAGGGCGCGCGGACCGAGTTCGCGACCGCCGAGCGGTTGCTGGCGGACGCGGAGTTCGCGGCGGCTCAGGCGCGGAAGGCCGCCGACGAGGACCGGTCCGAGGCGCAGCAGGCCCGGGCGCGGGCGGAGCTGGCGGCCGAGCGGGTCGCCGCTGCCGAGGAGGCGCTGGACGCCGCACGGACGGTACTGCCGGACGACCAGGTCGAGGCCGAGGAAGAGAAGGCCACGGCCGACGTCGAGACCGTGCTGGACGAGCTGACCGTCGTGCAGGAGCAGGCCGATGCCGCCGGTGCCGACGAGGTCGCGGGTGATCTGGCGGACGCGCTGGCCGTGGCCGGCCGGCTGCAGGGCGAGCGGGACACCTTGCGGGATTCGCTGCGGACGACCGAGGGCCGGCTGGAGCAGTCCGGGCGCGACGGGCTGGCGACCCGGCAGGACACGGCCGAGTTGGAGCTGGCGGCACTGCGCGCGGAGTACGAGGGCCTGAACCGTCGTGCGGACGCGGCCCGGCGGGTGCACGAGACGCTGGGCCGGCATCGGGCGGAAGCACAGACGAAATACGCCGAGCCGTTGCAGACGCGGATCGAGGCGCTCGGCCGGAGCGTGTACGGACCGACCTTCCGGGTGTGGCTGGACGACGACCTGGCCGTCGCCGAGCGGGAGCTGGAGGGCGCGCGGCTCCGGGTCGAGGCGCTGTCGACGGGTGCTCAGGAGCAGCTGGCGATCATCACCCGGCTCGCGATCAGCCACCTGGTCAGTACCGGCGACAACAGCGTCCCGGTCATCTTCGACGACGCCCTCGGCTGGTCCGACAAGGGCCGCCTCCGCGACATGGGCGCCCTGCTCGGCCGGGCCGGCGACCACGGTCAGGTCATCATCCTGACCTGCATGCCGGAACGCTACGAGTACGTCCCCCGCGCCACCTTCATCAAGCTGGGTTAGAGGTCGTCGGGGGAGCCCTGCTGGGCCTTGCGGTCAGCCGCTGACTGCTGTTCCTGGTGGGTCGCGTAGGCGGTCGTGTGGTACGCCTCGTTGTACGCGGCCATGGCTCCGCCGAGGGCTGCTCCGGCGGTGCCGCGGCGGCGGGACCAGGCTGCCAGGAGGGTGAAGACC
Organism: Kribbella amoyensis; assembly: GCF_007828865.1. Lineage (NCBI taxonomy): Bacteria > Bacillati > Actinomycetota > Actinomycetes > Propionibacteriales > Kribbellaceae > Kribbella > Kribbella amoyensis. The sequence continues at coordinate 5,272,875 of NZ_VIVK01000001.1, forward strand.
CCGATGGTGGCCGCCAGGCCCGCCAGCGCGATCAGGTACGGAAGCATGCTCCGAGCGTAGTCACGCCATGGCGATGAGCGCGGCCGGTGGGAAGGTCGGGCTGGTCGCACCCGGGGCGTTCTCCACGGTGATGCCGAGGGCGACCTTGTTGGCGAGGCCGCCCTGGATGACCGTCGTGGTCTCCGGTCCGGCCAGGCCGACCGAGTGCGGGGTGTTCGACCGGTCCATCAGCCAGAGCTGGTACGTCTTCCCGTCGGGCAGCGCCCGCAGCCCGTGCAGCAGGACGATCGCGCGATCCTGGCTCGGCGACATCACGATCGTCGCGCGGCCACCGCCCTCGACCGCGTCCCGTGCCGTCTTCGCGTCCGGCTGGGCGAGCAGGGCGGCGAGCTCCTCGTTCTGCCGCTCGGTCCGCTGGTTCTCGCGGTACTGGTCGATCGCGATCCCGCCGGCGCCCGCGACCGCGAGACCGGCCGCGGCGAGCGAGAAGAACGAGCGCCGGCTCATCCGGCTCTTCTTCACCTTGAGCGGTTCGGCCGAGCGCAGTACCGGCGGCAACTGCCGGGTGGTCGCGACCTCGGCCAGGACCCGGGCCTTCAGGGCCGGCGGAGGTGGCGTACCGACCGCGGTGCCGAGCTTGGTGCTCGCTTCCCGCAGTTCGGCGACCTCGGCACTGCAGGCGGCGCAGTCGGCGAGGTGCGCCTCGAACTCGATCCGCTCGTCCTCGGGCAGAGCGTTCAGCACGTACGGTCCGGTCAACGCGTGCACGTCCGGTGTCATCGTCCCCCTCACCTCCCCGTCACTCCCAGGCAGTCGCGCAACCGGATCAACCCGTCCCGCATCCGCGCCTTGATCGTCGCCAGCTTCGCGTCCAGCAGTTCGGCCACCTCGCGGTACGAGTATCCGCCGTAGTAGGCCAGCGTCACCGACTCCCGTTGCAGCTCGGTCAACGCGGACAGGCAGTGCCGGACCTGCTCCACCTCCAGATTCGTGGTGACCGCCTCGGCCACCTCGTCGTACTCCGGGCTCGCGGAGGCGGCCGCGACCGCCTGCTCCCGGTCGGTCGCGGACTGCTCGGAGCGGACCCGGTCGATCGCCCGCCGATGCGCCATCGTGAGAATCCACGAGGTCGGCGAGCCACGGTCGGCGTCGTACCGGGTGGCGGTCCGCCAGACCTCGACCATCACCTCCTGGGTGACCTCCTCGGACTGGGCCGGATTCCGGAGCACCCGCCGGATCAGGCCGTACACCCGCGGCACCATCTGGTCGTACAGCTGGCTGAACGCGTCCGAGTCGCCCCGCGCGACCCGCGCCATCAGGTCCACGGGCGTACTGCCGCCCGGCCCGACCGCCACGGGCCACGGCAAGGCCGTCGACTCCTCGCTCACAGGCGCATCCTCTTCGATCGCTCGATCAGTACGCCTCCCCTTCGGAGCCGCGGCCCGGGCGGATGGGTCAGCCGTGGAGTACCCGTTCCGGCGCCGCGTAGACGACGCACCGGTCCGGCCGGGTGAAGCCGACCAGGGTGACGCCGAACCGCCGGGCCAGGTCGACCGCGAGGCTGGACGGCGCACCGACCGCGACGATCATGCCGAGGCCCGCGGCGACCGCCTTCTGGACGATCTCGTACCCCGCGCGGCCGCTGACCGCGAGCACCAGACCGCTCCGGGTCTGCTGGTTCAGCACGGTCCAGCCGACCACCTTGTCGACCGCGTTGTGCCGGCCGACGTCCTCCTTCACGATCACCCGGTCGCCCGTCGCCGTGAACAACCCGGCCGCGTGCAACCCGCCGGTCCGCCCGAACGTCGGCTGGGCCTCGCGGAGCAGGTCGGGCAACCGGCGGACCACGTCCACGGGGACCTGGACCGGGTCGACCGGGGCGTAGTCGCGCTCGGCGAGTTCGTCGAGGCTCTGCTGACCGCAGACGCCGCACGCGGCCGACGTCACGCCGTACCGCTGGGGTGGTTCGCGGTCCGGGGGTCCGTCGAAAGTGACCGTGACGGTGTTGAACTGCTGCTCCCTGGTCAGCTTCACATCGGTGCAGTAGGCAACGGTCCGGATCGCGTCCGGGCGGACCGCGAAGCCCTCGCCGAGACAGAAGCCGGCCGCGAGCTCGAAGTCCGAACCAGGTGTCCGCATCGTCACCACCAGCGGCTCGGCCGGGCGGCCGGGCCACTCCAGCCGGAGCTCCAGCGGTTCCTCGGTCACCACGACGTCCTCGCGCCGGGACGTGCGCTCACCGTCGAGCACCTCGACCTTGAACCTGGTGACCGGCCCTCTGCTCATACCGCCAATCTATGTCAGCCCTCCGCGAGGCGCCGCCGCTCCGGACCTACCTGGTCCCGAGAATGGGGTGACCGCCCAGCCGACGGACGGAGGAGACGTGCGCATCACCAGGCGTACCCTGCTGGCCGGCACGGCGACCGCCCCGCTGACCGGACTGCTCAGCCCTCGAGGAGTGACCCAAGGAGTGACACCGCAGACGATGACTGGCGCGACGACGATCAAGGACGCGATCACCGGTTTGCTCGACAAGTACGGCGACGAGGACGGGGTGGCGCCGATCGTCTCGCTCGGTGATCCGGTGCTCCGGCAGCCGGCCGCGTTGTACGACGGCCAGGTGGACGACCAGGTACTGAGCGAGTTCGTGGCGTTGCTGCGCCGGACGATGCTGACGGCGCCCGGGGTCGGAGGCGCGGCGCCCCAGGTCGGGATCCCGATCCAGGTCGCCGTGCTCGAGGATCCGGCGCCCGTGTCGGCCGAGGTGGCCGAGGCGCGGCAGCGGTACCCGCTGGAGTTCTTCGCCGTGGTCAACCCGGAGTACGCGGCACTGGACGGACGGCGGCGTGGCTTCTTCGAAGGCTGCCTGAGCATGCCCGGGTACACCGGCGTCGTGAACCGTCATCTCGCGGTCGAGGCGACGTACTTCGATCCGGCCGGCACACCACAACGGCGGGAGCTGACTGGCTGGCAGGCGCGGATCTTCCAGCACGAGACCGACCACCTGGGCGGCACCGTGTACGTCGACAAGGTGGAGACCCGCTCGCTCTGCACGACGCAGAACTACCTGGACCACTGGGACGCCCCGGTCCCGGCCAGAGCCGCCGAGGTCCTCGGCTTCGAGCTCGCCTAGCACCAGCCTCGACGGGCGGCGAGCCAGTCGAGGAAGGTCCACGCGTACAGGCGTTGGTGGCGCCGTAGTTCCGGCGTACAGCCGCGCGGTGGTGGGGCGTCGAGGTCGCTCAGCATGTAGGCGGCGATGACCGCGGCGAAGCAGTCCAGGTCGTCGGCCGGGACATCCGCGGTCAACGGGCTGCGCCGGATCGCGGCGGCCGTGTCGATGCCGTGGTGCTGCGCGATCGGCAGCAGGCCGGCCCAGTCGAGCCAGGCCGGTCCGAGCGCGAGCCAGTTCCAGTCGACGGTCCAGCACCGACCGGCCGGGTCGATCAGCAGGTTGTCGGGCCGCAGGTCGTTGTGCGTCGCCGAGTCACCGGCCAATGCCACGGGGTACCGGCTCACCAGGTCCGCGAACTCGGGGATCGCGCCCTCCAACCACGGCTGGAAGCCGGTCGGCAACGGCCGGTCACCGCTGCGTACCTGCTCTGGCACCCGGACCTCGTCGCCCACGACGGCGCTGAACAGCTTCAACCCGGGCAGCGGTGACGGGGTGAGCGCGGACGCCATCGTCTCGCAGGTCGCGGTGACGGCCGCGAAGTCGTCGGCGGTCCACGGTGACCCGGGCATCCGGCCGTCGATCCGTGCCGAGATCACCGCGAACCAGCGGGTCTCGTCGTCGGCGGCGTGGGCGGTCGCGACGATCTCGGGGACCCGGATCGCGCTCGGCAGCTGGGGCACGATCTCGGCCTCGCGCTGGTACGCGCGGTAGGCGTGCAGCGACTCGGGAGCGGCCTTGACGAAGACCTCCCGGCCGTCCGCCAGCGTGACCGCGGCCGCGAACCCGCCGGTGAACCCGGACCCGACCGGTGGCCCGGCAGTGCGGATCTCGGTGCCAAGGGCAACGACCAGGGAGCGCCGGAGTACCTCGGGCAGGGTGCGCCAGGACGGACGTGCCGAGGTGTTGGCGTAGTCGACGACGGGTGGTCCGGCCATGCGCAGACGGTAGTTGCAACGAGCCCGTTCACGCGCGCTCTTTTCGGTGCCATCGCGCACGAGCCCGTGAACTCGGCCGAGCCGGAGCCCTCCAGGTTGCTGTCTCGAAGGGCGAGGCCGCACCGGGGGAGCGGCCGGCCAGCGGTTACCGTGCGGCCGTGGACGGTTCGATGGCGCTGCACGTGTTCGACCTGGTCGGGATCTTCGTCTTCGGGATCACCGGGGCCCTGGTCGGGGTCCGGAAGAACCTCGACGTGTTCGGCATCCTGGTGCTGTCCCTGGTCACCGGGCTCGGTGGCGGCTTCCTGCGGGACGTCCTGATCGGGGCGACGCCACCGGCCGCGCTGCAGGACTGGCGGTACCTGGTGGTCCCCGTCGTGGCCGGGCTGGTGACGTTCTTCCTGCATCCCCGGATCGGCCGGGTCGAGCGGCTGGTGAACATCTTCGACGCCGCCGGGCTGGCCCTGTTCTGCGTGATCGGGGCCCGCAAGGCGCTCGAGGTCGGGCTGTCGCCGTTGTCGGCCGCGATGCTCGGCACCATCTCCGGGATCGGCGGCGGCGTCATCCGCGACGTCCTGTCCGGCCGCGTCCCGGTGGTACTGCGGTCCGAGATCTACGCCACCCCGGCCTTCCTCGGCGCCGGCATCGTGGTGCTCGCCTCGGCGTTCGACTACGACGCGCTCTGGGTACCGTTCGCGGCCGCGGTGGTCTGCTTCCTGATCCGCCTCGTCGCCATCCGCCGCGGCTGGAACGCCCCGCTGCCGCGGACCACCTGACGTCAGTTGTGGGCGAACCGGGTCTTCGGCCGGGCGAAGGCGATCGAGACGGCGGCGACGACGGCACAGGCGATCCCGATGACGGCCGGCACCCAGTACGCCTTGGAAGCGCCCCACAGGTCGACGGCGTGGCCGGCGGCCGCGTTGCCCGGGGCGACGCCGAGCAGGATGCCGGTCACGGTCCAGGTGATCGCCTCGGTCAGTCGTTGCGGTGGGACCCACTCCTCGACGCAGGCGGTGACCGCGACCATCGTCGGCGCGATCGTCAGACCGGCGCAGAACAACACGATGCCGAGGACCAGGATGTTCGGCACGAAGGGCAACGGGAACAACGCGATCGCCAGCGCGACGGCGCCGATCAGCAGCCGCCGCTCGACCGGCGCGCGCCAGTGCACCGAGCCGTACCAGAGACCCGCCAGCAACGACCCGAACGCCCAGACGGCCAGCACGACGCCCGACATCCCGGGCCGACCCTCGGCCGCGGTGAACGCGATCGTGACCACCTCGGCGCTGCCGAGCGCGGCCCCGAGACCGAGGCCGATCAGGCTGAGCAGCATCAGCGACAACCAGGGGAGTGGGGCCTGCTCGGACCCGCTCGCCCGGCCGCGTCCGGGCGGGTCCGAGGCCCGCAGCAGCGCCAGCCAGATACCGCCGGCCAGGCCGAGGACGCCGGCCGACGCGAGCGCGGCGTACGGGCTGACCTGGGTGGCCAGGAACGTGACCAGGACCGGGCCGACGATGAAGACGACCTCGTCGCCGACCGCCTCCAGCGCGAACGCGGTCTGCAGCGCCCGGCCGCGGCCGAGCAGGTGGGTCCACCGGGCCCGGACGAACGAGCCGACCTGGGGACGGGTGCCGCCGGCAACGAACGAGAGGACGTAGAGCACCCAGGCCGCCGCGTCGGCACGGACCGCGACGAGCAGACCGCCGAGCGCGACGGTACAGACCACGCTGCCGAGCAGGATCAGCGTGCGCTGGCCGAACCGGTCGACCAGCCGGCCCTGGATCGGCCCGGTCAGCGCACCCGCGACGACCGCGACCCCGGACACCGCGCCGGCCAGCCCGTACGAGCCGCTCTCCTGGGCGATCAGGATGACCAGGCCGAGACCGATCATCGAGATCGGCATACGCCCGAGGACCCCGGCGGCGCAGAACGCGGCGGCACCGGGACGGCGCATGAGGTGGACGTAGGGCTTCAGCATGGGGGACCGTGCACACCGTATCTGCCCGGCCTGAGAACATCGTCGTATGCCCCACCCCGTGTCGCCTGATCCTTCCCCCTACGACGCCGTCCTGCTGTTGTCCTTCGGTGGTCCCGAGAAACCCGAGGACGTGCTGCCGTTCCTGCAGAACGTGACCCGCGGCCGTGGCATCCCGGACGAGCGGCTCAAGGAGGTCGGCGAGCACTACTACGGATTCGGCGGCAAGAGCCCGATCAACGACCAGAACCGGGCCCTGCTCGCGGCCCTGCGGGAGTCGTTCGCGGACACCGGCCTGGACCTGCCGATCTACTGGGGCAACCGGAACTGGGCGCCGTACCTGACCGACACGATTCGCGAGATGACCGAGGACGGGGTCCAGCGGGCCGTGGTGATCGTGACCAGCGCGTACCCGTCGTACTCCGGCTGCCGGCAGTACCGGGAGAATCTCGCCGACGCGGCCGCGCAGGTCGAGGGGGCGCCGCGGATCGACAAGCTGCGCCACTACGCGAACCACCCGAGCTTCGTCGCGTCGTTCGTGGAGTCGACCGCCGAGGCGCTGAGCCGGCTGCCGGAGGGATCCGCGATCGCGTACGTGACGCACTCGATCCCGACCGCGATGAACGAGACCAGCGGCCCGGACGGCAACGCGTACGTGGGCTGGCACCTGGACGTGGCGGCCGAGATCAGCGCCGAGCTGGAGCGCCGGACCGGGACCACCCGGCGGACCGACCTGGTGTACTGCTCGCGGTCCGGCCCGCCGCGGGTGCCGTGGCTCGAGCCGGACGTGAACGACCACCTGGAGGAGCTGGCCGCGGCCGGTGTCCCCGGTGTCGCGGTAGTCCCGATCGGGTTCGTCAGCGACCACATGGAGGTCATCTACGACCTCGACACCGAGGCCGCGGCGACCGCGGACAAGCTGGGCCTGCCGATGGCCCGCGCCGCGACGCCGGGGACCGACCCGAAGTTCGTCACGATGCTGCGCGACCTGGTGATCGAGCGGGCCGCGGCCGAGCGCGGCGACCAGCCGGAGCGGCCCTGCGTCGGCAAGCTCGGCCCGGGCTGGGACGACTGCCGCCCCGACTGCTGCCCAGCCCTGCGCCGCCCGGACCGGACGGCACCCACGACCACCGAGAAGGAAACCGCATGAGCGACGACAACGCCCAGGACCTGCTGAAGCTGGCCGTCGAGGTGGCGAACGAGGCCGCCCAGCTGATCGTGGAGCGCCGCCGCGGCACCATCACCGTGGCCGACACCAAGAGCACGGTGACCGACGTGGTCACCGCGGTCGACCGCGAGTCCGAGGAGCTGATCCGGGCCCGGATCCTGCAGGCCCGGCCGGACGACTCGTTCCTCGGCGAGGAGGGTGACGACGTGCTCGGCACCAGCGGGGTGCGCTGGGTGGTCGACCCGATCGACGGCACGGTCAACTACCTTTACGACCACCCGACCTACGCGGTCTCCATCGCGGTCGAGTCCGCGGGGCGCACGGTGGCCGGGGTGGTCGTGGACGCGCCCAAGGGCGAGGTGTTCACGGCGACGCTGGGCGGCGGGGCGTACCTGGACGGCAAGCCGATCGAGGTGTCCGGCTGTACCGAGCTGAGTACCGCCCTGGTCGGGACCGGCTTCGGCTACGACCCGGTCCGGCGCAAGACCCAGGCCGAGGTGGTGCTGGACCTGATCACCCAGGTCCGCGACATCCGCCGGATCGGCGTCGGCGCCATCGACCTGTGCTACGTCGCCTGCGGGCGGCTGGACGCGGTGTACGAGCGCGGCCTGAACCCGTGGGACTACGGCGCCGGCGCGCTGATCGCCGCGGAGGCCGGGGCGACGGTCGGCGGTCTGCACGGCGAGCCGGTCTCGCCGGAGATGTCCATCGCGGCGACACCAGCCGTCTTCGGCCCGTTGCACGACGCGTTGGCGGCGGCCAACCCGCTGCGGGACTGAAGATGCTCGTTAGTGCTCATATCGCGCACTAACGAGCAATTCATTGTTCGGTCCTGACTCAATCTGCGACACGCGGGCCAGAAGGTGGACCCCGGCGCGCGCGAAGCCCGGTCGATAGGGCACAATCCCGTCCTCGGGACCGGCATTGAGGCCGATCCCAGCCTCGCTGTCAAGGGTTTCGCAGGACCGGGAATTTCTCGGCCGCTCTACCCGTTCATGGGCTCAGCAAGGCAACACCACGGGTACGAAGAGGGCAGGGAACACCATGGCGACTGACTACGACGCCCCGCGCAAGACGGATGAGGACTCCAACGAGGAGTCGATCGAGGAACTGAAGACTCGCCGTCACGACAAGAACTCCGGCAAGGTCGACGAGGACGAGGCCGAGGCGGCGGAGAGCTTCGAGCTGCCCGGCGCGGATCTCAGCCACGAGGAGCTCGCAGTGCGCGTGCTCCCGCGTCAGGCCGACGAGTTCACCTGTTCGAGCTGCTTCCTGGTGCACCACCGCAGCCAGCTCGCGACCACGAAGAACGGCCAGCTGATCTGCCGCGACTGCGCTGCCTGACCTCGGCGAACGCACTCGCGCCCTGCTCGGCTGAGTCGTACCACTTGGGACCGTCCCCTGTCCGGGGGCGGTCCCGTGGTCGTTTCAGGCCTTGACGACGTCCTTCGCCTCGGCCTTCACGGCCTCCTTCTCGTACCCGGGCGGCAGGTGCCCGGTCGACTTCAGGTAGTACTGGGCGGCGCGCTGCTCGGCGAACCGCTTGGCGGCCGCCGCCGCGGCACCGCTGGCCACCGCCCAGCTGACCACCTCGACGTAGCCGGCCTTGTTGCCCTTCGGCGGATCGCCGCCGGACCCGAGCTTCCAGGCCGTCGTGACCGCCTTGTTGGCGACCAGGCCGACCACCATCGTGAACACGGCCAGCACGAGCTTCCAGCCGATCTTGGCTCCGATCACCACTGCCTCCTCGTTGCCGCGAGCGGTCCCTTGCTCAGGATCTTGCCACGCTGTCGCCGGTCAGCGCCGCAGCCAGCCGGTCCGGGTGCCGCGTGGCGATCAGCCAGTACGGCGCGGGGTCCTGCGGATCGGTGATCCGGACCCGGACCGCGCCCGGCAGGTAGCTGCGCAGGACGAGATACGCGGACGGGTCGCAGTCCCGGCCGAACGCGTACTTCACCGCGTCGCCGGTCAGCGCCTCCACCTCGCCCAGGTATGCCCGCTCGATCGACGCCCGCCCGGCCCGCAGACTGCCCTCGTCCACCTGGACCTGCGCCCCGCCGTACCGGACGAAGGCGACGATCAGCAGGGTGGCGGCGATGCCTGCGACGAGGAAGCCGGCCAGCTGGCCCGCAGGGACGGCGGTGATCACGTACAGCGTCAGGACGGCGAGCGCGGCGATGATCCACCAGCGCACCGGCACGCTCAGTCGTTCCCGGTAGGTCGGCACGGCACCAGCCTGGCACGGACCCCGCCGGAGCGCGTCGGTAGGGTCGCCTCTCGTGATCGAGCCACCGAGCCGGACGGCGAACCCGCAACACGAGCTGGAACCGCCGGTGCGCGACCCGGACGCTCCCGCGCCGGGGACCATGCTCCCGTCCCACTACGAGAACTGCGTGGCGTGCGGGCCGTCCCACCCGACCGGACTGCGGCTGGTGTCGACGGCCGGGCCGGACGTCACCATCACCGGCGAGTTCACCGTCACCGCGGACCACCAGGGCGCCCCGGGCCTGGCCCACGGCGGCGTCCTCGCGCTGGCGCTGGACGAGACACTCGGCGGGCTCGCCTGGCTGCTGCGCCGGCCGATGGTGACCGGGCGGCTCGAGACCGACTACATCCGGCCGGTACCGGTCGGGACCACGCTGTCGCTGCAGGCCCGGTGTCTCGGGTTCGCCGGGCGGCGGATGTACGCCAAGGCGGTCGGCCGGTTGGGCGGGCCCGACGGCAGTGTGGCGTTGCGGGCGAGCGCGGTGTTCGTCGTGGTCCCACCCGAGCACTTCATCGAGCACGGCACCGACATGACGGCCGACCAGGTCCACGACTACGAGGTGAATCCATGACCGAGGTACTGATCCAGCGGCTCGACCCGGACCTGCCGGTCCCGGCGTACGCGCATCCGGGCGATGCCGGCGCGGACCTGGTGACGACGAGTGACGTGACGCTGAAGCCGGGGGAGCGGGCGCTGGTCGGCACCGGGATCGCGATCGCGTTGCAGGACGGGTACGCCGCGTTCGTGCATCCGCGGTCCGGGCTGGCCGCCAAACACGGGGTGTCGATCGTGAACGCGCCGGGCACCGTCGACGCGGGCTACCGTGGCGAGATCAAGGTGTGCCTGGTCAACCTCGACCCCGCGACCGAGGTGACGTTGCACCGGGGCGACCGGATCGCGCAGCTGGTGATCCAGCGGGTGGAGAAGGCGCGGTTCGTCGAGGTGACCACGTTGCCGGGGTCCGCGCGGGGCGACGGCGGGTACGGCTCGACCGGCGGTTTCGGCGGTGTGACACGCTGACCGGGTACCGCGCTTTGACCTGCGGAATGAGCGAGACTACGGCGGGTTCGTACCGCCGCACCGATCTGATTGACGATCCAGGAAGTAGGCAAGAGCAGTGATCTTCCGCCGCAAGGCCAAGAACGAGGACACCGGGTCGGCAGCGGCCGAGGCGGCCGAGCAGACCACCGCCGACGAGGTCGCGGCCGACGCGGCCGAGGACGACCAGACCGGCGCCGAGCGCGGCCACGGGCCGTACGACGTCACCGAGGTGGACGAGGCCACGCTGGAGGCCGAGGACCGGATCGATCTCGGCGCGCTGGTGATCACCGGGCTGCCGGGGATGGAGCTGCGGCTGCAGGTCGACGAGCAGAGCGGCGACGTCCAGGCGATCCTGCTGGTGCTGGAGGACTCCGCGCTGGAGCTGCGCGCGTTCGCGGCGCCGCGGACGGCCGGCATCTGGTCCGAGGTGCGGCGCGAGATCGCCGCCGAGGCGACCCGGATGGGCGGCACGGCGTCCGAGACCGAGGGCCCGTTCGGGACCGAGCTGGTGCTGGTCGTGCCGGTGCAGGACCCGGAGGGCCAGATCTTCAGCCAGACCTCACGGGTGATCGGCGTCGACGGTCCGCGCTGGCTGCTGCGCGCCACCGTGCTCGGCCGGGCCGCGGTCGAGCCGGACGCCGCGCCGCCGATGGAGGAGGCGCTGCGCAACGTGGTCGTGGTCCGTGGCTCCGAGCCGATGGCGCCGCGCGAATCGCTGGCACTGCGGCTCCCGCCGGGCGCCCAGCCCGCCACCGAGGAAGAGGCCTGAGTCCGGTGCGTGCGGACGGCTTCGGACCCGTGCCGAGCGGATTACACTGACGGCATGGGTAGCGACAAACCCGCGGGGCTGCTGCGACGCGCGTTCCGCGGCCTGGCCGGCGACCAGGACCGCCAGGACGCCGAGGTGCTGCAGGACTTCGCGCACGACTGTGGGGCGCGCTCGATCACGGGGTGCCACGACCGCGAGCTGGTCACGTTGTACGGCACGCTGCGGACGATCACCTTCAGCCCGCGCGGCGGCGTCCCGGCGCTCGAGGGCGAGCTGTACGACGGGACCGGCACGGTGAAGCTGATCTGGCTGGGACGGCGCAAGATCGCCGGCATCCACCCCGGATCGGAGCTGATCGCCTCCGGGCGGATCGGCATCGTGGACGGCGACCGGGTGATGTTCAACCCGCGCTACGAGCTCCGTCCGACGGCCGCGCATGGCTGAGCCGCGCCGCGACTCCGGGGTCGACGACAGCGTCGACCCGACCCTCGGGGAGCACCTCGAGGACCGGATGGCCGAAGTGCTGCGTCCCGAGCTCGAGGACTTCGAGCGGCAGGCCGCGTCCGCCGGTGCGCGGCCGGAGACCGACGAGCCGCCGGCGGCGGCCGAGGCGAAGCCGCAGACCACGGACAAGGACTTCTTCCGCGCGCTCGGTGGCTGGGGCGCGCTGCTCGACATCGGTCTGCCGTGGATCGCGTTCCTGATCGTCTACGGCGTCTCCGACCACGACCTGCAGCTCGCGTTGATCGTCGCGATCGCCTGCGCGGCTGCGGTCGCCGCGCTCCGGCTGATCCGCCGGCAGCCGCTGCGCAACGTGCTCGGTGGCTTCATCGGCGTCCTCATCTCGGCCTGGGTGGCGAACCGCAGCGGCCGCGCCGAGGACGTCTACCTGCCCGGCCTGCTGACGAACCTCGGGTACGGCCTGCTGTACGGGCTGACGGTCGTCTTCCGGTGGCCGTTGTTCGGGGTGATCTACGGCCTGGTCACGCAGACCGGGACGGCGTGGCGCAAGGACCCGGCGATGTTGCGCGGCTTCACCCGGGCGACCGCCGTGTTCGCCGGTCTCTTCGTGGTCCGGCTGCTCGTCCAGGTCCCGCTGTACCTGACGGGAAGCCTGAACGCCCTGGGCATCGCCAAGGTCGGCATGGGCCTGCCGTTGTACGCGCTGGCGCTCTGGCTGGCGTACGCGGTGCTCCGCGGCTCGCTTCCACCGGAGAAGTGGGACGAGGCGCGCGACCACGTCACGCACCTGTTGCGCGGCGGCAAGAAGTAACCAGACGCAGGACCTGAGCCCTCGGCGGATCCGACCGCCGGGGGCTCACGTCTGTCCGGTCCGAATGCGCGTGGCCCTATTGATCCAGATCCATGGATCGTTCTAGAGTTCTGGATCATCAGCTGGATCCCAGAACAGGAGTCGTTGTGATGTCCGAGGTCGTCTTGTTCCACCACGCCCAGGGCCTGACCCCCGGTGTCGTCGCCATCGCGGACGAGTTGCGCCGCGCGGGACACACCGTGCACACGCCCGACTCGTACGACGGGCGGACCTTCGAGACCCTCGAGGAGGGCATCGGGTACGCCAAGGAGGTCGGCTTCGGCACGATCGGCGAACGCGCGCTCGCCGCCGCGAAGGGCCTGCCCGAGGAGCTGGTGTACATCGGGATCTCGCTCGGCGTGATGCCCGCGCAGCAGTTGGCCCAGACCCGGCCCGGCGCCCGGAGCGCGGTGCTGCTGGAGGCGTGCGTCCCGCCGGCGGAGTTCGGTTCCGGCTGGCCCGAGGGCGTCCCGGTCCAGGTGCACGGGATGGACGCGGACCCGTTCTTCGCCGGCGAGGGCGACATCGACGCGGCCCGGGAACTGGTCAAGGAGGCCGCCGACGGGGAGCTCTTCGTGTACCCGGGGGACCGGCACCTCTTCGTGGACAGCTCGCTCTCGACGTACGACGCGGAGGCCGCCACCCTGGCCGTCCGGCGCATCGTGGACTTCCTGTCCCGCTAGCGAGGTGGCCTGGTCGTCCGGCCACAGATCTGTCGGGCCCTGTCGCCGAGGTCGGTATCACGACAGGTGCAGGACAGCGGTGACAGCGAGTCTGTGCGGAGGTGAGACAGCCCAAGCAGTTCGAGAATCGGGAGTGAGATGCGAAAGTACGTGCGGCTTGCCGCCTCCTTTGTGGGGGCGGTGGGAGCGTCAGCCGCAGTGCTGACACCGATCAACGCGACGGCCGGGGTGACGGCCTATGACTGCCCGGCCGACGCGCTCGGTTGCCTGTACGACTACGCCAACGGCACCGGCGACCGCTACGTGGTTCGGTCGTACGGCGAGTACGACCTTCCGTACGGCTGGAAGGACAGGGTCAGCTCCGTGGTCAGTCTGAAGGGCAACCTCACGCTCTGGAACTGGAATGCGACGTATCGGAGATACGACAGGATCTATTACCTGGGCCGCTGGGACTACCCGGGCGCCGTCAACACGGCCGACCGCATCCGGGTTCTTCGCTACTAGTGCCTCTTGCTGGTCCATCCCCTCCTGCTCCTTGGCCGGATCCGATCGGCGCGGGGGTTTCGCGGTCCGGTGCACAGGGCGTAGGTTTCGTACCCCGGGTCAGACAGCGGCCCACACCCTTTGCGCACGTCGTCACTCGCCTGACGACGCTGCTTGCCGTGGAGTGGGGGCGGGATGGACGCCATCCTTTTCGAGAGCGACGATCTCGACCGGACCGAGGAGTTCCTGAGCGCTGCGTACACGAAGGTCCGGATCGGCAGCGACGCGGCCGACAGCCCGACCCGGATCCGCAGGGAGCAGCTGGGGCCGGTCACGGTCGATTCGGTGGACATCGGGTTCGAGCTCAGCTACGTGGCCGCGCCGATGACCAAGGTCTGTCTGTGCGGAGTGGAGTCCGGCACCATCCGGGACCACGCCACCGACGGGTGGACGGACTCCTTCGGGCCGGGGGACATGGTGTCCCTCGTCCCGCCGGAGCGTCCGTACTCCGGGCGCGTCGACAACGCCCGGTACTCGATCGTGCTGTTCGACCCTGAGCTGCTCGACCGGGTCGCGGAGCCGGCCGGGGACGGCGCCGGCGCAGCGATCCAGCTGCTCGGCCATCGCCCGGTCTCGGCCGCCGCCGGGCGGCAGTTGCGGAGCACGATCCGGTTCGTCAGCGAGCAGATCCTCGACCAGCCGGAGATCCGGACCGAGCCGCTGATCGTGTCGAACGCTGCCCAGTTGCTGGCCGCGAGCGTGCTCACCGCGTTCGGGAGTACCGCGGCCACGGAGCCGACGATCGAGGACCGGCACGACGCGCGTCCCGCGACGCTGCGCCGTGCCATCGCGTTCCTGGAGGAGAACCCGCGGCGTGACATCGCGGCGACCGACATCGCCGACGCGGCCGGGGTGACGTTGCGGGCGGTCCAGATCGCGTTCCGGCGGCACCTCGACACGACGCCGATGGGGTACCTGCGCCGGCTCCGACTGGCCGAGGCGCACCGCGAGCTCGTCGCGGCCGACCCCGGCGCCGAGACCGTCGCCGGGATCGGGGCGCGCTGGGGCTTCTGCCACGCCGGCCGCTTCGCCGCGGAGTACCGCTCGGCGTACGGCCGCCAGCCGAGCGCCTCCCTCAGCGGCGAGACCAGCCGCCGCCCCGCGAGAGCGTGAGACGGCCGGTCCCCGCAGCAGAGTAGGCCGCGGTGGGGAAGTGAGACGGTCGGCCCTCGGTCGAGCTCAGCCCTTGCGGTGGTGAGGCGAGAGCATGTCCTCGAGCTGCTCCTCGGTCTCGTCCGCCGCGACGAACAGCAGCTCGTCGTTGAGCTCGAGGGTTCCTTCCGGGTCCGGGCGCAGGACGCGGCCTTCGCGGATGATGGTGACCAGCGCGGTGTCGGTCGGCCAGTCGACGTCGCCGACCCGGCGGCCGATCATCGGCGAGTCCTCCGGCAGGGTCAGCTCGACCAGGTTCGCGTCACCCTGGCGGAAGGTGAACAGCCGGACCAGGTCGCCGACCGAGACGGCCTCCTCGACCAGTGCCGACATGATCCGCGGCGTGGACACCGAGACGTCCACACCCCAGGCCTCGTTGAACATCCACTCGTTCCGCGGGTGGTTGACCCGGGCAACGGTCCGGGGGACGCCGAACTCGGTCTTGGCCAGCAGCGAGACGACCAGGTTGACCTTGTCGTCCCCGGTACTCGCGATCGCGACCTGGCAACGCTGCAACGCGGCCTCCTCCAGCGAGGACAGCTCGCAGGCGTCGGCGAGCAGCCACTCGGCCCGCGGAACCGACTCGGCCTTGATCGCGCGCGGGTCCTTGTCGATCAGCAGGACCTCGTGGCCGTTCTCCAGCAGTTCCCCGGCGATGGACCGGCCGACGTTCCCCGCGCCGGCGATGGCGACCCGCATCACAGCTCCTCAGGCTCGGCGCCGAGCTGGGACTCGATCGCCCCGGCCTCGCGCTCCAGCATCACCACGTGCACCAGGTCACCCTCCTGGATGACGGTGTCGGACTTCGGCAGCAGACCCTCGCCGAGCCGGGTCAGGAACGCGACCCGGGCCCCGGTGGCCTTCTCGATGTCGAACGCGGCGCGACCGACCCAGCCGGAGTGCACGTGCACCTCGGCCAGCCGGACGGTGCCGGACGGATCCCGCCACTCCGGCTCCGAACCACTGGGCAGCAGCCGGCGGACCATCTGGTCGACGGTCCACTTCACCGTGCCGACGGTCGGGATGCCGAGCCGCTGGTACACCTCGGCGCGGCCCGGGTCGTAGATCCGGGCGACCACGTTCTCGACGCCGAACGTCTCCCGGGCCACCCGGGCGGCCAGGATGTTCGAGTTGTCGCCGTTGGAGACCGCGGCGAACGCCTCGGCCTGCTCGATCCCGGCCTCGATCAGGATCTCCCGGTCGAATCCCATCCCGGTGATGGTCCGGCCGGCGAAGTTCGGGCTGAGCCGGCGGAAGGAGTCCGCGGACTGGTCGATGATCGCGACCGTGTGGCCGCGTTTCTCGAGCGTTCGGGCCAGCGTCGATCCGACGCGTCCGCAGCCCATGATGACGACGTGCACTTCGTGATCACTCCTTGCCCCCGGGGCGGGGCCGCTGGTCGAATCGGCGGAGTAGACGCTACACCGGACCACAGGTCGCGTGTGGACTCACCCGCCCTGGCGGGCAAGTGCCACAGACGACCTCGCTGGCTCTAACATCACCGGTGTGACTCCCGCTCTCGGCGATATCGGCAAACGACTGCTGCTCGGCCGCAAACTGCGTAGCACCCAGCTGGGTGAGACGCTGCTGCCGAAGCGCGTCGCGCTGCCCGTGTTCGCCAGTGACGCACTGTCGTCGGTCGCGTACGCTCCGGACGAGATCTTCCTGACGCTGTCGCTGGCGGGACTCACCGCGCTCACCTTCTCCTGGAAGGTGGCGATCGTCGTCGCCCTGGTCCTGCTGGTCGTGGTCGCCTCGTACCGGCAGAACGTGCACGCGTACCCCTCCGGTGGCGGCGACTACGAGGTGGCCAACGTCAACCTCGGGCCGACCGCGGGGCTGACCGTGGCCAGCGCGCTGATGGTCGACTACGTACTCACCGTGGCCGTGTCGATCTCTTCGGCCGCCCAGTACGCCGCGTCCGCGATCCCCGCGCTGGAGGGGCACCAGGCGACCGCTGCCGTGATCGCGGTGCTGTTCCTCGCCACGATGAACCTGCGCGGTGTCCGCGAGTCCGGGACGGCGTTCGCGATCCCGACGTACGTGTTCATGGTGACGATCCTGGGGATGGCGGCCTGGGGCTTCGGGCGGCTGCTGTTCGGGAACCTGCCGATGGCCCAGACCGCGAACTTCGACATCGCCCCCGAGGACCCGTACCTGCACGGCGCCAGTGGCCTCGCGATGGCGTTCCTGGTGCTGCGGGCCTTCTCGTCCGGCTGCGCGGCGCTGACCGGGGTCGAGGCGATCAGCAACGGCGTCCCGGCGTTCAAGAAGCCGAAGAGCAAGAACGCCGCGACCACACTGCTGCTGCTCGGCTGTATCTCGATCGCGATGGTGATCAGCGTGGTCACGCTGGCCAACGTGATGAAGGTCCGGTTCGCCGAGGACCCGGCCAACCAGCTGCTCCGCGACGGTGTCCCGGTCGGCCCCGGGTACCACCAGGACCCGGTGATCGGCCAGCTGGCGAAGGGGATCTTCGACCACTTCTCGCCCGGCTTCTACCTGGTCGCCGCGGCCACCGGCGTGATCCTGGTGCTGGCCGCGAACACCGCCTTCAACGGCTTCCCGGTGCTCGGCTCGATCCTGGCCCGGGACGGGTACCTGCCGCGGCAGCTGCACACCCGGGGCGACCGGCTCGCGTTCAGCAACGGCATCATCATCCTGGCCGCGTTCGCGATCTTCCTGATCGTGGTGTTCGACGCCGAGGTGACCCGGCTGATCCAGCTGTACATCGTCGGGGTGTTCGTCTCGTTCACGATCAGCCAGATCGGCATGGTCCGGCACTGGACCCGGCTGCTGCGGACCGAGACCGACCAGGCCCGGCGGCACCAGATGGTCCGGTCCCGGGTGATCAACGCGATCGGCCTGACCATGACCGGCGTGGTGCTGGTGATCGTGCTGATCACCAAGTTCACCCACGGCGCGTACATCGCGATCATCTCGATGGCCGTTCTGTTCGTGTTGATGAAGGGCGTCAAGCGGCACTACGACGCGGTCGGCCGGCAGACCGCCGTCGAGGGCGACGAGCAGCTGATGCTGCCGTCGCGGGTGCACTCGATCGTGCTGGTGTCCAAGCTGCACAAGCCGACGCTGCGGGCGCTGGCGTTCGCGAAGGCGGCCCGGCCGTACACGCTGGAGGCCGTCACCGTCGACGTCGACCGGGACGAGTCGGAGGCGCTGCAGGCCGACTGGGAGCGGCACGAGATCCCGGTCCCGCTGAAGCGGCTGGCCTCGCCGTACCGGGAGATCACCCGGCCGATCCTGCAGTACGTCCGCGACATCCGACGGCAGTCGCCGCGGGACGTGGTGATGGTCTACATCCCCGAGTACGTGGTCGGTCACTGGTGGGAGCACATCCTGCACAACCAGAGCGCGCTGCGGCTCAAGGGGCGGCTCTTGTTCACACCTGGTGTCATGGTTACGTCCGTTCCGTACCAGCTGATCTCGTCGCAGGCGGCTGAGGAGCGGCAGGACCGGGTGGAGAGGGTCGCCGGGCAGGTACGCCGCGGCGCCCGTAAGACGTCAGGAGATCGGTGACGGAAGAACACGACGTCGGTGCGGTACTGGAGCTCGAGGTCGGGCCGGTGGCGCACGGCGGGCACTGTGTCGCGCGGTACGAGGGACAGGTCGTCTTCGTCCGGCACGCGCTGCCGGGAGAGACCGTCCGCGCCCGCGTGACGGAGCGGACCGCGAAGTACCTGCGGGCCGACGCGGTGGACGTCCTGGTGGCGTCGCCGCAACGGATCGAGCCGCCCTGCCCGTACGCCGGGCCGGGGCTGTGCGGGGGCTGCGACTTCCAGCACGCGAACATCGTCGAGCAGCGCCGGCTGAAGGCGACCGTGGTCTCGGACACGCTGCGCCGGATCGGCGGGATCGAGCGGACCGTGGTGATGGAGTCACCCGGTGACGACGGCCTCGGCTGGCGGACCCGGATGCGGTACGCCGTGGCCGACGGCAAGCCCGGCATGTACGCGCACCGCTCGCACGACCTGATCCCGATCGACCGGTGCCTGATCGCGCACCCGGACACGCCGCCCGTCCTCGGACAGCGCTGGCCGGGGACGTCGTCGGTCCAGGCGGTGGTGTCGTCGGAGGGCAAGACCGCGATCCTCACCGACGAGGACCACTCCGGCCGGGTCGTCGAGGTGGTCCGGGACCGCCGGTTCCGGGTCGAGGCGGGCGGCTTCTGGCAGGTCCACCCGGCCGCCGCGACCACCCTCGTGGACGCCGTCATGGCCGGGCTGGAACCGGCCGAGGGCGAGAACGCGCTCGACCTGTACTCCGGCGTCGGGCTGTTCGCGGCCTTCCTCGCCGAGGCGGGCTGCGCCGTGCTCGCGGTCGAGGGGGACAAGGACGCGGTCAAGAACGCCCGCCGCAACCTCCACGACCAACCTGCCGTGTCGCTCGAACAGGGCGACGTGGGGAAGGTACTGAACGTCGCCGTCGGCAAGGGGCTGGAGAAGGTGGACCTGGTCGTCCTGGACCCACCGAGGACCGGCGCCGGCAAGGATGTGGTCCGGCGGATCGCGGCACTGTCGCCCCGTCGGATCGCGTACGTCGCCTGTGATCCGGCCGCGCTGGCCCGGGACCTGAAGACGTTCGACGGGCTCGGCTACGGGATCAGCTCGCTGCGCGCGTTCGACCTGTTCGGGATGACCCATCACATCGAGTGCGTCGCCGTGCTCGAGCCCACCGACCGGAGCCGGTGAAGGTAGTTCTTCCCCGCTGACGTCACAAAACGGGGCGCAGCGGAGTCGAGTGGTGAGACCAGACTCGACGACGCCGGTGACCCCGAGTGGTCACCGCGAAGGGAAGACCGTGATGACTCAGATCGAACGGGACGAAGCCGAGCTCCGGCAGCAAATCGGCAGGATCGCCGACCGGATCCAGGCCAAGGATCTCGACGGCCTGCGGCAGCTCTACTCGGCCGACGTCGTGTCCTTCGACGTCGAGCCGCCGCTGCAACACGTCGGTGTGGAGGCCAAGCTGTCGAACTGGAAGAACGTCTTCACCTTCTTCGAGAAGGTGTCCTACGAGGTGCGTGACCTCACCCTCACCGTGGACGAGAAGGTTGCGTTCGGACACTGCTTCGGGCGGCTCAGCGGCACGCTGCAGAACGGCGCGACGACGAGCGGGATGTGGGTTCGGGCCACGTTCGGCTTCCGCAAGATCGACGGAGCGTGGTCGATCGTGCACGACCAGGCGTCGGTGCCCTTCGACGTCCGGAGCGGCCGCCGTGTGACCGACCTCGAGCCCTGACCCCAGCCGCCCGTGCCCGAGCCTCGAACCGGTGACTGGTTAGCGGTCCGGCCGCTCGGGTACGGTTCTGGCCTGGTGATGGCCGGCTGATCGGCCGTGCGACTGCCTGGACGCTGGAGACCTGCCCCTCATGCCGTTGGTGGACCTGGACGACCCGGACGAGCTGCGCGCCCGCTGGAGCGCACTCGCGGCGGTCGCCCATGCCACCGGCTTCGACCGGCGCTGGTACGCCGACGAGCAGGGTTGGTACCACCAGGACGAGACCGGTTCCGACCTGCGGATGGTCCGGCTGGACGGTGGCCGCGCGATCGTCTTCGGGTACCACACCGAGCACAGCAGGACCGCGGGCACGGACCTGGTCGCGGGCGCCCCGGACTGGATCGGCCAGCCCGAGGTCAAGCGCCGGATCGCGGCCGGCCAGCTCGGTTTCGTGTACGGCAGCTTCAACGGGACGTGGGCGCGCGCCGCGTACGAAGGCGACCCCTGGCAACCGGCCGACGACGGCTTCCACCACATCGCGACCTGGGTGACGTCCGACGAGGACGCCGCGGAGGAGCTCGCCGGCTGGGCCTCGCAGTGGGCGGGGCACCGGGGCAGCCCGGCGGACCTGGTCCCGGCGGCGACCACACTGATCCGGGCGGCCGGGTCGGACGGGCTGACGTTCGACGGGTTGCGGGACTTCTTCGAGGAACTCGGGATCGGGCCGAGGTCGCCGCTGCAGCCGGATCTGCGGGCCGGCCTGATCGCGGCCGAGCAGTTCAAGGGCGTGTCGGCGACCGAGGCGACGGCCTACGTGGACTCGCTGCCGGGTCCGACGGCGCGTGCGGCCGAGGTCGATGCCGCAGCCGAGGCGGAGGTGGAAGAGGAGGAAGAAGAGCTCTTCATCGTGCCGCCCGGGGTGAGCCCGTTCACGGGTCAGCCGATCGACGACGCCCCGTACAAGATCGAGCCGCCGTACGACGAGGGCCCGTCCGAGCCGTCGTCCCAGCCGTCCTACGGGGCGTCGTACGGGGTGGAGTCGTACGAGCCGGAGCCTGCTTCGCAGCCGGAACAGCCGCCCGCGGTGTACGGGGTCGTCAGCCGTAAACGCCGCTTCGGGCGCAAGCGCAAACGCGAGGAGGAGAACGCCTCCCTCGCCAACCTCGGCCTCACCGGCCCGGATCCCGAACCCGACCCGGAACCCGAGGGCCCGAGGTACGACCGCCCCCTGCCGTCGTCCGAACCGCCCCGCGTCGGCAGCCCTGTGGCCGAAGGGGAGGACTACTACGCGAGCCTCTTCGCGGACGGCCCGTCGGCTGCAGCATCGTCGTACACCCCGGACACGGACACCGACGAGGTCGTCTGGTCGGACGAGAACCCCTTCGTCCAGAAACCGGCCCAGCAGTGGCCGGACCAAGCCACCAGCGAGTTCAACCCGTTCGCCGACGAGACCGGAGTCCTTCCGCCGGCCGACGGCAAAGATGAAGCGCAAGCCGACGCAGCCGCCCGTCAGCAAGCTCCCGCCCCACCGCAAGCGGACGCCCCGGAGTCGTCGACGCTGGACGACACCGAAGACACCGGCGTCATCCCCCTGATCGAGGACCCACCTGCGGGCTCCGGCGTGGGGACGGAGCCGGAGTACCCCGCCGAGGCGGAGCCGCAGCCACCCAACCACGCTCCTGCGTGGGGCGAGTCGGGGGCGCAAGCATCCAGTCGGGCTGACGCTGCGGCGCAATCACCGAACCGCGCCGAGGACCAGCCGCAGTCCGATGAGCAGGCGCAGGCAAGCACCTGGGCGGAGGCGGACGCTCAGGCGTTCAGCGCGCCGTCTGCGGTCGAGCTGTCACCTGAGCAGGTCGACGCAGCGGCGCTGCCCGACCGCGCTGAGACCGAGCGGCAGGCCGAACAGCAGCGGGTCGACGAGCAGCGGCGGGCTGAGGAACAGGCGCGGGTTGCCGAGCAGCAGCGGCAGGCCTACGAGCAGCGGCGGGCTGAGGAACAGGCGCGGGCTGCCGAGGAGCAGCGGCGGGCCGACGAGCGAAGGCGAGCCGACGCGCAGCAGCATGCTGAGGAGCAGCAGCGGGTCGAGCAGCAGCAGCGGGCGGACGCGCAGTCGGCTGCCGGCGGGCGAACGGCAGACGTTCCGCGGCCGAACCGCGACTGGGTCGGTGGCGCGTGGATCAACGGTGAGTGGATCGAAGACGCCGCGGCCTACCTCGCCGCGAACCCGCACGTCGCCCCACCCCACCGCTCCGAACGCCCCGCCAGCCGGCTCCCCGACGCCGACCAGAGCTCCTTCTTCGGCGTCGACGAAGACGACCTGGACCAGCCCTTCACCCAGGCCGCACCCGAACCACCGCAGTCGGCCAACAACCAGCCCCAACAACCGCCCGCAACCCCACCAGCCGCGGAGTACGGCGACCCACGAACCGCACCAACAGAAGACACCGACGCAGACGTCGCCTGGCGAACCCCAAGTCGCGACACCGAGGACGCACACGGTGCCGAGGACGACACGGACCTGCGTGGTGCTGCGGACCTGCCTGGTGCGGGAGACCTGCGCGATACTGCGGACCTGCGTGGTGCGGGGAACCTGCGCGGTACCGGCGATGCTCGCTCTGCCGGGGATGTGCCTGGCGTCGAGGGCGGGCGCGGTGCGGAGGCTGTTGGCGGGCTCGTCGGGGAAGCCGATGCCCTTCACGACGGCGGTACGGACTTCGGGGCTGAGGCGGCGTCCGAGCGGAGCGTTGGTGATGGAGCCGACGCTGACAGCGCCTGGGACGCGGCGGCTGTAGGCGACGCCGGCGGTGCTGCGGGTCGGCCCGTGGTTGAGGGTGGTTCGGATGACGACGTGGATTGGCGTTCCACGGCGGAGGCTCAAGCTGGAGTCGAGCAGCCGGAGGTAGCCGGGGCAGGCGAGGCTGAGCAGGTTTCGGCCGCCGGGGCTGATGGCGCGCTTGCCGACGAGGCTCCTACCGCTGAAATTCCGGTCGTCACGGACGGGCCTGTCGAGACCGCGGCCGCCGCCGACGGCTCCGAAGAGGGCGCGACCCATGAGGCCGATGCGCGGGCTGATGAGGTTGTCGAGGAGGAGTACTACCCGACGTCGCGTTCACCGTTCGCGCCGGTGGGGGAGGCCGATGAGAGCCCGTTCGCTGGGCGGTTCTCGGCGGTTGAGCGGCAGCCTGAAGAGGACTTCGGTCTTGCCGGTGACGAGTTCCACGACGAGCTGATCGGGGATGCCGACTGGACGGCCGATCAGCTCGGGGACAGCTCTTGGGCGCCGCCTCGACCTGCTGAGCATGGATCTGAGGCCGCACCCGGCGCCTCGCCGCAGGCGGTCAGCGGACCCACTGACGAGGATGAGCCGGATGAGGGCGTTTGGCGTGGGTTCGGTGCGCGGGCGTCCGATGGCGCCGAGGAAGACGCTCAGCCGACCCGGGACGGCAGTCAGAGCGACGATGTTGCCGCCGCGCCGGAAGGTCCGGCGAACGGTGCTGATGCGGGTGCCGCCGACGGTGTGTTCTGGCCGGCCGGTTGGGTTGCTGGGGCTGGGGCCGTCGCGGGCGCTGAGGTCGCTGGGCTGGGCGAGGGTGAGGCTGCTGGTCAGCTGACTGCCGCTGAGACCGCGACCGAGGAGTCGGCCGACGCGGACAATCCGGCCGTTACCGCGTCCACCGACCACCACGACGCCACCTCCGAGGCGGACTCCGGCTCAGCTGAGCAGGCTGGGGCAACGGAGAGCGCTGCCGCGGAGAAGTTGGTTGCGCCAGCTCCTAGTTCGGGGATGGTGATTCCTGGGCTGGGGCTGGTCGGTGGTGACGGGCCTCGGGTCGAGGTGCCGGCGGGGTCTTTGGAGGAGGCTATGCGGTCGGAGTACGAGCGGCCCCGGCCTCGGCCGAAGGAGTCGGCGGCGTTCGCGGCGCTCCGGGAGTGGTGCCGGGCCCGGACGGCGATCGTTCCTTCGGGGTTCACGATCCAGGTGCAGGTGCTGGATCCGGCCGCGCCTTCCTACCGGTTCGACCTGGAGCCACCCCCGGTGGACGACCCGGAGTACGCCGCGTCGCGGCTGAGCGCGTTGCTCGGGGAGTTGTGGCTGACCGAGTCGCAGAGTGAGCAGGGCGGCTGGTTGTTCGCCCGGATCGACGCTGCCGGGCGGACGGTCCGGGTGGACCGGTGGTACGACCAGGTGCCGGACTGGTGGGACCACCCGTTGCCGCCGGAGTTCGACATCGAGGGGCTCGTGCGGCGGTTGTACCGACGCGGCCCGGACTGGCAACCGTCGTACCTGGAGAGGCTGTACACCACCGCGAGATAGCGTGGTCCGCATGTTGCTCCGGATCTTCACCGAACCCCAGCAGGGTGCCTCCTACGACGACCTCCTGACCGTGGCCCGCAAGACCGAGGACTGCGGCTTCGACGCGTTCTTCCGGTCCGACCACTACCTCGTGATGGGCGAGGAGGACGGTCTGCCCGGACCGACCGACTCGTGGATCACGCTGGCCGGACTCGCCCGCGAGACCCAGCGGATCCGGCTCGGCACACTGGTCAGCTCGGCCACGTTCCGTACCCCGGGCGTGCTCGCGATCTCGGTCGCGCAGGTGGACCAGATGAGCGGCGGCCGCGTCGAGCTCGGACTCGGGGCCGGCTGGTTCAAGGCCGAGCACGAGGCGTACGGGATCGAGTTCCCGGACACGGTCGGCCGGTTCGACGTGTTGACCGAGCAGCTCGAGCTGATCACCGGGCTGTGGGACACGCCGGTGGGGGAGAAGTACAACTTCGACGGCAAGCACTACCAGCTGACCGACTCGCCCGCGTTGCCGAAGCCGGTGCAGCAGCCGCATCCGCCGATCATCATCGGCGGTGCCGGCAAGAAGCGGACGCCCGCCCTCGCGGCGAAGTACGCGGCCGAGTTCAACGCGGGCTTCAAGCCGGTCGACGAGACCAAGGTGCTGTACGACCGGGTCCGCGCGGCGTGTGAGGCCGAGGGCCGGGACGCGAGCACGCTGAAGCTGTCGGCGGCTCATCGCGTGGTCGTCGGCAAGGACGACGCCGAGGTCAAGCGGCGCGCCGACGCGGTCGGCTGGAGCCTGGAGGAGCTGGCGGAGCACGGCGTCGGCGGGACGCCGGACCAGGTGGTCGACCAGCTCGGCCGGTTCGCCGAGATCGGCACCGAGCACTACTACGTGCAGATCATGGACCTGGCCGACCTGGACCACCTCGACCTGATCGCGTCCGAGGTCCTGCCGCAGGTCTCCTGAGCCGGACCTTGCCGTCGACCGCCTCGAGCAGTCCGAGTCGGTTGACGGCAAGGTGACTCGATGTCGTGTATCTTGATGTCGAGAGATCCTGCGGCGCCGAGGTTAGGGGAACCTGACCTGCCGGCCGCGCCGGTGACTCGGCAGGATGGGATCTTGGTGGATCGGACCGGATAGAGGAGCAGGTTGATGGCCAGCGTCGACAGCTTCGGTGCCAAGGGGGCACTCGAGGTCAACGGACAGTCGTACGAGATCTTCAGGTTGGCGGGCGTCGAGGGCGCCGACACGCTGCCCTACTCGCTCAAGGTGCTGCTGGAGAACCTGCTGCGCACCGAGGACGGTGCGAACATCACCGCCGAGCACATCCGCAAGCTCGGAGGCTGGGACCCGGCGGCCGCGCCGGAGACCGAGATCCAGTTCACCCCGGCCCGGGTGATCATGCAGGACTTCACCGGCGTGCCGTGTGTCGTCGACCTGGCCACCATGCGCGAGGCCGTCGCCGAGCTCGGTGGCGACCCGACCAGGATCAACCCGCTGGCGCCGGCCGAGCTGGTGATCGACCACTCCGTCATCATCGATGTCTTCGGCCGCCAGGACGCCTTCGAGCGCAACGTCGAGCTGGAGTACGAGCGCAACCGCGAGCGGTACCAGTTCCTGCGCTGGGGCCAGACCGCGTTCGACGAGTTCAAGGTCGTCCCGCCGGGCACCGGCATCGTGCACCAGGTGAACATCGAGCACCTGGCCCGGACCGTGATGGTCCGCAACGGCCAGGCGTACCCGGACACCTGCGTCGGCACCGACTCGCACACCACGATGGTGAACGGCCTCGGCGTGCTCGGCTGGGGCGTCGGCGGTATCGAGGCGGAGGCGGCCATGCTCGGCCAGCCGGTGTCGATGCTGATCCCGAAGGTCGTCGGCTTCAAGCTGACCGGTGCCGTCCCGGCCGGCGCGACCGCGACCGACGTGGTGCTGACGATCACCCAGATGCTGCGCGCGCACGGCGTGGTCGGCAAGTTCGTCGAGTTCTACGGCGACGGCGTGGCCGCGGTCCCGCTGGCGAACCGCGCCACCATCGGCAACATGAGCCCCGAGTTCGGCTCGACCTGCGCGATCTTCCCGATCGACGACGTCACCCTGGACTACCTGCGGCTGACCGGCCGCAAGGACGACGACGTCGCCCTGGTCGAGGCGTACGCCAAGGAACAGGGCCTCTGGCACAACCCGGACGTCGAGCCGCGGTTCTCGGAGTACCTCGAGCTGGACCTGTCCACCGTGGTCCCGTCGATCGCCGGCCCGAAGCGGCCGCAGGACCGGATCGAACTGAGCGGAGCCAAGGAGGCGTTCCGCGGCGCGCTCACCGACTACGCGACCGAGGAGCTGGAGGTCGACCCGTCGGAGACCGGCAGCTTCCCGGCCAGCGACGCGCCGAACGGCCACGGCAACGTGGACGACGCGCCGCACGTCCCGCACGGTAGTTCGGGCCGGCCGTCGAAGAAGACCAAGATCACCCTGGACGGTGCCGAGACCGAGCTCGACCACGGCCACGTCGTGATCGCCTCGATCACGTCCTGCACCAACACCTCGAACCCGTCGGTCATGCTGGCCGCCGCGCTGCTGGCCAAGAACGCGGTCGACAAGGGCCTGGCGAGCAAGCCGTGGGTGAAGACCTCGCTCGCGCCCGGCTCGAAGGTCGTCACCGACTACTACGAGAAGGCCGGCGTCACGCCGTACCTGGAGAAGCTCGGCTTCCACCTGGTCGGCTACGGCTGCACCACCTGCATCGGCAACTCGGGCCCGCTGCCCGAGGCGGTCTCGGCCGGTGTCCAGGAGTCCGACCTGGCGGTCGTGTCGGTGCTGTCCGGCAACCGCAACTTCGAGGGCCGGATCAACCCGGACGTGAAGATGAACTACCTCGCCTCGCCGCCGCTGGTGATCGCCTACGCGCTGGCCGGCACGATGGACTTCGACTTCGAGACCGATGCCCTGGGCAAGGACACCGCCGGCAACGACGTGTTCCTGCGCGACATCTGGCCGAGCGCCGAGGAGGTCGAGGCGACGATCGCGACCTCGATCAACAAGGAGATGTTCGCCAAGGACTACGCCGACGTCTTCGCCGGCGACGAGCGCTGGCAGTCGCTGCCGACGCCGGAGGGCAAGACCTTCGACTGGGACGCCGACTCGACCTACGTGCGCAAGCCTCCGTACTTCGAGGGGATGGCGAACGAGCCGTCGCCGGTCACCGACATCGCCGGCGCCAAGGTGCTCGCGAAGCTGGGCGACTCGGTCACCACCGACCACATCTCCCCGGCCGGTTCGATCAAGGCCGACAGCCCGGCCGGCAAGTACCTGGCCGAGCACGGCGTGGACCGCAAGGACTTCAACTCCTACGGTTCCCGCCGGGGCAACCACGAGGTGATGATCCGCGGCACGTTCGCGAACATCCGGCTGCGGAACCAGATCGCCCCCGGGACCGAGGGCGGCTTCACCCGCGACTTCACCCAGGCCGACGCGCCCGTCACCACGATCTACGACGCGGCCCAGGCGTACGCCGAGGCCGGGACGCCGCTGGTGATCCTGGCCGGCAAGGAGTACGGCTCGGGTTCGTCGCGGGACTGGGCCGCGAAGGGCACGGCGCTGCTCGGCGCGAAGGCCGTCATCACCGAGTCGTTCGAGCGGATCCACCGGTCCAACCTGATCGGCATGGGCGTCCTGCCGCTGCAGTTCCCGGAGGGCGAGAACGCGGAGTCCCTCGGCCTGACCGGCGAGGAGACGTTCGACATCGCGGGCGTCACCGCGCTCAACGACGGCGAGATCCCGCGCACGGTGCACGTCACGGCGACCGCGCCGGACGGCTCGGCGAAGGAGTTCGACGCGGTGGTCCGCATCGACACCCCCGGCGAGGCGGACTACTACCGCAACGGCGGCATCCTGCAGTACGTCCTCCGCTCGCTGATCGCGAACTGAGGACAGCGCCCGCACGCGGACCGAGGCGGAGACCGGCTCGGTCCGCGAGTGGCACGTCGAGGACGGCTGGGGCGTTGTCGACTGCCCAGGACATCCGCCCACGTCCGAACTGAGCTGACAGGAGGCCGGCCGGCCGCATGGAGTTGCACATCCTGCTGCCGGCCGCTCTCGCGGTCCTGGTCGCGGCCTGCGTCCAGGGCACCATCGGGCTCGGCTTGTCGCTGGTCGCGGCACCCGTCGTGGCGTTGCTGGACCCGTCGTTGATGCCCGGCGCGATGCTCATCCTCGGCATGGTGATGCCCGCGCTCACACTCGCCCACGAATGGCGCCACGTCCACTGGCCACAAGCCGGGTGGCTCACGGTCGCCCGGGTCACGACGACGCCGTTGGGCGTACTGATCCTCGCGTACCTGCCGGAGCGGCTGATCGGCGCCGTGGTCGGGCTCATCGTCCTGATCGCGGTCGTCCTCACCGCCTGGCGCTTCGAGGTCCGCGCGAACCGGCGCAACCTGGTCATCGCGGGCGCCGTCGCCGGGGTGTCCGCGACCGCGGCGTCGATCGGCGGACCACCGGCCGCCGTGGTCCTCCAGCACGAGCAGGGTCCGCGCCTCCGCGCGACCCTGGCCGCGTTCTTCCTGATCGGGTCGATCGTGTCGCTGGTCGCGCTCGAGATCGGCGGCCGGCTGACCCATCACCAACTCGCGTACGGCGCGTCGTGGATTCCCGCGTTGGCGATCGGCTTCGGGCTCGCCGTCCCGCTGCAACGGCGGATCCACGGTCCCCGGCTCCGGCAGGCCGTCCTGGTGTTGTCGGCGATCTCGTCGGTCGTCGTCATCGCCCGCTCGCTGCTCTGACCGCTCGCTGCCCCGACCGGAAGCTGCGCTGGCCGGAAACTGTCCGCCCGGCGCGCTTTACTGAACCATGGTTGCCGACAAGCGGGAAACTCCGCGCGAGCTGATCCGGGCGGCCTGCGCCGAGCACGGGGACGACGCGGTGATCGACTGGAGCGTCGACCTGCTCACCGGCGTGGTCGCGCCCGAGGACGCCTTCGTCCCGCCGTTGCTGGAGAAGCTGAAATGGCTGGCCGGCCCGTCGGTCGGTGGCTGGGCCGAGCTGGATCCGGTGAACTTCTACTGGGTCCGGGTCTGGGCGGCCCGGGCGTTCCTGTACGTCTGGCGCGACGACGTGGTCGACGCGCTGCTGATCGCGGCCGACGACCCGGCCTGGCGGGTCCGCGAACACGTCGCCCGCATCACCGCCCACCGCGAGCTCGGCCAGTTGGTCGACGCGCTGCTCCCGATGCTCGACCACGAACTGCCTCGGGTCCGCGCCGCCGCGGTCCGGGCCGTCGGCGCGGCGGGGGAGTACGAGCACGTCGAGGCGATCGAGGCCCACCGCGACGATCCCGACCAGGCGGTCCGCGCCGCGGTAGAACGAGCCCTCGATCAACTCGCCACCCGCCTCGACCGCGACCTGCACTGACGCGGACCGGCGGCCGGGCCGGCGGTCAGCCTTCGGCGAGGGCGCCGCGGAGCTTGTCGGCGTACTCGGCCGCCTCGGTGTCGTCGGCGTACTTGGTGCGGGGCCAGAAGAAGCCGCGCAGGCCGTCACCCTTCGTCCTCGGGACCACGTGGACGTGCAGGTGCGGCACGGACTGGGAGACGACGTTGTTGACGGCAACGAACGAGCCCTGGGCGCCGAACGCGTTCCGGACCGCGGCGGCGACCGACCGGGCGGTCCCGAACAGCGGCACCGTGAGCTCGTCGGGCAGCTCGACCATGGTCGCGATGTGCTCGCGCGGCACGATCAGCGTGTGGCCCTTGAACACCGGCCGGATGTCCAGGAAGCCGACCACCTCGGGTGTCTCCAGCACGAGGTGGGCCGGCGTGGTCCCCGCGATGATCTTGCAGAACAGGCAGTCCGTCATCAGCCGAGTTTCTCGTCCACGAAGCACCAGCGCCAATTCTCGCCCTGCTCGAAGCTGCGCATCACCGGGTGCTGAGTGGACGCGAAGTGTTTGCTGGCATGCCGTTGCGGGGACGAGTCGCAGCAGCCGACATGGCCGCAGTCCAGGCACAGCCGCAGGTGCACCCAGGTACTGCCGTCGGCCAGACACTCCTCGCAGCCCTCGGGCGTGTTGGGTGTCACCACGATCGGCGCGTCGGCCAGGTGCTCGCACTCACCACCCGGCCGGAGCGGCAGCCGCAGGTCCTCGGAGCGGCCGCCGACGTCGTCCGCCTCGGCCCGGTCGAGGATGGACTCCTCGATGTCGAGCGACACCTGGACCCGCTGCAGTACCTCGTCCGGCACCAGACCCTTGTCGCGGACCTTGATGACGTACTCGCGTTCCTTCTGCAGCATCGCCATCCGCAGCCGCCGGTACGACTCACTCGGCGTCTCGTACTCGGTCTCCGGCCGGCCGAGCCGCTCCCAGGCGGCGAGGGCGCGCGCCTCACCGCGTTGGCGGAGAAGATTCACCACGTCCTCGGGGGTGTCCGGCGTGATCAGCCGGTCCAGCTCCTCCTCGCCGGCCCGGTGCGCGGCCTGGAGTACGCCCGCCTCCTGCAGCGCGTCCTCGGCCGGGTCGGGCGCGGGCAGCCGCATCTTGCGGACCAGCCACGGCAGGGTGGAGCCCTGCAGGAGCAGGGTGCCGGCGGTGACGGCGAGGGCGATGAACACCAGCAACTCGCGGTGCGGCGTGGACTCCGGCAGCACGAACACCGCCGCCAGCGTGACCACGCCGCGCATCCCGGCCCAGGACACCACCGCGAGGGCCTGCCAGGAGATCGGGCCCGGCCGCGAGCGACCGAGGATCCGGCGGGACAGGACGGTGGTCGGGAAGACCCACAGCGGCCTGAGCAGGACGACGGCGAGGAAGACGCCGATCGTGGTGAGCGCGATCGTCGTCGCCGACAGCGGGCTCCGGGACAGGTCGTCGAGGATCCACCGGGTCTGCAGCCCGATCAGCAGGAAGACGGTGTTCTCCAGCAGGAACTGGATCGTCCGCCAGTTCGTGCGCTCCGAGATCCGGGACGCGGCCGACTGGATGATCGGCGACTTGTGACCGAGGACGAGGCCGGTGACGACAACCGCCAGGACACCGGACGCGTGGACGTAGTGGTTCTCGGCGGCGACGTAGGCGATGAACGGCGCGGTCAGGCTGAGCGTGGTGTCGAGGACCGGGTCGGTGAGGCGGCGGCGTACCTTCGACAGCACGAGCGCGACCACAAGACCCGCCAGCACACCGCCGCCGGCCGCGCGGAGGAAGTCCAGGCCGACCTCGAGCACGGTCGGGGTGACCAGGGCGGCCGCGATCGCGGTCCGCAGACAGACCAGCGCGGTGGCGTCGTTGACCAGGCTCTCGCCCTCGAGGATCGTGACGACCCGGCGCGGCAGCCCGACCCGTTTCGCGATCGCCGTCGCGGCGACCGCGTCGGGCGGGGCCACGACAGCGCCGATCGCGAAGGCGGCCCACAACGGCAGCGGCTCCTGGCCGTCCCGCTCGGCGAGCCAGCCGAGCAGCAAGTACGCGACCAGTCCGACGCCGACGGTGGTGAAGGCCACCAGCCCGACCGACAGGGTGCCGATCGACCGGCGGTGCTGGGAGAAGTCGACCAGGCTGGTCCGGATCGCCGCCGAGTACAGCAGCGGCGGCAGGAAGGCGACCAGGACGACCTCGTGGGACAACTCGACCCGGGGGACGAACGGCAGGTAGGACGCGGCCACGCCGACGACCACCAGCAACAGCGGCGCCGAGACGCCGATCCTGCGGGCCAACGCGGCACCGGCCGCGACCACGGCGACCAGGGCGACGATCTCGATCGCGATATCCACCGCCATAGTGTCGCAGGCGGCCCGCGCGCCGTCGCGACCGTACGCCGTCCCACCGGCCGACCTCGGCGGCCGCTGCAAACCATTTCATGAATCACTGAACCAGGGCAAGATCGCAGGGCGAGTCAGAATTCCCTTGTTTTATTGGGTTGGGCGCACCTCTATAACCGTTCGGCGTTTTCCGCGGAAAGTCGGCCGTCGAACCATTGACATCGTTTGCAATCGGTTTCAGACTTCCCGGCAATCCGAACACCGTGACCCTGGAGAGGAGAGCCCGCATGGCGGTGACCATTCGCGACGTGGCCAAGGCCGCCGGCGTCTCCCCGTCCACGGTGTCGCGGGCCCTCTCGCTGCCGGACATGGTCGATCCGGCGACGCGGGAGCGGGTGCTGCGGGTCGCCGACCACCTCGGGTACCGGCCCAACCGGGCCGCCCGGGGACTGATCACCGGACGGACCGGCAACCTCGGCCTGATCCTGCCCGACCTGGCGAACCCGTTCTTCCCGTCGGTGGTGAAGGGCATCCAGCACCAGGCGCACCAGGCCGACTACCAGGTGTTCGTGGCCGACAGCGACGAGGATCCGGGCGCCGAGCTCGGCCTGGTCCGGTCCCTGGCCAAGCAGGTCGACGGCCTGATCCTCTGCTCGCCCCGGATGCGGCCGGCCGAACTGCGGGAGGCGGCGACGTTCGCGGCCCCCGTGGTCCTGGTGAACCGCAAGGAGGGCTCGATCCCGGCCATCGCGATCGCGAACGCGGCCGGGATGCGGCTGATCGTCGACCACCTCGCCGGGCTCGGGCATCACCGGATCGGCTTCGTCGCCGGCCCGCGGTCCAGCTGGTCCGGGCGGGAACGGCTGCGCGGACTCCGCGTCGCCGCCACCGCCACCGGGACCGAGTTGGTCGAGCTCGGGCACTTCCCGCCCACGTTCGAGGGCGGGGTGGACGCGGCCGAGGGCGCGCTGATCTCCGGCGTCACGGCGGTCGTGGCCTACAACGACCTGACCGCGTTCGGGCTGCTCAGCGCGTTGCGGGCCCGGGGCGTCGACGTCCCGGGGCAGCTGAGCGTGGTGGGCATCGACGACATCCAGATGGCCACCATGGTGCACCCGCCGCTGACCACGCTGAACATCCCGAAGGAACGCACCGGCCGCGCCTCGGTCGACCTGCTCCTGCACCTGCTCGGCGAGCGCGCCGACATCCCGGACCGGGTGCGGGAGATGCCCACCGAACTCGTCGTCCGGGAAACCACCGGCCCCATCAACTCCACGTCGCAGCAATCCGCCCGCCGTACTCCGCGGCGCTGACGAAGGGAACACCCATGCGCACCAGTCTGCGCAGCACCATCCTCGCCACGAGCGCTCTGCTGGTCGGCCTGGTCGCCGCCTGTGGCGCGCCCACCGCCCCGGGCGCGGAATCGAGCGGCGCCGACCCCGGCCAGGTCCCGGACAAGCCGGCCAAGCCGGTCACGCTGAACATCCTCGATGTCGCGGGCAACCTGCAGCTGACCCAGGGCATGATCGACGACTTCGTGAAGCAGCACCCGGACGTCATCTCGAAGGTGACGTACTCGAAGGCGCCGGCGCCCGACCTGGTCGGCAAGCTGAAGGCGCAGCAGTCGGCCGGCCGGCTCGACATCGGCCTGGTGCTGACCGGGACCGACGGGCTGTCGGCCGGTGCCGAGCAGGGGCTGTGGCAGGACGTCCTGCCGACGTTCAAGGACCGGCTCAGCAACATGGACACGTACCAGGAGCCGGCCGCGAAGATGCAGGAGCTCGGCGGCAAGGCCGGCGTCGTGGTCACGTACTACCCGTCCGGCCCGCTGTTCGAGTACCTGCCCGAGAAGGTGGCGAACCCGCCCAAGACGGCCGAGGAGCTGCTCGCCTACGCCAAGGCGAACCCGGGCAAGGTCGCGTACGCGCGGCCCGCGAACTCCGGTCCCGGCCGGACGTTCCTGATGGGGCTGCCGTACATCCTCGGTGACAAGGACCCGATGGACCCGGTGAACGGCTGGGCGAAGACCTGGGCGTACCTGGCCGAACTCGGCAAGTACGTGAACACCTACCCCAGCGGCACCACCCAGACGATGAAGGACCTGGCCAACGGCACCGTGAACATCGTCGCCTCGACCACCGGCTGGGACATCAACCCGCGCGTTCTCGGCACCGTGCCGGAGTCGGCGAAGATCACCACCCTGAACGGCTTCCACTTCGTCACCGACGCGCACTACGCGGTGATCCCGAAGGGCGCCTCCGGTGATCAGCAGGCCGCCGTGCTGCAGCTGATCCAGTTCATGCTCACCAAGGAGCAGCAGGCCAAGGCGTACGACGACGGCTACTTCTACCCGGGTCCCGCGGTCGAGGGCGTCGACATCTCGATGGCGCCGCAGAAGAGCCAGGACGCGATCGCCAAGTTCGGCCGGCCGGAGTACGAGGAGCTGATCGCGAAGACGCCGAAGGAGGTTCCGCTGGACAACAAGGCGATGGTCGCCGCGTTCGACAAGTGGGACCGCGAGATCGGCGGCTCGAAGGTGAAGCAGCAGTGACCGGCACCGCGACCTTCGACCAGCTCCGGCTGGACGGTGTCGGCCGCAGCTTCGGCGGGCACGACGCCCTCCGCGACCTCGACCTGTCGGTCCGGGCCGGTGAGTTCATCGCCCTGCTCGGGCCGTCCGGGTGCGGCAAGTCGACCGCGCTGAACTGCCTGGCCGGGCTGCTCCCGCTCACCGCGGGCAGCATCTGGCAGGACGACCGGCGGATCGACACGCTGCCGCCGGAACGCCGCGGCTTCGGCATGGTGTTCCAGAACTACGCGCTCTTCCCGCACCTGACCGTGCGCGGCAACATCGCGTTCGGCCTGCAGATGCGCCGGCTCCCGAAGGCGGAGATCGCCCAGCGGACCGCGGACGCGATCAAGCTGGTCCAGCTGGAGGAGCACGCCGGCAAGCTGCCCGGCCAGCTCTCCGGTGGCCAGCAGCAGCGGGTCGCGATCGCCCGCGCGGTCGTGCTGGAGCCGTCGCTGGTGCTGATGGACGAGCCGCTGAGCAACCTGGACGCCAAGCTCCGGCTGGAGATGCGGACCGAGATCCGCCGGCTGCACCAGAGCCTCGGCCTGACCACGGTCTACGTCACGCACGACCAGGAGGAGGCGCTATCGATGGCCGACCGCCTCGTCGTGCTGCGCAAGGGTCAGGTCCAGCAGATCGGTACGCCGGAGGAACTGCACACCCGGCCGGCGAACTGGCACGTCGCCGACTTCATGGGCTTCCGCAACCTGCTCCAGCTCACCGTGGCCGAGGAGGGCCGCCAGGTCGTTGTCGAAGGCAACGGGGTACGGCTGGCCGCGACCGCGATGACGCCGGTCCGGCAGGGCGACCAGGTGGTCGCCGCGGTCCGGCCGGAGGACCTGGTGATCGCGGGGCCGGCGCAGGACGGCAACGTCCTGCGGGCCGAGGTCGAGGTGGTCGAGTACCAGGGCCGCGAGCTCGCGGTCGAGGCGATCACCGAGCACGGTCTGCGGCTGCACATCCGGACGCCGGACCGGGTGGCCGCCGGCGACGCGGTGTCGGTCTCGGTCGCGCCGGACCGGCTGCTCGTGTTCGACCGTGGCGACGAGGCCCTGCCGGCTTCCACGCCGGCGCTCGGCGACCCGGGTGCGCCGGAGAAGGTGCTGTCGGCAACTGGTGGTGACGGTTCATGAGTTCGCCGGCCACCACGGGCCTGAGTCTGCGGCACCGGCTGGCCGAGCGGGGGATCGACAGCACCCTGTTGTTGCTGGTCCCCGCGCTCGTGTTCGTGATCGGGCTGTTCATCTACCCGTTCCTGTACGGGCTGGGGCTGTCGTTCCAGCCCACCAAGGGCGGCGGCGCGTTCGGCGACTACCAGCGGTTCTTCTCCGACGCGTTCCAGCGGGACACGATCTGGAAGACGTTGCGGCTGGCCGTCCCCGCGGCGCTGTTCAACGTGCTCGCCTCGGTCCCGATCGCGTACCGGATGCGCGGCCGGTTCCGCGGCAAGCGGCTGATCACCACGCTGCTGGTCATCCCGATCACGCTCGGCACCGTGCTCACCGCCGAGGGCCTGCTGAACTTCCTCGGCCCGGCCGGCTGGCTCAACCGGGCGCTGCAGGGCGCGGGGATCGTCGACGAGCCGCTCGGGCTGATCAACAACTACTGGGGCGTGTTCTTCTCCCTGGTGATCACCGGGTTCCCGTTCGCGTTCCTGCTGATCCTGTCCTACCTGTCCGGGATCGACCCGAGTCTGGAACGCGCGGCCGCGACGCTCGGCGCGGACTGGCGGGCGCGGTTCCGGCGGATCACGCTGCCGCTGCTGGCCCCCGGTCTGGCGACGACGTTCTGCCTGACCTTCGTGCTGGCGTTCAGCGTGTTCCCGTCCGCGATCCTGGTCGGCGACCCGACCGGCTCGACCCGGGTGATCTCGATCGCCGCGTACCAGGCGGCGTACGAGCAGTACGACTATCCGTTCGCGTCCGCGATCGCGGTGATCATGGGCGTGGTCGAGCTGCTCGTGATCGGCCTGGTGCTGCTGTGGCGGAGCAGGTTCTACGTCGGTTCGACCGGAGGTAAAGGCTGATGGCGACGCTCGATCCCACCGCCGGCGCGGCCCCGGCCCGTCGCCGGATCGTCGCCAGCCCGGCCGGCTGGCTGGTCTGGGGCGCGGTCGCGCTGTTCCTGGTGTTCCTGGTCGGCATCGTCGGCTCGGTACTGGTGAACTCGTTCGGGACCCGCTGGTTCGGGACCTGGCTGCCGCAGGGGTACACGGCCCAGTGGTACAGCCAGGCCTGGACCGACTTCGGGTTGTTCCAGGTCATCGTGGTCACCCTCGAGGTGGCCGCGGCCGTCGTGCTGCTGTCGGTCCTGGTCGGCGTCCCGGCGTCGTACGTGCTGGCCCGCAAGACGTTTCCGGGCAAGCGCGTCGTGTACCTCGCGTTCCTGCTGCCGATCATGATGCCGCCGATCACGTACGGCATCCCGCTGGCCACCGTGCTCTACAAGTTCGGGCTGGCCGGGCACCTGTCCGGGGTGATCCTGGCGAACCTGGTGCCGTGCGTGCCGTTCGTCATCCTCACCATGACGCCGTTCATCGAGCAGATCGACCCCGCGATCGAACGGGCCGCCCGGATGTCCGGCGCCCGCACGCTCGCGATCTTCACCCGGATCCTGGCCCCGCTGCTGGTGCCCGGCATCCTGGCGTCGTCGATCCTGGTGCTGGTCCGGACCGTCGGGATGTTCGAGCTGACCTTCCTGACCGCGGGACCGGACTCGAACACGCTGGTGGTCGCGCTGTTCAACTCGATGAACGCGGCCGGCATCCGGGCCCAGCAGTCCGTCGACGCGATGGCGGTCATCTACATGCTGGTGATGATGGTGCTGCTGGTGGTCGCGCTGCGCTTCGTCAACCCGACCCAGCTGGTCGCCCAGGTGAAGGAGGACCCGGATCCCTAACGGACCTGGTCCAGATACTTCTTGTACGTCGTGAGGAACGGCTCCTCGGTCATCACCGCGGCCACCAGCCAGTCGCAGGACGCCTGCGCGGCCCGGACCACGTCGGCCGGGTAGCCGTACTTCACCTGGTGCTCGGCGAACTCGTCCTCGTCGTCCACGTAGAACGTGCCGTCGCGGCGTTTCACCACGTCCAGGTCGAGGTCGACCATGGTGAACTCCTCGTCGCCGAAGGTCACCGGCGTGGTGACGTCGCAGTAGATCAGCGTCTTCTGCGGCACGTCGTTGAAGCTCGCGGTGAACCACTTGTCCCGTGGGAACAGCTGCACGCAGGCTGCCGGCATCGTGATCTCCGGCTCGTCGCCGCGCTGCGCGATCGCGCCCGCCGGCGCACCCAACCAGACGCCGTACTGGTCTTCTCCCAGGTACCGCATCCACTGGTGCCAGTGCAGCTTGCCGTCGTACTTGCGGTAGACCACGCGGACGTTGCGCATGGCGTCACCGTACCGGCGCGGCCGGTCACCTCGAACGCCGCTATCCTGTGCCGCATGCGACGGATGCTCATCACCGGCGGCGCCGGCTTCATCGGCTCGAACTTCGTGCACGACACGGTCCGGCGGTACCCGGACGCGGAAGTCACCGTGCTCGACGCGCTCACCTACGCCGGGAGTCAGAGCAACCTCGACCCGGTCGCCGAGCAGGTCACCTTCGTGCACGGCGACATCTGCGACACCGAGCTGGTGGACAAGCTGGTCGCCGCGACCGACGTGCTGGTCCACTTCGCCGCCGAGTCACACGTGGACAACTCGCTGAACGACCCGTCGCCGTTCATCAAGAGCAACCTGATCGGCACCTTCACGCTGCTGGAGGCGGTCCGCAAGCACGACAAGCGGATGCACCACATCTCCACCGACGAGGTGTTCGGCGACCTCCCGCTGGACTCGGTCGAGCAGTTCACCGAGGAGACCGCGTACGACCCGTCCAGCCCGTACTCGGCGAGCAAGGCTGGCTCGGACATGCTCGTCCGCGCCTGGGCCCGGTCGTACGGGGTGGCCGCGACGCTGTCCAACTGCGCGAACAACTACGGCCCGTACCAGCACGTCGAGAAGCTGATCCCGCGGCAGATCACCAACGTGCTGATCGGGGACAAGCCGAAGCTCTACGGCGCCGGCGAGAACGTCCGGGAGTGGACCCACGTCGACGACCACAACGACGCCGTGCACCGGATCATCACCGACGGCCGGCTCGGCGAGACGTACCTGATCGGCTCGGGCGACGAGCGCAACAACAAGCAGATCATCGAGAAGATCCTCACCCTGATGGGCGAGCCGGCCGACGGGTACGTGCACGTCAACGACCGCCCCGGCCACGACCTGCGGTACTCGAACAACTCCACCAAGATCCGCACCGAGCTCGGCTGGGAGCCGCGGTACGCCGACTTCGACGCCGGGCTGGCCGCCACCATCGACTGGTACAAGGCCAACACCGGCTGGTGGGAGCCGCAGAAGTCGGCCGCCGAGGCGAAGTACAAGGTGCTCGGCCGCTGAGCGCGCCGCGGGTCAGCCGGGCGTGAGCTCGCGGACCCGCTGGAGGTAGTGCTCGTACACCGACCGGAACGGCTCGGCCGAGTCGATGTGGTCCACGACCCAGGCACACGCGGCCTGAGCCGTGGCGACGACCTGCGGCGGGTACCCGTAGGCCTCACGATGAGTGCGGAACTCGTCCTCGTCCATCACCTTGACGGTGCCGTCCCGGTACAGCCGGACGTCCAGGTCGAGGTCGACGGCGGTGACCGACTCGACCCCGAACTCCGCGGGCATGATGATGTCGCAGTAGATCCGGGTCGGGTGTGGTTCGTCGTTGAAGAGGGCACTCCACCACTGGCCGCGCGGGAACAGCCGGACCCTGGTGTGGTCGACCGAGATCCAGCTGCCGTCCGCGCGCTGGGCCCGGTCGCCGGGCCGGGAGCCGACCCACAGGCCGTGCTCGTCCTCGCCGAGGTCGAGCGACTCCATCAACCGGTGCGGAGTGCCGTCGAACTTGCGGAACAGGGTCCGCACCATCTCCATGCCGATCACTCTAGGTGAGGCTCCCGGCACGAGCGAACAAATCGCCGCGGCCGGCGTCGGACCCTGTGAGATTGGCCCGGGGAGCCCGGTCGCGTTCGGAATCCGTCCGGCGCGTGCTTAGACTCGACCATTCGAGGACAACCTGCGGAGGAGCTCGATGCGCGTGCTGGAGACGGTCGGCGGACCGGCCGACCTCAAGGGCATGACCGACCAACAGCTGGGGGAGCTGGCCGCGGAGATCCGCGACGTGCTGGTCGAGACGGTGTCCAGGACCGGCGGCCACCTGGGGCCGAACCTGGGCATGGTCGAGATCACCCTGGCGATGCACCGGGTGTTCGACTCGCCCACCGACCGGCTGGTGTACGACACCGGCCACCAGACCTATGTGCACAAGCTGCTGACCGGCCGCGCGCCGAAGTTCGACACGCTGCGTCAGCAGGGCGGCCTGTCCGGGTACCCGAGCCAGGCCGAGTCCGAGCACGACCTGGTCGAGAACAGCCACGCCTCGACCGCGCTGTCGTACGCCGACGGCCTGGCCAAGGCGTACCGGCTGCGCGGTGAGGACCGGCACGTGGTCGCGCTGATCGGCGACGGCGGCCTGACCGGCGGGATGGCCTGGGAGGCGCTGAACAACATCGCCTCCGGCAAGGACCTCAAGCTGGTCGTCATCGTCAACGACAACGGCCGCTCGTACAGCCCGACCGTCGGCGGCCTGGCGACCCACCTGACCAGCCTGCGGACCAACCCGCGGTACGAGAAGATCCTCGAGCTGGTGAAGAAGAACCTCGGCCGGACCCCACTGGTCGGCCCGCCGATGTACGAGGTGCTGCACGGGGTGAAGAAGGGCCTGAAGGACATGCTGGCCCCCCAGGGCATGTTCGAGGACCTCGGCCTGAAG
The DNA here is from genome assembly GCF_007828865.1 of Kribbella amoyensis. Lineage (NCBI taxonomy): Bacteria > Bacillati > Actinomycetota > Actinomycetes > Propionibacteriales > Kribbellaceae > Kribbella > Kribbella amoyensis. The sequence continues at coordinate 5,313,610 of NZ_VIVK01000001.1, forward strand.
TACGTCGGCCCGGTGGACGGCCACGACCGGCAGGCGATGGAGGACGCGCTGGCCCGGGCGAAGGCGTTCGGCGGCCCGGTGATCGTGCACGCGGTGACCCAGAAGGGCTTCGGGTACGCCGCCGCCGAGCAGGACGAGGAGGACAACTTCCACCAGGTCCGGCCGCTGCACAAGCCGCGCGGGTGGACCGACGTGTTCGCCGAAGAGCTGGTCGAGATCGGGCACCGGCGGCCGGACGTGGTCGCGATCACGGCGGCGATGCTGCACCCGACCGGGCTGGCCGCGTTCGCGGAGGCGTTCCCGGACCGGACGTTCGACGTCGGGATCGCCGAGCAGCACGCGGTGACGAGCGCGGCCGGACTGGCGATGGGCGGGCTGCACCCGGTCGTCGGGTTGTACGCGACGTTCCTGAACCGCGCCTTCGACCAGCTGCTGATGGACGTCGCGCTGCACAAGTGCGGGGTCACGTTCGTGCTGGACCGGGCCGGGGTCACCGGTGACGACGGCGCCAGCCACAACGGCATGTGGGACATGTCGATCCTGCAGGTCGTCCCGGGGCTGCGGCTGGCCGCACCGCGCGACGGCGCCCGGGTGGCCGAGCTGCTGAACGAGGCGATCGAGGTCGACGACGCGCCCACCGTGCTCCGGTACGCGAAGGGCGAGGTGTTCCCCGACATGGACGCGATCGAGCGGATCGGCCAGGTCGACGTGCTGGTCCGGACCGGTCACGACGTCCTGCTGATCGGGATCGGCGCGATGGCGGCGACCGCCGTGGACGTGGCCGAGCGACTCGGTGCGCAGGGCTTCGGCGTGACCGTGGTCGACCCGCGCTGGGTCAAGCCGGTCCCGGCCGAGCTGGTCGAGCTGGCCCGCGACCACCAGTACGTCGTGACGATCGAGGACAACGGCCGGGCCGGCGGGTGCGGGGCCGCGATCGCGCAGGCGATCCGGGACGCCGGGGTGACCACGCCGGTGCGCGACTTCGGCATCCCGCAGCGCTTCCTCGACCACGCCAAGCGGGCCGCGGTCCTGCAGGAGATCGGGCTGACCGGTCAGGGACTGGCGCGGGACGTGATAGAGATGATCGCCAAGCACCCAGGGGACGCGATCACCAGTGAGCCAGACACCGCGAGCGGCAGGCCCGGCGGAGCCTGACCCCGAGGGCCGGGACGGGATCCCACCCGGCGGCTCCCGCATGCCCACCGACGCGGACCGCGCCGGGGCCCGGCATGCGCGGGCGCGGCACTCCTCGGCCAAGCGGGAGCGTCGGGTGTGGCCGTTGCTGCTGTCGCTCGCTCTCGTCGCCGCGGCCGTCGGTGGCGGACTCGCGCTGCATCGGTCCACCTCGGGCGACCTGGACGCGTCCACGGCGGCCGCGGACGAGGCGGCCGGTGTCCGGGCCCGGGACCAGGCGGCTCGTGCGGCCGGTGTGGACCAGGTGCTCGCCCGCCGCGCGCAGGCGGTCCGGGCGAACAAGGTCGACCAGTTCCTCGCCGACGTGGACGCCGGGAACCAGAAGCTGGTGGACCGGCAGCGCACGTTGTTCGCGAACCTGCGGCAGTTCGGGTTCGCCAGCCTGCGGTACGAGCGGCTCCAGGAGCAGTACGACCAGGCGCTGACCGACAAGTACGGCCCGTCCACGTACGTGGTGGCCGTGGCGATGACGTACCAGATCCGCGGGATCGACCGGGTGCCGGCGCGGACCATGCTCGGGTACACGTTCACCCAGCGCGACAACGGCCGGTGGATGCTGGTTGCCGACACCGACCTGGACCGCCGGTTGCCGCGGGGCTCGCACCAGGAGCCGTGGGACGTCGGCCAGGTGCTGGTGAAGCGCGCGCCGCGGGTGCTGGTCGTGGTCGAGAAGAGCCAGGGCAAGCTGGCCACCAGCCTGGTCGCGAAGGCGAGCAGAGCCGTCCGCGCGGTGAGCGGGAGCTGGCCCGGCGGCTGGACCGGATCCGGCGTCGTGATCGCCCTCGACGACAAGGTCGTCCGCGGTGCCGACTACACCCTGCCGAAGAACGCCGAGGACGCGCTGGCGATGGCGACCTGGGTGTACCGGACCCTGCCCGGCGAGGTGAACGGGGTGGGGGAGCGAACCGATTCCTACGTCGTCGTGAATCCGCGGAACAGGGCAAAGGTGGACTCCCGCATCCTCGCGCACGAGTTCACCCACGTCGCGACCGCGGCGTACGGGGCGTACGCGCCGCGCTGGCTGGTCGAGGGCGCCGCGACCTACGTCGAGTACCTGCCGATGGCCGGTGCGTCAGACCTGGCGCTGGACACCTACCGGGAGAAGGTCCGGACCAGCTACCTGGCGAAGGCGAAGGCGCTGCCGTCGGACGCCACCTTCTTCCAGAATTCGGACCGCTCGTACCCGCTGTCCTGGCTGGCCGTCGACTACTTGTTCCAGCGGTTCGGCGGGACCGAGGTCGGCACCCTCTACCGCGAACTCGCGGCCCTCGGGACCAGCCAGGCCGCCCGCGACCGGATCATGCTCGAGCACGTCGGGATCACCGAGGCAGGGCTGTTCCGGGCCCTCCAGGCCGCCGCCGCGACCTGACCGGTCCGGCGGTAAACCCTTGCCATCAGCACGCATTGTGGTCGATGTCACCCAGGGCAACGCGGGGATTCCGGGGGCAACTTCGGATCCCCGGCGTGTCGGTGGTGGATCCTGCCGGACCGAGTAGGGTAGCCGGGCTGTTACTGACGGGCGGACCGGAGGATCGACCCGACGTGAGTGTCACCACGCCATCGAGCGCCGCCCCGCCAGGCGCTCCTGCTCCGCCCCCGGGGCCCCGCCGCTGGCTCGGCCTGCTCGTCGCGGTCGCGCTCGTCTCCGGTGGTGTGGTCTACGCGGTCGAGGAGCGCGAGGAGGACGCCCGGGCCCGGCCGCCGGCCGCCCGGATCACCCCGCCCACCCCGAACCAGGGCACCAAGCCGCCGTCCAAGACCGCGGCTGCGATCGCGGCCCGCCGGCTCGCCGTCGACACGATCCTGCTCCGCCGGTCGAAGGCGGTCCGGACCCGGAACGCGAACCTCTTCCTGGCCGACGTGGACCCCGCGAACGCCGAGCTCCGTCGCCAGCAGCGGGTGCTGTTCGACAACCTGGTCGAGCTGGACTTCGCCGAGATCGGGTACAGCCAGGCCGAGGAGCGGTTCGACCCGGTGGCGGCCCGCGAACACGGCGCCTCGACGTACCTGGCCCGTGTGCTGATGCGGTACCAGATCCCCAAGGTGGACACGGATCCGGTCACCACCGAGCTCGGGTACACGTTCGTGCAGCGGGGCGGCCGCTGGATCCTGGTGGACGACGACGACCTGGACGACGACCTCGGGCCCGGCGCGCACCGCGAGGTGTGGGACCTCGGCCCGATCGAGGTCCGCCACGGAGCGAGGGTGCTGGCCGTGGTCGAGGAGGGTGACACCGAGCGGGCCAAGGCGATCGTTGCCGAGGCCACCGAAGCGCTCGCGCAGGTGACCGCGTACTGGCCGCGGCGCTGGCGTGGTTCGGTGCTGGTGGCGGCGCTGGACGACACCGAGGTCCGGGACGCCCGGTTCGCCGACGAGGACGTGGAGTCGGCCGCGTCGGCGGGGTCGACGTTCTCCTCGCTGCCCGGCCAGGACACCGCCGACGGCACCGTCTCCGGGGCGTACATCGTGGTGAACCCGAAGGAGCGCGACCGGATCGACGAGATCCTGCTGTCGCACGAGATCACCCATGTCGCGACCGCGGACCTCGGCGGGTACGAACCGCTCTGGCTCGCCGAGGGCGCGGCGGAGTACGTGTCCTGGCGCGGGATCGAGGAGATCAGCGGACCGGGGGAACTGGCCAAGTGGGAGCAGGACGTCGTCGACGACGCGCTGCCGGCCCTGCAGTCGCTGCCGTCGGACCTCGGCTTCTACCAGAGCAACGCCGACGTGTACGGCGTCAGCTGGCTGGCCGTGCGGCTGCTGGTCAGGGAGTTGGGGCTGAGTAAGGTAGAGGAGCTTTACGAGGACCTGGCCCGGCACGGCACCGACCAGGTGAACCGGGATCGGATCCTGTTGACCCGGACCGGCTTCACCGAGGCGTCGCTCTGGCTCTCCCTCAAGGACTATCGACCTCGACGCTGAGTGGCGGTTTGACCTCACCCGGTGAGAGGAACATGCTCGGGGTGACGTGTGAGGATCTCGAGGAGGCGTACGGATGAGTCTGTTGCGGACCAAGACGATCGAGCAGTCGATCGCCGACACCGACGAGCCGGAGTACCAACTCAAGAAGCGTCTCACCGCCCTGGACCTGACCGTGTTCGGGATCGGCGTGATCATCGGCGCCGGCATCTTCACCCTGACCGGCCGCGCCGCCCAGGCGTACGCCGGTCCCGGCATCGCGCTGTCGTTCGTGCTCGCCGCGATCTGCTGCGGACTGGCCGCGCTCTGCTACGCGGAGTTCTCCTCGACTGTTCCGGTGTCGGGGTCGGCGTACACGTTCTCGTACTTCTCCCTGGGTGAGATCTTCGCCTGGATCATCGGCTGGGACCTGCTGCTCGAATTGATGCTCGGGGCAAGCGTCGTGGCCCAGGGCTGGTCCACGTACGCCGCGCTCTTCCTGGAGCAGATCGGCCTCGGCTGGCCGGAGTCGATCGGGCCGGACAGCAGCGTCAACGTGCTGGCGATGCTGCTGGTGATCGTGCTGACGGTGCTGGCGACGATCGGGATCAAGGAGTCGCTGCGGGTCAACCTCGCGCTGGTCGCGGTGAAGCTGTTCGTGGTGCTGTTCGTGATCGTGGCCGGCCTGTTCTACGTCAACGGCGACAACCTGACCCCGTTCATCCCGCCGAGCGTGCCGGCCGAGAACGGCGACGTCACCATCACCACGCCGCTGTTCCAGGCGCTGTTCGGGTTCACCCCGTCGACGTTCGGGATCATGGGCCTGGTCTCCGGCGCCTCGCTGGTGTTCTTCGCGTTCATCGGCTTCGACGTCGTCGCCACCACCGCCGAGGAGGCGGAGAACCCGCAGCGCGACCTGCCCCGCGGCATCCTCGGATCGCTGGCGATCTGCACCGTGCTGTACGTGCTGGTCTGCATCGTGATCACCGGGATGATCAAGTACACCGACATCAACAGCGAGGCCGCGCTCGCCGAGGCGTTCCGCTCGGTCGGCAAACCCGGGTTCGCCACGCTGATTTCGGCCGGTGCCGTCGCCGGTCTCACCACGGTCGTGCTGACGCTGATGATCGGCGCGGCCCGGGTCGTGTTCGCGATGAGCCGCGACCACCTGGTCCCGCGCCAGCTCGGCAAGACGCACCCGAAGTTCGGGACCCCGTACCGGCTCACCGTCGGGATCGGCGTACTGGTCGCGATCGTGGCCGGTCTGACCCCGATCGGCAAGCTGGAGGAGATGGTGAACATCGGCACCCTGGCCGCGTTCACCCTGGTCTCGATCGCGGTCCCGCTGCTGCGCAAGCGCCGCCCCGACATCGAGCGCGCCTTCCGGGTGCCGTGGAACCCGGTCATCCCGATCCTGTCTGCCGCGATCTGCATCTACCTGATGCTGAACCTGTCGCTGGAGACCTGGCTGCGGTTCGCGATCTGGATGGTGCTCGGCTTCCTCGTCTACGCCGTGTACGGCTACCGCAAGAGCCGCGTGGGCGTGGAGGAGCGCACGGGCGAGTCCACCAAGGCCTAAGCCGTCCGCCGGGCGATCGCGGTCGCTTCGGCCGCGAGTGCGACGGTGGCGGCGACGTCTGCCGGAGCGGCCGCGTCCTCGGGATCGAACCCGAGGGCGCGGCCGTCCAGCGTTCGGCGGCACAGCTCGGACCAGCGCGGATCCAGGGCGTCGATCGCCCAGAGCAACGACGCCCTCTTCGACGCGACCCGGCCGGTGTCGAGCGTGTAGAGCATCCGGCACAACGTCGTCACGGCGTACCGCTGCCCCCACGCCATCTCGATCGAGACCCAGGTCGCCAGGTCGTCCAGCAACCGCGGGATGTCGGACCGCATCCGCTCCCGGAGCGCGTCCGCCGGGACTACGTCGACGAGCGACTGCGGATCCGGGCCGGCCAGCGTCACGCCGTACTCACGGAACGTCCAGCGCACCACCTCGGTGTTGCAGTGCGTGGACCACTGCATGTCGCGCCACCCGTGGTCGATGTACAGCCAGTCGCTGCCGAGACCGTCCAGGGTGCGCAGCTCGTCGAGCAGCGGGTACGAGCCCTCCAGGTGCTTGGTCCAGAAGCCCGGCCGGGTGGGGATCTCGTCGTGGAGGACGCGGAGTTCCTTCTCCTGGTCCGCGGTGATCGGCGCGCTGACCGGGATCAGGAAATCGCAGTCGCTCTGCAGGTCCGCGTCGCCCAAGGCGAAGGAGCCCTGCAGGTAGGCGCCGACGAAGTGGTCGCCGAGAATGTCCCGTGCCGAGGAGGTGAGGTCGGCCAGCAGTTCGTTGAGCTCGGAGTACGGCGTCATGACGGTAGGATCCCTCAGCCGGTCGCCGTAGAGAGCAGGATTTTCGGATGAAGCACCCCAGACGCCTGATCGCGGGCGTCGCAGCGCTGCTCCTGGCCGGCTCCGCGGGCGCCGCGGCCGCTTCCTGGTCCGGCGACGAGGGCGACGCACCGGGCAGTACCGCCGCCGCCGTCGAGGCGACACCGCCGGCGAGCGAGCTCACCGAGGCGCAGAAGAAGTCCCGGCAGCACGAGGTCGACATCCTGCTCGCCCACCGCGCGACCGCTGTGCTGAAGGGCGACCTGAAGGGCTTCCTCGCCGTCGTGGATCCCAAGCAGCCCGCCCTGGTGGCCCGGCAACGGCTGCTCTTCACGAACCTGCGCAAGTTCGGCTTCAGCAGCCTGAAGTACTTCACCGCGGACAGCTGGGACGTGCCGCCGCTGGCCGAGAAGTACGGCCCGACCACGTACACGACCCGCGTGATGATGCGGTACCAGCTGGCCGGCCTCGACCCGAAGCCGGTGCAGACCGACCTCGGCTACACCTTCGTCCGCCGGGCCAACCTCTGGGTGCTGGTCGAGGACGGCGCCATCGACGAGACCCTGAGCAACGACGGCCACCGCCAGCCGTGGGACTTCGGCGAGGTCACGGTCGTCCGCCGGGGCAAGGTCGTCGTGGTCGTCGACAAAACCGAAGCGGCCCTCGGCCAGAAGATCGCGCGCGTCTCCGAAGGCGCGGTCGACGCCGTCCGCCGCCACTGGCCGCGCCCGTGGAACGGCGCCGTCCTGGTCGTCGCGATGTCGGAGCCGCGCGTGATGGCGACCCTGTGGACCGCCGGCAACGGCCAGGGCTGGACGATCGCGGCGAAGGCGGTGACGCTGCACGAAGGCGAGCAGGTCGGTCAGGAGTCCGGCCCGGTGATCGGCAGCCGGATCGTGGTGAACCCGTCGATGCGCAAGACGCTCGAGGAAGATCTGCTGGTTCACGAGATGACGCACGTGGCCACGGTGCCGATCGGAGCGAAGACGCCGATCTGGTTGGTCGAGGGCGTCGCGGAGTACGTCCGGGCCCACTCGATCGAGGACGACCCGGAGTGGACGGTCGACCCGTACCGCAAGACGGTCCGCACGAAGTACCTGCCGACGCTGCAGAAACTGCCAGGCCCGAACCAGTTCGACGACGACGCCGACCGGGCGTACGCGCTGAGCTGGTGGGTGGTGGAGTACCTCGTGGGCGCGTCGCCGTATCACTGTCGGCGCGAGTGGGTGGACGACGTCAGCCCGGCCGGGGTTCGGCGGGGTGCACGCGGCGGGTTCCGGTGTGGTCGACGTGGAAGACGAAGCCGTGGGGACTGGTCCATTCGAGGGCGCCGTTCGTCGTCCGGTGAACCTTCCAGCGGCCATGGGTCTTCACCCGGTGGCTGAAGCGCCGCAGCGGGATGAGGCTGGTGGTGCTGGTCTGACCCGGTGGACCGTTCGGGTCGTACGGCTGGATGTGGTCAAGGTCGGTGGCGAGCGTTGTTTCCGCGGTGCCGTAGGGGAACTGTTCGACAGGGTGGATCAGTTTGAGTTGCTCGCGGAGACGGCGGGGGATCTCGTAGGCGTCGACGCTGATCTTGTTGTTCAGGTCGATCACCGGGCGGATCGAGTACGGACGGTGGCCGATCAAGTCGGCGAGCTGGTCAGCGAGCAGCGGGCCCGCGCCTTCAAGGCGAGCGACGCCGTGGCCGGTGGTCAGCGCGTGGTCGGTGAGGTGGACGTAGACGATGGTGCGACTGGTGCGGGAGCCGGCGATGCCGTCGAGTTGAGCGAGGTTGGCGTTGAGGGCCCGGCGTGCGGCCGCGTCGTGCCCCGTAGTCGTCTCCTGGGCGTCGGGCGTTGCGTCCCAAGGCTCCGCCTGCACCACGGCTGCCGCAGAACCCACGACCGTCGGCTTCGCCGGGTTGGGCCGCGCGGAGTTGGGCTGACCGAGAGCCTGGTCCGCTCCATCCGGGAGTGCTGGGGTGGGCTGAACGCCTTTGCGGCTTGCGTTGAGGATTGCCAGGGCGTGGGCCGGGTCGGCGAGGATGCCTAGGGCGCGGGCTCTGCGGAGGCGGAGGGGGTCGGGGTCGCCGAGGGTCTTCAGTGCTTCGGCGAGGGCGTCGATGGTGGCGTCGAAGCGCATCACGTCACCGCTGGCGGCGAGGATCCAGATGGAGTTGGTGCCGTAAACGTCGGTGCGGCCGATGTAGACGCCTCGTTCACGGGCCTTCCGCTCTGCGGCAGCGCGGGCCGCCTCGTGGTCAGCCTCGTAGCGGGCGGCGGTGACGATCTTGTGCAGGCGGATCGGGGTCACGGTGTCGACCAGGCCGACGACACGCTCGTCGACGATCGCAGCGGCCTCCTGCGACAGGTCCAAGCAGGCGGTCGCGACCTTGCACGCCTTCCAGGGAGTCGCCTCACCGTTCAGGACGGTTGCCCAGATCCGTGGCAGGCGGTGGCGCAGGGCGAGGGCCTGGCCGATGTAGTTGCCTGCCGCACCGGCCGAGGTACCGAGCAGGGCTCCGAACTCGGCGGGGGCGAACTCGGCGATCGCGGGACAGCCCTCGCCGCCGTAGACGATGCCGCGTTCGCGCCCGCACCTGTCATACCCGCCGTCGTGGTTGTCGCTGTGATCGGACTGGAGGGCGTCGACCGTGTGGAGGTCGGCGAAGTACTGGGCGTGTTGGAGGAGGCGGGCTTCCAGCCGGTCTCTTTCGGCGCGGAGCTCGGCGGCCGAGGTCAGGACCCCGGTCGCGTCGAGCTCGGTCACGTCGCCTTCGAACATGCGTGCGATTCTATGTCAACGGATCGAGCGAAGCGCAAATCAAGTATCCACAGAACGCTCTGCGAACAAGGCGAAACTCGAGAGCTCGCTATCCATGCTGGGGGCCGGAGCGGGCTTCCGGCTCCGCACCGACCCCCAGCGGTCTTCGGGTCAGCTCACGCCGGCGACGCCACGCGGGAGGAAGCGCTCGCCGTTGACCTTCTCGGCGATGCCCGTGCGGTCCAGGTACGGCGTGATGCCGCCCAGGTGGAACGGCCAGCCCGCGCCGAGGAGCAGGCAGAGGTCGATGTCCTGAGCCTCCGCGACAACGCCCTCGTCGAGCATGATCTTGACCTCTTCGGCCAGCGCCGTGAGGACCCGCTCGCGCAGTTCGTCGGCGGTGGAGGGCTTGTCGCCGACCGTCACGATCGCCTCGACCTCGGGGTCGACCGAGGGCTTGCCGTCGGCGCTCCACGCGTAGAAGGAGCTCTTGCCGGCGGCAACCACCTTGACGAGGTTCTCCGACACCGTGAACCGCTCCGGGTACGCCCCGTGCATCGTCTCCGCCACGTGCAACGCGACCGGCAGACCGACCAGCTGGAGCAGGACGAACGGCGGCATCGGCAACCCAAGGGCGGACAGGGCGCGGTCCGCCTCGGGGATCGGCGTCCCCTCGTCGACCGCCGCGCTGACCTCGCCCAGGAAGCGGGTGAGCAGCCGGTTGACCACGAAGGCGGGCGCGTCCTTCACCAGCACGCAGGACTTCTTCAGGGTCTTGCCGACCGCGAACGCCGTCGCCAGGGAGGCGTCGTCGGTCTGGTCGGCGCGGACGATCTCCAGCAGCGGCAGCACCGCGACCGGGTTGAAGAAGTGGAACCCGACCACGCGTTCCGGGTGCTCCAGGTCCGCGGCCATCGCGGTCACCGACAACGAGGACGTGTTGGTCGCCAGGATCGCGTCCGGGCGGACGATCTTCTCCAGGTCGGCGAAGATCGTCTTCTTCAGCTGCAGTTCCTCGAACACGGCCTCGATGACGAAGTCCGCGTCGGCGAACACCGCGCGATCGACCGACCCGGTGACGAGCGCCTTCAGCTGGTTCGCCTTATCCGGGCGGATCCGGCCCTTGCCGAGCAGCTTGTCGATCTCGCCGTGGACGTACCCGACGCCACGGTCGACCCGCTCCTGGTCCAGGTCGGTGAGGACCACCGGGACCTCCAGCCGGCGGACGAACAGCAGCGCGAGCTGACCGGCCATCAGGCCGGCGCCGACGACACCGACCTTGCCGACCGGCCGCGCCAGCGACTTGTCCGGCGCCCCGGCCGGCCGCTTGGCGCGCTTGTTGACCAGGTCGAACGCGTAGAGACCGCTGCGCAGTTCCTCGCTCATGATCAGGTCCGCGAGCGCCTCGTCCTCGGCCGCGAACCCACGATCGCGGTCGTTGTCCTTGGCCGCCGCGATCAGGTCCAGGGCCCGGTACGGCGCGGGCGCCGCGCCGCTCACCTTGAGGTCCGCGAATCCCTTGCCTCGGGCAACAGCAGCGTCCCAGGCGTCGCCCCGGTCGATCTCCGGCCGGGTCACCTCGACAGCGCCGGTGAGGACCCGGCTCGCCCACAGCAGCGACTGCTCCAGGAAGTCGGCCGACTCCAGCAGCACGTCGCCGAGGCCGAACTTCACCGCCTCCGGACCGCTGAGCATCTTGTTCTGGTTCAGCGCGTTCTCGACGACGACCTTGACGGCCTTGTCGGCGCCGATCAGGTTCGGCAGCAGGAAGTTGCCGCCCCAGCCGGGGATCAGGCCGAGGAACACCTCGGGCGTCGCGAGCATCCCGGCCGCGACCGAGATCGTCCGGTACTGCGCGTGCAGCGCGACCTCGAGCCCGCCGCCGAGCGCCACCCCGTTGACGAAGGCGAACGACGGCTTGCCACCGTCGACCAGCTTGCGCAGCACGCCATGGCCGATCCGGCCCAGGTTCAGCGCCTGCTCCCGGCCGGCCAGCTTCGGTACGCCGGTCAGGTCGGCGCCGGCGGCCAGGATGAACGGCTTGCCGGTGACCCCGATGGCGACGACCTCGTCCCGCGCGAGGGCGGTGTCGATCGCGGTGTTGAGCGAGGCCAGACCCTTGGGGCCGAAGGTGTTCGGCTTGGTGTGGTCGTGCCCGTTGTCGAGGGTGATGAGCGCCATCGTGCCGGCCTTGTTCGGCAGCACCACGTCGCGCGAGTGCGCGTACGTGACGACCTCGTCGGTCTCGATCGCGACCGCCTCGTCGATCAGCTCCTGCAGGCTCACTTGGCCGCCCCTTCCCAGTTCGGGTTCTCCCAGATCACGGTGCCGCCCATGCCGAGGCCGACGCACATCGTGGTCAGGCCGTACCGGACCTCGGGGCGCTGCTCGAACTGCTTGGCCAGCTGGTTCATCAGCCGGACCCCGGACGAGGCCAGCGGGTGCCCGAACGCGATCGCGCCGCCGTACGGGTTGACCCGTGGGTCGTCGTCGGCGATGCCGTAGTGCTCGAGGAACGCCAATACCTGAACGGCGAACGCCTCGTTCACCTCGAACGCCTGGATGTCGTCGATGGTCAGCCCGGCCAGCTTCAGCGCCTTCTCGGTGGCCGGCACCGGGCCGACGCCCATCACCTCCGGCTCGACGCCCGCGAAGCCGTACGACACCAGCTTCATCTTCGGGGTCAGCCCGTACTGCGCGGCCGCCTCGGCCGAGGTCAGGATGCAGGCCGTGGCGCCGTCGTTGATGCCGGCGGAGTTGCCCGCGGTCACCCGGCCGTGCGGGCGGAACGGGGTCTTCAGCGCGGCCAGGTCCTCGACCGTCGTGCCCGGGCGCATCGGCTCGTCGGTGGCAGCGTAGCCCCAGCCGTTCTCGGCCGAGCGGGTCGCCACCGGGACCAGGTCGGGCTGGATCAGGTCGTTCGCGTACGCCTTCGCGGCGCGCTCCTGGGAGGCCGCGGCGAACGCGTCGGCGCGCTGCTTGGTGATGGTGGGGAACCGGTCGTGCAGGTTCTCCGCGGTCGAGCCCATCACCAGCGCGGAGGTGTCGACGAGCTTCTCGGAGATGATCCGCGGGTTCGGGTCGACGCCCTCGCCCATCGGGTGCCGGCCCATGTGCTCGACCCCGCCGGCCACGACCACGTCGTACGCGCCGAACGCGATCCCGGCGGCGGTGGTGGTGACAGCGGTCATCGCGCCGGCGCACATCCGGTCGATGGCGTAGCCGGGCGTGGTGTTCGGCAGCCCGGCCAGCAGCGCGGCGGTCCGGCCGATGGTCAGGCCCTGGTCGCCGATCTGGGTGGTGGCCGCGATCGCGACCTCGTCCACGGTCTCGGCCGGCAACGACGGGTTGCGCCGGAGCAGCTCACGGATGCACTTGATCACCAGGTCGTCGGCGCGGGTCTCGGCGTACTGGCCCTTGGCCTTGCCGAACGGGGTGCGAACGCCGTCGACGAACACGACATCGCGGATCTCACGGGGCACGAGGGCGCCCTCCTTCGTCTCGGAAGCTGCCTGAATGCTACCCGTGGGTAACACAACGCCCCAAGAAGGCGCGCCTGTGCCGCTGCTCACAGCCCGTCCCCGGACCGCCAGCACTCATCAACTCGGCCGGCCGGCGTCGGCGGGGGACTGCTGAGCGTGACCGGTCCAGAGCGGTCGGAGTTGCTGAGTGGTGGGTGTCCGGTAACCCGTGGCATCCGGGCGCGATCAGGCGCATGCTGGAAGCCACGCACGTCTCAGGAGCGGTTCTATGAACAACCTTGATCTGGCGGTACCGGTGCTCAGCCGGGGGAAACATCGCAATCCGCGGAAGGGCGCCTGCTTCATGGAGTTCGCGTCGTACCTGGCGGGGGAGCCGTGGTCGGACCATCCGGGCTGCACACATCCTCTGCTCGCCGGGGTGGCCCGCGACGTCAACGACTGCACGACCGATGCCGGGCGATCCCGGCTCGCGCCGTTGGTCCCATCGGTGATCGGGCTGACCCCGGACGACCCACACGTCGTCCCACGGGTTACCGCCGCCTGCATCCAGCACGCGCTACCGGTGGTGTCGCAGGAGCGGCAGTACATCCTCGCGGTCGCGCTGCTGGTCGCCGAACGGCAGCTGGCGCAGCTGGACGGACGTCCGGCCGACAGCATGTCGCCGGAGTCGCAGGCGGTACTCGACGCGGTCCCGTCGGCGACGAAGTGGGCGCGGTCGTTCACCGCCCGCCCGCATCGGGGTACCCCCGACTTCGCCCGGCGGACGGCGCCGAGAGCGGTCTCCTGCGCGGTGGAGGGGATCTCGCAGGCCTGCGTCCCGGATCCGGACGAGCGGCTCTTCCTGCTGCTCAACGACGCGATCTCCGAATGCAAGCGCTGGATGCCGAAACCGACCGTCCACGAGCCGGCTGAAACACCGGGTCCGGCGCTGGTCGAAGAGGAGTCCGTGCACATTCGGTAGTAGCGAGTACGCTGCGCCGTGTGACTCTGGAGATCGATACCGGTACGGGGTTGATGCCCGTCCACGTCTGGGAACCCGCGTCCGGTACCGGACCCGGTGTGCTGTTGCTTCAGGAGATCTTCGGGGTCTCCGAGTACATCCAGGAGCGCGGCGCCCAGTTGGCGGCCCTCGGGTACTACGTGGTGGCGCCCGAGGTGTACTGGCGGCTGCCCGACGTCGACCTGGATCCCGACGCGCCCGATCTGCTCGAGCGTGCGCTCGGGGTGATGGGCCGGCTCGACTGGCCGACCGCGGTCTCCGACTCGGTGGCCGCGCTGGAGTACTTGCGTGGCCGTGACACCCAGGTCGGGGTGGTCGGCTTCTGTTTCGGTGGCGGGCTGGGGTTCAACGTCGCGGCGGTCTCGTCGCCCGACGTCCTGGTCAGCTACTACGGCTCCGCCCTGCCGAACCTGCTCGGCCTCGCGCCCGAGGTGGACGCGACGAGCCTGCACCACTTCGGCGACGCGGACGACTACCTGCCGCCCGACACCGTGGACGCCATCGTCACCGCGCTCGGCGACGTCGAGGTCTACCGTTATCCCGGCGCCGGGCACGCGTTCGACAATCCGATGCCCGCCTTCCACCACGCCGAGGCGTCCGCCCTGGCATGGCAGCGCACCGAGGCGTTCCTGTCCCGTCACCTTCCGAATGAGGATCCCGCATGAGCCTGTACGACCTCCCGTTGCAGTCCCTGTCCGGCGGCGCGACGTCGCTCGCGGAGTACAAGGGCCAGACCGTGCTCGTCGTGAACGTCGCGTCGAAGTGCGGCCTCACCCCGCAGTACGAGGGCCTGGAGAACCTGCAGAAGCGGTACGCCGCGCGCGGGTTCACCGTGCTGGGGGTGCCGTGCAACCAGTTCGGCGGACAGGAGCCGGGGACGGCCGAGGAGATCGAGACGTTCTGCTCGACGACGTACGGCGTCACCTTCCCGATGCTGGCGAAGCTCGACGTGAACGGTGACGACCGGCACCCGCTGTACGCCGAGCTCACCCTCACCCCGGACGCCGCGGGCGAGGCGGGCGACATCCAGTGGAACTTCGAGAAGTTCCTGCTCACCCCGGACGGCACGGTGGCGGCGCGGTTCCGGCCGCGGACCGAGCCCGAGTCGGACGAGGTCGTCGAGGCGATCGAGCGGCTGCTCCCGAACTGAGCCCCGCCCGGCCGGGCCGCTGGACCGAGTTCAGCGGCCCGGTCGGGCCGGTGGTCTCAGGGCTGGGCCGGCGGTCTCAGGTGAGCGGTTCGGCCGGGGCGGTCTTGCCGAGGGCGTCGGTGAGGACCTCGACGGTCAGGCCGATCTGCCACTCGCGCGCCGCGTGGTCGCGCAGGAACGTGGTGACCACCTCGACCGAGGCGTCCGCAGGCGGCGCCCAGGCCAGCCGCCGGATCGTGTCCGGAGCGAGCAGATTCTCGGTCGGCAGCCGGTGTGCCTCGGCGATCTCGCTCACCGCGGCCCGTGCCGCCGACAACCGCGCCGCGGCGTCGGGATCACGGTCGGCCCAGGCCCGCGCCGGCGGGGGGCCGTCGTACCGCGGGCCCTGCTTCGGCAGCTGCGACTCGGGCAGCTTACGGGCGTGGTCGATCGCCTCCCACCAGGTCCGCATGTGCCGGTGGGCGCCGCGTCCCTTGAACGCGGTCAGGCGCTGCAGCGTGTCCCGGTCGACCGGCATCGCGGCGGCCGCCTCGACGATCGCGGCGTCCGGGAGGATCCGGCCCGGCGAGATGTCGGCCGACGACGCGATCTGGTCGCGGGCCTCCCACAACGCGCGGACCACGGCCAGACTGCGACGGTTCCGGACCCGATGCATCCCGGAGGTGCGGCGCCACGGATCCGGCTTCGGCTCTCGCGGGGGAGCGGCAAGGATCGCGGCGAACTCCTGCTGGGCCCAGTCCCACTTGCCCTCGCGGCGCAGCTCGGCCTCGATCGCGTCGCGCAGCTCGATCAGCATCTCCACGTCGAGCTGGGCGTACACCAGCCAGGGCGCCGGCAGCGGGCGGGTGGACCAGTCCGCGGCCGAGTGCTCCTTGCGCATCCGGAAGCCGAGCACCTCGCTGACCAGCGACGCCAGCCCGACCTTCGGGTACCCGAGCAGGCGGCCGGCCAGCTCGGTGTCGAACACCGCTCGCGGCACCATCCCGATCTCGGCCAGACACGGCAGATCCTGGTTCGCGGCGTGGATGATCCACTCGGCGTCCACGATCGCGTCACCGAGTGCGGACAGGTCCCCGAACGGGATCGGGTCGACCAGGGCCGACCCGGCGCCCTCACGCCGCAGCTGGACCAGGTACGCGCGGTGGGAGTACCGGTAACCGGACGCTCGCTCGGCGTCCACGGCGACCGGGCCGGTCCCGGACCGGAAGGCCTCGATCGCGTCGGTCAGGGCGGCGTTCTCGTCGACCACCTCGGAGAGCCCGTCGCGCAACTCCAGGAGCGGGAGGTTCGCGGTGGGGTCGTCCGGGACGGGCTGCTGGGTCTCGGCCGGGCTCATCGGCCCCGCTGACCGCGCCGGGTCGGCATGGCGACCACGCCCGGCGGAACCGGTGGCAGGCCGGCGGCGGTGCACAGCACCTCGCCCCAGGCCTCCGCGTGCCGGGTCACGTCGACCCGACCGCCCGGGCCTGGCACAGGACTCCAGGACGCGCGGATCTCGATCTCCGCCGTCGCCTCGTCGTCGGCCATCCCGCCGAAACTCTCGGATACCACCCGAGTGACGGTACCGCTCGGCGCCAAGTACTCGGCACCCCGGTCCGCCAGCGCCTCCATCAGCCAGGTCCAGCCCACGCCACCGAGCAGCGCGTCCGTCACCATTTCCGGCTCGACGGCAGCGCGCACGTACGCGACACAGCGGAAGGTCGACTGCCAGGCGTCGTTCCCGTCCGGGTCGTAGAGGACGACCAGACGGCCGGTGGCGACATCGTCACCGTCGACCGTCACGTCGGCGCTGACCGCGGCCGCGTGCGGTGCGATCCGCTGCGGCGCGGGCATCTCCTCGACGAAGACCTCGGGCCGGAGCCGGGCCTCGCGCAGTTGCGCGACCGCCTCGGCGAACTCCGCGGGTGGCGCGTCGACCTGCTTGCGGGCACCCATGCTCCGCAGCCTACGACTGATTACTCACCGGCGCCGGGGACGACGCGCCGGTAACCGCTTCACGGGCATGGGATCATCGATGCCGTGCCCTTCACATCGCCTGATCGATCACCGACTGCTACCGACCGTTCCGCCTTTCTGCTGGCCGCCCGGGGCGAGCCCGGACCGCACACGCCGGTGTGGTTCATGCGCCAGGCGGGCCGCTCGCTACCGGAGTACCGGGCGATCCGGGAGGGCACCACGATGCTCGAGTCGTGTATGCGGCCCGACCTCGTCGTGGAGATAACGCTGCAGCCGGTACGCCGTTACGGTGTCGACGCGGCGATCTTCTTCTCCGACATCGTGATGCCGCTCAAGGCGGTCGGCGTCGACCTGGAGATCAAGCCGGGCGTCGGCCCCGTGGTCGCGTCCCCGGTACGGTCCGCCGACGACCTGACGGCGGTCCGCCCGGTCGAGCCGTCCGACGTGCCGTACATCGCGGACTCGGTGAAGCAACTGGTCGGCGAGCTCGGTACCACCCCGCTGATCGGATTCGCGGGCGCGCCGTTCACCGTCGCGTCGTACCTGGTCGAGGGCGGGCCGAGCAAGGACCACGCCAAGACCAAGGCGCTGATGCACGGCGACCCGAAGCTCTGGCACGCGCTGGCCGACCGCCTCGCCGACGTGGCGATCGCGTACCTCGCGGTCCAGATCGAGTCCGGCGCCTCGGCGATCCAGCTCTTCGACTCGTGGGCCGGAGCGCTCTCGCCCCGGGACTACGCCGAGTACGTCCAGCCCCACTCGGCCAAGGTCTTCGCGGCGCTGGAGCAGTACGGCGTCCCGCGCCTGCACTTCGGTGTCAACACGGGCGAGCTGCTCGGCCTGATGAGCGAAGCCGGCGCGGACGTGGTCGGCGTCGACTGGCGAGTCCCCCTGGACGAAGCAGTCCGCCGGATCTCCGCGGCCAGCGGCACCCCGAAACCGGTCCAGGGCAACCTCGACCCCGCTCTGCTGTCCGCGGGCTGGGAGGCGATCGAGCCGGAAATCGACCGAATCCTCGCAGAAGGCCAAGCCGCCCCCGGCCACATCTTCAACCTCGGCCACGGCGTCCCCCCGACCGCAGACCCCGAAGTCCTCCACCGCGTGGTGCGAGCAGTCCAACAGAAGTCGGCCCGCTGACCTCGCCGCTGGCGGGTTGTCGGCCCACTAACGCGTTACAACCCGCCAGCCACTCGACAACCTGCCATCGGCCTCGGCCCTTGCCTGCCGCAACCACAGCGGGGTGGGGGCGGGTGCTGGAATCCCATGGGTGAGGATGGGGCCGTGGATGTGCGGACGGTGGTTGTTGTCGGTGGCGGGGTCAGTGGGCTTGCTGCTGCTCATGCTTTGGCCGGGGAGCCGGATGCGCCCCGGATCGTCGTACTCGAGGGTTCGCCCAGGCTCGGCGGGAAGCTGGCCGGCGACACCTTGGAAGGCGTCCCCGTCGACCTCGGTGCCGAGTCGGTGCTGGCCCGCCGCCCGGAAGCGACCGACCTGATCAAGGCGGTCGGTCTGGCCGACGACGTCGTCCACCCGGCGACCACCTCGGCCGGGCTCTGGATCGGCGACCGGATCCGCGCCATCCCGCCGACCGTCATGGGCGTACCGGCCGACCCCGCCACCACCACCGATGTCCTCGGCCCCGAGGCCGCCGATCGCGTGGCTCAGGAGGCCGGCCTCCCGCAGCCGGAGTTGACCGAGGACGTCGCCATCGGGCGGTTCGTTGCCGAGCGCATGGGTCGCGCCGTCACCGACAAGCTCGTCGACCCGTTGCTCGGCGGCGTGTACGCGGGCCGGGCCGAGGAGATCTCCCTCGCCGCCGCCGTCCCCGAGCTGTACGCCAAGCTCCGGACCGCCCCCGGCCTGCTCGCCGCGACCACCGAGCTCCGCGCGGCCAGCCAGCGCCGGGCGGCCGACGGGGCGCCCGTGTTCGCCGGGATCCGCGGCGGCATCAACCGCCTGATCACGGCGCTCGAGCAGGACCTGACCAGCCGGGGCGTCGAGATCCGCCGGTCCGCGACCGTTCGCCGGATCACCCGCACCCCCGACGGGTACGAGCTCGTGACCGGCCCCGTGCCCGCGCCGACCCTGGTCAAGGCGGACGCCGTCATCGTCGCCACCCCGGCGACCCCGGCCGCGCGCATGCTCGCCGACCTGGTCCCCGCCGCTTCGGTCGAGCTGGCCGCGATCGAGTACGCGAGCATGGCGATCGTCACCCTCGCCGTCCGGAAGAGCGACTTCCCCGCGTCCGCGACCGGATCCGGCTTCCTGGTCCCGTCCGTCGAGGGCCGCACGATCAAGGCGTCGACGTACTCCTTCGCCAAGTGGCAGTGGTCTGCCGAGGCCGGGGGAGACCTCGCCGTACTGCGCTGCTCGGTCGGCCGCCTCGGTGAGGAGTACGTGCTGCAGCGGTCGGACGAGGAGCTGGTAGCGCTCGCCTCGGCCGATCTGCGCCAGGCGATCGGCCTGGAGGCACCGGTCGTCGGCTCGCTCGTTACGCGGTGGGGCGGCGGCCTCCCGCAGTACGCCGTGGGGCACCTGGACCGGGTCGACCGGGTGGAGCGCGCGGTCGCCGAGCAGCCCGGTCTCGCGGTCTGCGGCGCGGCGTACCGGGGGGTCGGGATCGCCGCGTGTGTCGCCGCCGGGGCCAAGGCGGCAACCCGGGTGCGCGGTCATCTGGACGCATTGGCGACAATGGCCCCGTGACCGAGACGCCAGCCCAGCCCGAGCAGCCCGCGAACGCCGAGACCGCCGCGCCGTCCGAGACCCGGACCGCGAAGCCGAAGGCCCGCGAGCTCAACACCGTGATCCGCTACACGATGTGGTCGGTCTTCAAGGTGGAGACCCCGCTCGGTGACGCGGACCGCGACGAGCTGGCCGCGGAGCTCGCGGACCTGGTCGGCAAGCTCGCCGCCGACGACGTGGTGATCCGCGGCTGGTACGACGTGGAGGGCTTCCGCGCCGACGCCGACTTCATGGTCTGGTGGCACGCGCCGTCCTCGGACGCGCTGCAGAAGGCATACCACGCGCTGCGCCGGTCCCGGCTCGGGCGGCACCTCGCGCCGATCTGGTCCCAGCTGGCGCTGCACCGGCCGGCCGAGTTCAACAAGAGCCACATCCCCGCGTTCCTGGCCGACGAGGAGGCGCGCGCGTACGTCTGCGTGTACCCGTTCGTCCGCTCCTACGAGTGGTACCTGCTGCCGGACGAGGAGCGCCGGTTCATGCTCGCCGAGCACGGCAAGATGGCCCGGGGATACCCGGACGTCCGGGCGAACACGGTGGCGTCGTTCGCGCTCGGCGACTACGAGTGGATGCTCGCCTTCGAGGCGGACGAGCTGTACCGGATGGTCGACCTGATGCGGGACCTGCGCGCGTCCACGGCCCGCCGGCACGTCCGCGAGGAGACGCCGTTCTACACCGGCCGGCGGACCGAGCTCGGCGAGCTGGTCGCCAACCTGGCCTGATCATGCCGCGGAAGGCGTTCCCGGTCCTGTACGTCGGCGACGTGCGGCGGTCGATCGAGTTCTACGGCCGGCTCGGCTACGAGTCGGTGTACCAGTTCCCGCTGGAGGGCGACCCGCACTACGTCGGCCTCGAACGCGGCGACTCCTCGCTCGGTCTGGCCGACACCAGCTGGCCCGAGGCGCAGCTCGGCATCACGGTCGGGACGGCGCCACGGTTCGAGCTGTTCGTGTACGTGGACGACGTCGAGGTCGAGCTGGAGAAGCTCCGCGACGCCGGGTACAAGATCCTCCAGGAGCCGGCCACGATGCCATGGGGCGAACGCCAGGCCTACGTGTCCGACCCGGACGGCAACCCGGTCGCCCTGGCCACGCCGATCTGACGTGGACGAGGAGCTGGCAGGCGGCCGGTGTTGCTGGGGGAGTAGGGCTCAGGTTCCCGGCTTCTGCAGCAGGTAGTCCTCGGCGCGCATCGAGGCGGCCGGCTTGACGTCCTCGGGGAAGATCATCCGCAGGTCACGCTCGGTCAGGGTGTCCGGGTCCCGCTGGGCGAGCCTGGTCGCCTGGTTGGAGATGGCCTCCTCGAGCACGTTCCGGATGAAGCGGCCGTTACCGAAGTTGTGGCCACGCGGCGCGGGCGGGATCACCCGGCGGACCACGTCGAGCACGTCGTCGGTGATGATCATGCCCTTCTGCCGGGCCTGCAGCGCGAAGATCGCGACCAGCTGGTCGGTGTTGTACTCGCTGAACGACAGCATCTTCGGGAACCGCGACGACAGACCCGTGTTGGACTCCATGAACCGCTGCATCTCCCGGTGGTACCCGGCGACGATGACGACGCAGTCGTTGCGGTGGTCCTCCATCATCTTCAGCAGCGTGGCGACGGCTTCGAGGCCGTAGTCACCCGGGCTGTTCTCCGGGACCAGCGTGTACGCCTCGTCGACGAACAGCACGCCGCCGAGCGCCTCGCGGAACTTGGCGGCGGTCATCGGCGCGGTGGTACCGACGCTGGAGCCGACCAGGTCGGACCGGTCGACCTCGACCACGTGGCCCTTCTCCAGCACGCCGAGGTCCTGGTAGATCCGGGCCAGCAGCCGGGCGATCGTCGTCTTCGCCGTACCGGGCTTGCCGACGAACACCATGTGCCGGGCGCGTTCGTGGCTCGCCAAGCCGAGCTCGGCGCGCCGCAGGTTGGTCTTGATCTCGGCCACCATCCGGCGGACCGACTCCTTGACCGACTCCAGCCCGATCAGCGACTCCAGCTCGGCCAGTGCCCCGTCCCCGGCCTCCACCGGGGCGGCCGGCTGGTTCGGGCCGGACTCCGCGGGCTCACCCTCGGCCTGCGCATCGGCGGACTGGCTCGCCTTCACGGCGCCCCAGGCAGCGGTGAGCGACTGGTCCGAGTTGCCCGCGGTCGCGTCGGCGGTCAGCCGGCGCTCCAGGTCGAGCAGCCGGAAGAACTCGTGCAGGTCCGGTACCTGCGGCTCCGGCCAAGGCGCGTCACCGAGAACGCCGGCCAGGTGCACCGAGACGCGGGTGGCGGCGGCCGCCCAGGAGCGGGCGAGGACCTGGTGGTCGCGGCGAACGGCGCGGCCCAGCCACGCGGTGTTACCGGCCAGCCACTCGTCCTTGTCGAAGCCGTCGCGCAGACCGGCCAGGGCGTTCTCCACGTCCCAGGCGGCGTTGCCGAGGATCTGCCCGACCGCCTGCGGCTGGCCGGTCAGCCCGGTGGTCAGGATCAGGCCGGACAGCAGCTGGGCGAAGTCGCCCGGGTCGTCCGGCATCACCATCGACAGCTTGGCGTGCGCGTCCCGCAACGAGTTGAGCGAGTAGTGCAGCGCGGCCGTCGGTCCCGCCAGCTCCGGGAGCACCGCGCGCTCGAGGTCGGTGAGCGCACTGGTCCGCCAGTACTGGGCGATCGTGTCGTAGTCGGCGGAGGCGTGCATCCGCAGGGCCTCGCGGTCGGCCAGCACGCGGTCGAACGCGGTCACCAGGGCCTCCGCCCGCGCCGCCATCGGCGGGGCGTCGAGGAACAGGCTCATCACGTCCCGGCTCAGCTTCACGGCCTGCCGGCGGCTCTCCTCGCGGAATCCCCGGGCCCCCGAGATCGCCTGCAGGGGCCAGTCGGTCGGCGCGATCCGGACCAGGTGGCCGGCGCCGCCGAAGCGGACCGACGGCCGGTGGAAGTCGCGGGTGAGCTCGGCACCGATATCGGCGCGCTCACCGTGCAGGACGGGGATCCAGCCGGTCAGCAACGGAGCGACCTGGTGGGTGAACCACACCGCGGCCGGCGTCCCGTTGACGAAGTCCGGGAAGGCGCCGGCCCGCAACGGCCGAACGGCGTTCGGGTCGTCGCCCCAGGCCCGCAATCGGCTCCGCACACTCGCCGGCCAGCCGGCCGGGATCTCCCAGGGCTGGTCGGCAGCGAGCGCGTCGAGCACGCCTGGTCTCCGGGTGTCGTCAGCCACTGGGATCCTTTCCGCCCGTCGGGCACCTGGCCTGGTTCCGCGCTGGCTCACTTTAGTGCGTCGGCGGCCGACGACCGGCGTTCGGTGCCGTCCCGCGGGTCAGGCGGGCTGCAGGGAGAGGCTGACCGAGTTGATGCAGTACCGCAGGTCGGTCGGGGTGCCGTAGCCCTCACCCTCGAACACGTGGCCGAGGTGCGAGCCGCAGTTCGCACAGCGGACCTCGACCCGCTTCATCCCGAGCGTGGAGTCCTCGATGTACTCCACCCGGTCCTCGGACAGCGGAGCGAAGAACGACGGCCAGCCGCAGTGCGAGTCGAACTTCGTCTCGCTCCGGAACAGCTCGGCGTCACAGGCCCGGCACTTGTACACGCCGACCGTCTTGGTGTCGGTGTACTCACCGGTGAACGGGCGCTCGGTGCCCGCCTTGCGCAGAACCTGGAACTCCGCCGGGGACAGCTGCGCGCGCCACTCCTCGTCGGTCTTGTTCACCGCGTACTGCCTGGTGCTGTCAGTCACTGCCGGTACCTCCTCAGTCGAGGAGCCGGAAACCCCAGGGGCTCCGGCTCCTCTCCATTATCGGCGGCCGGGCAAGGAAAACCCCGCCCGGCCCCGGCCCGTAAGCGCGCCGTTAGGTCAGCGGTACCAGGACGGCAGCGGCGTGATCCGGACCACCTGCGGGTCGTGGTCGCTGATCTGGTCCGGGAACTCGCTGTTCATGTGCACGATGTCGTAGGAGAACCCCGGCCGCAGGTTCTGCGACATCAGGATCTGGTCGAGGATCTGGCTGTTGCCCTCGAACACGTAGCTGTACCGCTCCTTGGCCGGCAGCGTGCGCGGCAGGTTGATCAGCGAGGTGCGGCCGGACCCGACCAGGATGTCGGCGGTCCGGCTGAAGTCGAAGTCGTTCAGGTCACCCAGGACGACGACGTTCGCGCCCTTGTCCTTGGCCAGGATCTGGTCGACGAACCCGCGGACCGCCTGCGCCTGCTGGTGCCGCTTCGGCGCGGACGACTGGACCGGCGGCTGGAACCGGCCCCACAACGGGTCGTCGCCGCCCTTGGAGCTGAAGTGGTTCACCACCACGAACAGGCTCTGCCCGTGCCAGCTGAACTCGCCGGCCAGCGGGACCCGGGTCGCCGCCCAGGCCGGGTTGGTGGGGTCGACGCGGCCCGGCGACGAGCTCAGCTGCGGCCGGCCGAACTTGTCGGTGACGATCGTGGTGGGCGTGGTCGGGCCACCACCGGCCCGGTCGACGAACTTCACCGGCCGGTCGGTGCGGTACATGAACGCGACCCGGATGTTGCCGCCCGGCTCGCCGCCCTCGGCGTTGTTCACCGGGTCGATCTGCCGCCACGCGTACTTCGGACCGCCGGCCCGGCGGATCGCGTCGGCCAGCATGGTCAGGGTGAGGTCCGCTCCAGTGCTCCCTGAGTTCACCGCGCCGTCGTTGTCCTGCACTTCCTCCAGACCGAGGATGTCCGGAGAGGCGAGGTTCCGCACCACCGCCTGGGCCAGTCCGTCGAACTTGGCGGCGCCGTCGGACGGGTCCAGGTTCTCGACGTTGAACGTCGCCACCGACACCTGCAGGGGAGAGGAGGCCTTCGACTTCTCCCGCGCGACCTGGCCGTCGACGACGACCGGGGTCTGCGTGGGGAGGAACTTGAAGTTGCCGAACGCGTAGTCGAGCACACCGGTCAAGGGCCCGCCGCCGGGCGCGGTCACCGTGTCACCGGTCTTGGCGTCCGGGATGGGCGTCAGCACGTCGTCCAGCAGGACCCGCTCCGGGTTGCTGTCGGTCTGCTGCAGCAGGATGCCGCCGCGGACCGTGCGCAGGCCGGAGCCGACCGGGACGACGGACAGTTCGCGGAACGAGCTGGTCGGTCCGGTCGCCTGGGCCTGGTCGATGCCGAGCCACATACCCTCCAGCGACTCCCAGAAGTCCAGGCCGTCGGTGGCCGGCTCGAAGGTGCCGGTGGTCTCGACGTCGCCGGACGAGTCGTCGTCGATCACGGTCGACGGCGGGACGCGGCCACCCGGGCCGACGATCGTGGGCGCCGGGACCGAGCCGGTACCGGTCACCGTGACCGTCGGGTTGGTGAGCTCCGTGGTGGTCAGGTTGTCGGTACCGCCCGAACCGCCGGGCCGGAACTCGGCGACCGTACCGCGCACGGTGACGACGTCGCCGACGGACACGGTCGGGACCGAGCTGGTGAAGACGAACAGGCCCTCGCTGGTCGCCGGGTCGTCGTCCGGCTGCGGGTCCTGGAACCAGAACCCGTTGGCGCTCTTCGCGGTGACGACGCCGGTGACGTTGCCGACCAGTTTGCCCGCGAGCGGCGACCGGTGCGCGGTGCCCTGGATGTCGTGGATCTTCGCGTCCACCGGGTCCGGGTCGGGCGGCGTCGAGGTCAGCGTCTTCGGCGACGGGTTCTCCGCAGCGAACTCGGCAGCGTTGTTGTCGCCGTCCTTGGTCGGGTCCTTGCGGGTCGCCGAGGTCGTGTTCGACAGGCCCGGCGCCGGGCTTGTCTCAGCGTCGTTGGCCGCGCCGTACCCGACGAAGTCGACCACGCCGTCGGCGCTCGCACAGCCGGTCGCACAGGTCAGGCTGGTGGTCGAGGTGACCAGCGCGACCTTGCCCGAGGTGGCCGACAGGTTGACGCTGCCGGTCGCGTCGGCCGCGGGGAGCGGCTGGCCGTTGGCTCCACCCGACGCGCCCTGGGCGAGGTAGACGCCGCCCGGCGCGATCGTGCCGGACAGGGTGATCTTGTTCGCCCAGGAGGTCCCGGCCGAGGACGCGTACTGGATCGACCAGCCGGTCACGTCGACCGGGGCGTCGCTGTTGTTGGTCAGCTCGACGAAGTCGTTGGTGTACGGCGCACCGGAGTTGCCGCCACCGCCGTACACCTCGGTGATCACCACGGTGGACGAGGCGGCGAGCGCCGGAGCGGCCGCGATCACGGCGGCCCCGGACAGCAGCAGACTGGAGGTGACCACGAGGGCGCCCAGTCGGCGCCGTGATCGGTTCTGGGCAGACATGTGCCGGATTCTCACACCCGGACCAGGCCCCGCCAAGGTCCAACACATGAACACCAGGGACCGCCGCAGGAAGGCGAGGGTGATCCTTCAGCCGAGGGGCAGCGACAGCAGCTGGAACACCTCGACCGGCTCGGCCTTGCCCTTCAGGTCGACCAGGCCGAGCGACTCGGTCCGCGCCCCGGGCAACAGCGCCAGCGTCGCCGGGCCGATCGCGACCCCACCGACGGGGGCCTTGCCCTCGATCCGCGAGGCCACGTTGACCGTGTCGCCGATCACCGTGTGGGTCCGGCCGCCCTCGGTGCCGAGCAGGCTGACCGAGGCGATCCCGCTGTTCACCCCGACCCGGAACCGGGGCCAGTTCGGGTGCTCACCCTGGACCTTCCCGGCCGCCTCCTGCAACGCGAGCGCGGCGGCCGCGGCCCGTTCCGCGTGGTCCGGCTGGTTCCCGCGCTTGTTGAACGTCACCATCAACGCGTCGCCGATGATCCGGTCCACCTCGCCCCCGTGCCGGCGGACCACGGGCGGCACCACCACCTCGAAGTACGTGTTCAGCATCGTGGTGACCTCGCCGGGCTCGTGGCTCTCCGAGAAGCTGGTGAACCCCTGCAGGTCGGCGAACAGCACGCTCAGCTCGCGCCGCCCCGCGACGGTGTCCTTCAGGTACAGGTCGGAGAATCGTTCCTCGTACCACTGGATCCGCACCCCGACGAGCACCAGCGTGAACGCGGACAGCAGCAGGATGTGCCACTCCCACCAGGACAGCGCCCAGTTCCGCGCGAAGACGACCGCGATCATCGCCTCGGCCAGCAGCACGAACGCCGAGATCATCGAGAGCAGCATCAACGAGGGCCGTTCCCACCACAGCACCAGGTACCGGGCGCCGGCGAGCGCATAGAGCAGGACGGCCGGGATCGCCAGCCCGGTAAGGATGCCGTCGGCAACTTCCGGGACCGCCTTGCCCTGCAGCGGCGGCAATTTGGCCACCGAGGCGATCGCCCACAACGCCATCAGGGTCAGCAGCCCGGCCCGCGCCCAGCGGCCCCAGCGCATCGCCTTGACCACCCGGTCACCGTGGAACCGCAGGCTGGAGACGCACGCGAACACCGAACCCAGCGCGATACCGACCGGGGTCGCCAGCGTGAACCCGGCGTTCGGCGTACTGAGCAGGACGCCCGGGGTCGCCAACGCGTGCAGCCCGAGGAACCCGGCCGCGGACAGGAACGCGAGCGCGACGAACAGGACCCGCGGATCGCCGCGCCGGATCGCGGCCGCACCGGTCGCGTAGGCGAGTACGGCACTGACGAGAGCGGTCAGCAGGACCAGCCAGAAGTGGGTCGGATGGTGCTCGAAGTGCACGTCCAGGGAGGGCTTGCGGAGCAGCAGGAGCAACCACGCGAGCGGGACCAGCAGGACGATCGTGGTGGCGACGAGCATCCCGCCGGAGTACGCGAACTTCCGGTCAGCCATCGGGACCCTTCAGGAACGTGTGCACCTGCGACACCACGACCGAGCCCTCACCGACCGCCGAGGCGACGCGCTTCACCGAGCCGCAGCGGACGTCGCCGACCGCGAACAACCCGGGCACGGTCGACTCGTACGGCTGCGGCGGCCGGTCCAGGGTCCAGCGGGGATCGGCGGCCGCCTCGGTCCCGGCGAGCACGAACCCGTACCGGTCCCGGCCGACCGCCTCGGGCAACCAGCCGGTGCCCGGTTCCGCGCCGATCATCACGAACAGCCCGTCGACGGGGAGCGCCTCCTCCGCGCCCGTGGTCCGGTCCCGCAGCGTGATCGTCTCCAGCCGGCCGTCGCCGCCCCCGTCGACCACCTCGCACGAGGTCCGGAGTACCACGTTGTCGGCGGCATCGATCGCGTCGATCAGGTACTGCGACATGCTCGCGGACAGGTCCTTGCCGCGGATCGCCAACGTGACCAGGCGGCAGTACCGGGCCAGGTGGAGCACGGCCTGGCCGGCCGAGTTCCCCGCGCCGACCACGCACGCGTCCAGGCCGGTCAACCCGTGTGCCTCGGACACGGACGCCCCGTAGTACACCCCGGCGCCGCTCAGCTTCTCCAACGCCGGTACGCCGAGCCGCCGGTACGCGACGCCCATCGCGAGCACGACCGCGCGGGCCCGGACCTCACCGACGTCGCCGATCTCCGCCCGGAAATGGCCGCCCTCCTGGTCGAGCTTGAGGACCTCGCGCATCAGCAGGAAGTGCGCGCCGAACACCCACGCCTGCTGGTACCCGCGTTGCGCGAGCTCCGACCCGGTGACGCCGCGGGAGAAGCCGAGGTAGTTGCGGATCAGCGAGCTCGTCCCCGCCTGGCCACCGATCGCCTCCCGCTCGACGACCAGGGTGCTCAGGCCCTCCGACGACGCGTACACCGCGGTCGCGAGGCCGGCCGGCCCACCACCGATCACGAGCACGTCGAACTCCCGTTGCTCGTCCTTCAGCGTCGTCCGGACGCCCCACGCCTCGGCGACCTCGGCGTCGGTCGGATCGCGCAACAACGTCCCGCCGATCGCGGGCATCCAGACCAGCACGTGATCCCCGGGATCGGGTTCGTCGAGCTCCCGCAGGACCAGGTCCGCCAGCGGCGTACCGGTCGCGCGGAACGCACTCGGGATGCCGTTGCGGACCAGGAGCCCGCGGATCGCGTGGCCGCGCGGGGATCGCTCGTCGGCGACCACGACCACCTCGCGGAGGTTGTCCACCTCGTTCCGCGACCACTCCTGGACGAACTCGGCCACCGTCCGGTGGAACAGCTCGTCCCGCTCGATCCACGGCTTCAGCACGTAGTAGTTGATGTCCCCGACGGCCATCGCGGCCAGGATCGCGGCCGCGGTGGTCCGGCGCGCCCAGGCGCCCCACTCGATCAGCAGCGCCCGGCGGGCGTCGGGATGCAGCGTGCGGGCCTGCTCGAGGATCTGCGCCCGCTCGTTCTCGGCGAGCGCGTGATCGACCAGGACGACCGCCACGCGTTGCCCCAGTTCGTGCGCGAACTGGAGACCGGCCAGCGCGGCGTCCGCGGTGAGCTCACCGCGGACTCTGAAATCGACGCCGAAGCTCCGTTCCAACTCGGCCTCGATGCGATCCAGTCGTTCCGGATCGGTGTCGACGACGAGCAGCAACGGCCTTGCCGCGCGCAGGCTCGGCCTGGCGTCGGGTTCCCCACCCATGCTGCGACGGTAAGTCTGCCGCCGGGGGCAGGCAACGGCCCAAACGTTTGATCGCCGGTCCTGTCCGCCCCAGTGGGACAGGACCGGCGAAGTACCCAACGAGCGGCTGATCGCGATCAGGTCGCGGATCAACCGCTGTTGCGGCTCAGTTCACGCTCACCGCGGACCAGGCCGCGGCCACGGCCGCCCGCTCCGGGCTGGCCGCGCCGTACAGGTCGGTGGCCGCGTTCAGCGTCGCGGTCCGGGCCTGCGCGTAGGTGGTGCCGGTGGTGAAGTACGTGGTCAGCGCGCGGTACCAGATCTTGCCGACCTTGTCCTTGCCGATGCCGCCGACGGTGGTGCCGTTGCAGGTCGACGAGTTGTGCGGCAGCCCGCCGATCGTCTTCGCGCCGCTGCCCTCGGCGAGCAGGTACGCGAAGTGGTTGGCGACCCCGGACGAGTAGTGCACGTCGATGTTGCCGATCCCGGAGTACCAGCAGTCCTTGGAGCTGCCGTCCTTGCTCGGCTTGTCCATGAACCGCAGCGCCGGGCGGTCCTTCATGATCTCCTCGCCGATGTAGTAGTCGCCCGGGTCGTTGGTGTTGTTGGCGTAGAACTCGACCAGGGTGCCGAAGATGTCGCTGGTCGCCTCGTTCAGGCCGCCGGACTCACCGGAGTAGGTGAGGTTCGCGGTCGCGGTGGTGACACCGTGGGACATCTCGTGACCGGCCACGTCGATCGAGACCAGCGGACCCGCCACGACGTTGTCGCCGTCGCCGTAGGTCATCTTGGTGCCGTCCCAGAACGCGTTCACGTAGTTGGTGCCGTAGTGCACCCGGCTCTGGACGCCCTTGCCGTCGTTGAAGATCCCGTTCCGGCCGTGGGTCGACTTGTAGTAGTCGAACGTCTTCGCGGCGCCGTAGTGGGCGTCCACGGCCGCGGAGGCGCGGTCGGCCGTCGTCCCGGTACCCCAGTGGTTGTCCGCGTCGGTGAACCGGGTCGCGGCCGGGCAGCCGATCCCGAACAGCTGGCACAGGATCGAGTCGGTCTTGTTGTTCGCGTCGGTGGTCCAGCCACCGCCGCGAACGCTGTCGGTGAGCGTGAACCCGCCGGTCGCCGTACTGGTGTCCAGCGGGACCGTGCCGCTGTACAGGCTCTTGCCGTCGCCGGTGGCGGTGTGGATGTGCTGCTCGCTGATCAGCTTCGCGCCGGTCAGCGCGTCGATCGTGGTGCTGACGTGGCTCGGGGTGCCGTCGGCCTGGGTCCCGGCGGACTCGACCAGGTAGGCGAGCCTCGGGGCGCCCTTGCGCGCCTCGATCACCAGCGCCGGCTTCCCCTCGGCCTTGTGCCCTCCGGCCAGTCCCTTCGCGGTGGCGCCGGCGATGCTGACCTTCGGCGTCCGGCCGACGTTCGCGGACCGGGTCAGGGTCTGGCTGACGCCCTTCCAGGCGCCGTCCTTGGCCTGGTGCACGACGACGTCGCCGCCGAGGACCTTCAGGCCGCCGATACTGCGGTCCATCCGGACATGGCTGGTGCCGTCCGCGTCGACGATCACGTCGCGGACCGCGAACGCGTCGGCGCCGGTCGCGCGCAGCGTGCCGAGATGGTCCGCGATCGCGGCCTTCACCTGGGCGGCCGCGGCGGCCGGGGCGGGGGCGGGATCGGCCTTCGGGGCTCCGGTGGCGGTGGAGGTCCCCAGACCGAGGGCGGTGACGGTCGCCACTGCGGTGGCAGCGGCGAGCAGGGCGGATCTGTTCATCCTCGCGCTCCTTCAAGCAGTGTCCCGGGGGCCTCACGCCCCAGGAACGAGGTGCTGGAACGTTACCGCTCAGTCACCAAGGGTGGCCAGGGGTTGCGAAAAGTTCGCTTTCCCGCGCGCTGCCGGCGGACTTGGCCGGTGCCGGGCGGTAGGTTCGCGAGCATGGCGGCGACCAAGGCAATCGAGCTGGAGATCGCGGGGCGGACGGTACGGGTGAGCAACCCCGACAAGCCGTACTTCGCCGACCGCGGCCTGACCAAGCTGGACATCGTGAACTACTTCGTCGCGGTCGGCGACGGCATCCTCGGCGCCCTCCGGGACCGGCCGACCACGCTCGAGCGCTGGCCCGGCGGCTGGTTCGAGGGCGCGAAGCTGTCCACCCGGATGGACAACCGCGGCGACGCGTTCTACCAGAAGCGCGTCGCCAAGGGCGCCCCCGACTGGGTCGAGACCGCCACCATCACCTTCCCGAGCGGCCGCCCCGCCGACGAGGTCTGCCCGACCGAGCTGGCCGTCGTCGCCTGGGCGGTCAACCTCGGCACCCTCACCTTCCACCCGTGGCCGGTCCGCCGCCCCAACGTCGACTTCCCGGACCAGCTCCGGATCGACCTCGACCCCCAACCCGGGACGGACTTCAAGAACGCGGCCGAGGCGGCACCGGTCCTGCGCGAACTCCTCGCCGAGCACGGCCTCGAGGGGTACCCGAAGACCTCGGGCGGTCGCGGGCTGCACGTGTACGTCCCGATCGAGCCGCGGTGGAACTTCGTCGAAGCCCGCCGCGCCGTGATCGCACTGGGCCGCGAACTCGCCCGCCGGATGCCGGACCAGGTCACCGTCAACTGGTGGAAGGAGGAACGCGGCGAACGCGTCTTCATCGACTTCAACCAGATGGCCCGCGACCGGACGATCGCCTCGGCGTACTCGGTCCGCCCGAACGCGCGAGCGCGGGTGTCGGCGCCGCTGCGGTGGGAAGAGGTTGGCGACGTGGTGCCGGACGACTTCGACGTGCTGACGATGCCTGCGCGGTTTGCCGAGGTGGGCGACCTGCATGCGGCGGTGGGGGAGAAGGCGTTCTCCCTGGAGTCCCTGCTGGAGCTGTCGGCCAAGCAAGAGCGCGACCACGGCGAAGGCGACCTCCCGTACCCACCGGAGTACCCGAAAATGCCAGGCGAACCGAAACGCGTCCAGCCGTCGAAGGACCGGGACAGGCCGCGCGACTAGCAAGCTCCCCAAACCCTGTCCGAGGTCCCGGGTAGCTGGGGGAGGACACGCAGTCGGGACCTGGGACAGGGTGTGCTGGTGTGCCAGGTCCCCGGATCTTGTCCTGAGTTCGGCGTGGTCAGCTCGTTCGGCGTCGTGAGGCCGGAACTCGGTGCTGCGCGTTGGTACCGAGGTGCGCGGTGGTGCCGGCGGGAGGGACGGCGTTCGTTGGTGGTCGCGCTGGGGTTCAGAGGGCGCGGAGGTAGCCGCCGTCGACCGGGATCATCGTGCCGGTGACGAAGGAGGCTGCCGGCGACAGCACGAACGCCGCCACCCGCCCGAACTCTTCCGGCGTGCCGTAGCGCCTCAGCGGGATCAGCTTCTCCGCAGCGCGCCGTGCGGATTCCGGGTCGCCGGCTTTGCGGTCGAGCTCCCGGACCCGATCGGTGGCGATACGCCCGGGCAGGAGGCCGTTGACGCGGATGCCGTTCGGGCCCAGCTCGTCGGCGAGGTTCTTGGCGACCATCGCGAGCCCTGGACGCAGGCCGTTGGAGATGGCGAGATTGTTCAGCGGCGCCTTCACCGACGACGACAGCACGAAGGCGATGGAGGTGCCGTCCGAGCCGGAGCGGGCTACCGAGCGGGCGATGCGGAGGCCGCCGAGGAAGACGCTGTCGAAGGCTGCTCGCCAGTCGTCCTCTTCGGAGTCGAGGACCGTACCGGGGCGCGGGCCGCCGACGCTGATCAGGGCGCCGTGGAGGGCACCCCATTTGGCGACCGCGGTCGCGGCGAGGCGTTCGGCGCTTTCCGGGTCGGCGTTGTCGACCGGGATGCCGACGACGTTCTCGCCGAGTTCGGCGGCGGCTCTCGCGATCGACTCCTCGTTGCGGCTGGAGATCACCAGCCGGGCGCCCTCTTCGGCGAGAACGCGCGCCGTGGCGAGGCCGAGGCCGCCGCTGGCGCCGGTGACGATGTAGGTGCGATCGCGAAGTCCGAGGTCCACGGCCCCATCCTGCCGTACTGCGTGCCCGCGCGCCGCCGCGCACGCCGGGCCGAGTGTCTCCCGTGGTGAGCCGGCCGACGCCGCCTCGGCGCGAACCCTCGCCAGTTGTCGGCACCCATCCGGCTCATCGATGGATCGGCTTCGCCGGAGCAGATTCCTCGACCGGCACTTGCGCTGATCGCGAGGCTGACGTGACGAAGTCGGCGATCAGCGCCGCAAGGTGATCGGGCTGGTCCAGCGGCACGAGCGTGTACGAGTCGTCGACGAGCTTCACCTCGGAATTCCTGAGCGCCCGCGAGAGACGCTCGGCGTGCTCGACGGGCATCACCCGGTCCTCGGCGGCCCAGACGATGAGCGCCCCGCCCTCGAAGCGATGCAGCCGCTCGACAGCGTCGACGAGCTGCCGCCGGTCGACCGCCTTCATCATCCTGATCACATCGCGCCGGACCCGGCCGTCGGCGCCGAACGCGGCCAGCCACGCGCCGAAGACCGCGGCGTCGATCGGCCGCTTCGCCATCCATCCGAACGTCATCGGCAAGCGCCTCAGAGCCGGGATCCGCAGCGTGGCCATCGCCATCCGCAGACCGCCCGGTACGGCACTCGCGATCGCCATCGTCCGGCCAGGAAGACCGGGCGGGAAGTTCTCGAACGCGTCGGATGACACCAGTACGAGTCGATCGACCAGGTCCGGTTGCTCGGCCACCAGCAGCTGAGCCAGCGCACCGCCGGTGTCGTTGCCCACCAGCGTCACCTCGCGAAGCCCCAAGGACCGGATGAGCTCACCCACCAACCGGGCAACGGCGGCGGGGCTCTGATCGGCTCCTTCCGGCCTGGGGAGTCGATGCGCGCCCAGTGGCAGCACGGGGACGATGCAGCGCAGGTGCGGGCGCAGCAACTCCACCACGGGCTCCCAGAGCCGCTCGTCCATCAGGGCGCCGTGCAAGAACACCACCGGGCGGTCACCCGTTCCGGTGTCGACGTACTCGAGCGTGGTGTCGCCGAGCTGCCGGGACTTCCTCTCCATCACCGACTCCTCTGTAATCCGTGGATTACGTGTAATGTAATCCACGGATTACAGCGTCGACAAGGGGATGCGCGGATGCCTGACAGACTCACCGGTCCGGCCGTCGGCAAGACGCGCGACCGGCTGCTGACGGCCGGCCTCCGGCTGTTCGCCGAGCACGACTTCCACTCGGTGAGGGTCGGCGACATCGAGGAGGCGGCCGGTCTGGTCCCGCGGCGGGGCGCGATGTACCGGCACTTCGCGAGCAAGGACGCCCTGCTCGAAGCCGCCGTCGAGGCGCACCTGCAATCGGTGGCGGCCGCCGGCTTGCAGTACCAGGGCGACGGCGAGCGGCCGGTCGCGAGTACGGGCGAGGTCGGCGCGCTGATCCTGGCCGAGATGGACCGGCAGCAGCTCATCACTCTGGTCCTGGAGCGGAACGGGCACCGGTTGCCGGCGCTCCGCGATCGATTCCGGGCCGGGGTGTCGGACGCGGGGTACCGCACCATGCGGAACCTGCTGACGGCCTGGCTGTCCGCTGCCCGGCCGACCGCCGAACCCCGGTTCGTGGACGGGCTCGCGGTGCACCTGCTCGGGGCGATGGTCAACGCCCGCCGCTCCACCTGGACCCTGGGCGCGCCACCCCTCGGGCTCACCGACGCGGAGCTGATCGCGGGCTGGGTCGCCCTCTGCGACGGATGGCTCGCCGGCGGCCGCCCGGATCAGACCTGACCGAGAGCGTCAGTACGCGGACGGGCGGAGCGCGCTTCCTGGTTCGGCGGCGTTCAGGTGCCAGGCGGTGTTGACCAGGCCGAGGTGCGAGAAGGCCTGCGGGAAGTTCCCCAGCATCCGCTTGTTCGTCGGGTCGTACTCCTCCGCGAGCAGGCCCACGTCATTGCGGAGGGCAACCAGCTTCGCGTACAGGTTGCGCGCCTCGCCGATCCGGCCGATCAGCGCGAGCGCGTCGGCCAGCCAGAAGCTGCAGATCAGGAACGAGCCCTCACCGGACGACAGCCCGTCGTCCACCGTGTCGGTCAGGTACCGCTGGACGAACCCGTCGACCGACAGCTCGCGCTGGATCGCGTCGACCGTGCCGACCACGCGCGCATCGTCGGCCGGCAGGAACCCGACCTGGGGGATCAGCAGGACCGCGGCGTCGAGCGCCTTGCTGCCGTACGCCTGGGTGAACGTGTTGCGGTCGGTGTCGAACGCCTCGGTACAGATCTGCTGGTGCAGCTGGTTGCAGGTCGCCCGCCAGCGCTTGGCCGGCCCGCTCATCCCGAACCGCTCGACCGCGCGGGCGGCCCGGTCGTACGCGACCCAGGCCATCACCTTCGAGTACGTGAAGTGCTGGCGGTCGCCGCGGACCTCCCAGATCCCCTCGTCGGGTTCCGACCAGACCGTGTCGAGGTGCTGCATCAGCCCGCGTTGCAACGCCCACGCGTCGTCGCTCGGCCCGATCACGCTCTCCCGGGCCAGCGCGAGCACGTCCATCACCTCGCCGTACACGTCGATCTGCAGCTGCTCGGCGGCCGCGTTCCCGATCCGTACCGGGGACGAGCCGGCGAACCCGGGCAACCACGGCGCCTCGAACTCGGACAGCCGGCGCTCACCCGTCACGCCGTACATGATCTGCAGGTCCTCGGGCGAACCGGCGATCGCCCGGAGCAGCCAGTTCCGCCAGGCGTGCGCCTCGTCGGAGTACCCGAACCGGAGCATCGCCGCCAGCGCCATCGTTGCGTCGCGCAACCAGCAGTACCGGTAGTCCCAGTTCCGTGGTCCGCCGAGCGACTCGGGCAGCGACGTGGTCGGAGCGGCGACGATCCCGCCGGACGGGGCGTAGGTGAGCGCCTTGAGCGTGAGCAGGGATCGGGTGACCTCCTCGGCCAGGTCGCCGGAGTCGGTCGCCTGCGCGATCCACTCGGTCCAGAACCGCTCGGTCGGCGCGAGCGAGGCGAGCGCGTCGGGCGGCTTCGGCACCGGCTCGTGCGAGGGATGCCAGGTCAGCACGAACCAGGCGGTCTCACCCGGGCTGATCTCGAAGTCGCCGTACGTGGCGAAGTCGCGGCCGTACTGGTGGATGTCGCTGCGCAGCGAGACCGCGTCCGGGCCCGCGATCGCGACCACCCGTCCGTCCAGGTGCCGGACCCAGGGCACCACGTGGCCGTAGTCGAACCGGAGCCGGATCTCGGAGCGCATCGAGACGGTGCCGCTGATGCCCTGGACGATCCGGACCAGGTCGGGCGCGGCGCCCCGCAACGGCATGAAGTCGATCACCCGGACCGAGCCGCTCGCCGTGGACCACTCGGTCTCCAGGACCAGCGTGCCCTCGCGGTAGTGCCGGTTGCTGGTCGCGTCGGCGTCCCGCGGCGCGATCCGCCAGTGCCCGTTGCCGTCGTCGCCGAGCAGCGCGGCGAAACACGCGGGGGAGTCGAACCGGGGGAAGCAGAGCCAGTCGATCGAGCCGTCAGTCCCGACCAGGGCCGCCGTCTGCAGGTCCCCGATCAGCGCGTAGTCCTCGATCCGCCGGTCCGGCCGGGACCGGTTCGGGATCGTCTTCGCCTTCTTCACCTTCGTCGCCGGAGTCGTCACCGCGCACGTCCTGTCTGGAGAAATACACCAAGCCGCCAATGGCCAGGAGGGCGAAGAAGAACCATTGCAGCGCGTAGAAGAAGTGTGGCCCGGAATCGATCTCGGGACCGGGGAATCCACCGAAGGCCGGATCCGCGGCCGGCTCCTGGTGGTCCACGGTCAGGTACCCGTCGTACAGCTTCAGCCCGAGCACCGGGGCGTACTCCGGCCCGTTGATGAGCCGGGCGGTGCCGTCGACCGGCGTACCACCGCTGGTGTGGCCGCCGTGTTCGCTGCGGCGCAGGCGGCCCGTGACGGTCACCTCGCCCGCCGGTACCGGGGGGACGGTGGCCGGTGCGAGCTTGCCGCCTTCGCGGGGCAGGAAACCGCGATCGACGAGGATCGCGGAGCCGTCGGCCAGGACGAGGGGGGTGACGATCTCGAAACCCGGCTTGTCGTTCACGTTCCGGTACCGCACGACCACCTGTTTGGTCGCGTCGTACCGGCCGGTGACCACCGCGGTCCGCCAGTCGTGCTGCTGACCGACCACCCGGTCCGGCCCGACGATCTGGTCCAGACCGGTCGGCGCGGCGGCCAGGTTGCTCGTGGTCACGTGGTTGCGCGCCGTCCGCTCGTCCAGGCGATGCAGTTGCCAGCGACCGAGCTGCACGCAGGCCACCGACAGCACCAGAATGACGAGCGCGGTCCCGATCCAGCGGGTGTTGAGCAAACGACGCACGCTTCGAACTTAAGCCATGACGTGAAACACAGCGCCCTCGCCCGCCCCGGCCACGTACGCTGGACAAGGTGAGGACCACCACGCAGCCGGGCCTGGCGGACAACTACGGCAGGGTCGCCACCGACCTCAGGGTCTCCCTGACGGACCGGTGCAACCTGCGCTGCACGTACTGCATGCCCGAGGAAGGCCTGGACTGGCTGGCCAAACCCGAGCTGCTCACCGACGACGAGATCGTCCGCCTGGTCACCGTCGCGGTGACCCGGCTCGGCGTCGACGAGATCCGCTTCACCGGCGGCGAACCGCTGCTGCGCCGCGGCCTGGTCGGCATCGTCGACCGCACCACCGCGCTCGAGCCGCGCCCGCAGGTGTCGCTGACGACCAACGGCATCGGGCTCGCCCGGCAGGCCGAGGCACTCGCCGCGGCCGGGCTGGACCGGGTCAACGTCAGCCTCGACACGATCCGCCCGGACACCTTCCAGCAACTGACCCGCCGGGACCGGCTGAAGGACGTCCTGGCCGGGCTGGAGGCGGCGCAGGCGGCCGGTCTGACCCCGGTCAAGGTCAATGCGGTGCTGATGCGCGGGCTGAACGACGACCAGGCGCCCGAACTGCTGCAGTTCTGCCTGGACCACGGGTACGAGCTGCGCTTCATCGAGCAGATGCCGCTGGACGCGCAGCACGGCTGGAACCGGGCCACGATGGTCACCGCGGACGAGATCCTCGCGCTACTCGGCGACCGGTTCGGTCTGGCCCCGACGGACGCGGCGGCCCGCGGAAGTGCGCCGGCCGAGTCCTTCACGGTCCAGGGTGGTCCGCAGACCGTCGGGATCATCGCCAGCGTCACCCGGCCGTTCTGCGGTGACTGCGACCGGGTCCGGCTGACGGCCGACGGTCAGGTCCGGGATTGTCTGTTCGCGCGGACCGAGTCGGATCTGCGGACGGC
Organism: Kribbella amoyensis; assembly: GCF_007828865.1. Taxonomy (NCBI): domain Bacteria; kingdom Bacillati; phylum Actinomycetota; class Actinomycetes; order Propionibacteriales; family Kribbellaceae; genus Kribbella; species Kribbella amoyensis. The sequence continues at coordinate 5,351,748 of NZ_VIVK01000001.1, forward strand.
GCTGCGGGACGGCGCGAGCGACGAGGACCTCGCGGACCGCTGGCGGAAGGCGATGCGCGGGAAGTTGCCGGGGCACGGCATCGCGGACCCGAGTTTCCTGCAGCCGGCCCGGCCGATGTCGGCGATCGGTGGCTGACCCGGGACGAACGCGCGGATCTACCTGAACTCCCCGAGCAGGAAAGGGCGCAGGTTCCCAGTCCGCCGGGCGAATCTGAACAGGAAATTTACTTTTTCGCTCGTTACCTTCGCCACGGTTGTTCTCAACCGCTGAAAGGCTCCACCTCGCGCAGGAAAGAACGCCGCGTCAGGAAGTCGCCGAGGCTGTCCTTGTGCTCGTCACAGGCCAGCCAGGTCTTGCGCCGATCCTCGGTGTGGATCTTCGGGTTGTTCCAGCGCAGCGCCCACTGCGCCGGGGCGCCGCATCCCTTTGCAGAGCACACGGTCGACAGCGCTTCGTCGGTCATCGGTGGACGTCTCCTGCATCCTCAATTGCGCGGACAGCAATTGTTCCTGACCACTCAATAATCATTACCCTGGCACAAATGAAGCGACGTCGGACAGCCACGGGGGGAGCCGTCCGACGCCGCATCAAGTCTCTGAATTCCATCCGTGAACTTCAGAGCACGCGGGAGATTCTGACACGAATCCCTCGTGAGAATCCAGTCCCGGCGTGGATCACTTTTTGGTGTCGGATCCCGGCCCCGGATCGCCGGAGACGACCGGCCCGGCCGGACCCTGCAACTGCGGCCGGTCCGGGGCCACGAAGGCCTCGCCGGCGGACAGCTTCCGGGTCTTGTGCGCGTTCGCCAGCACCACCGCGACCGAGGGCAGGAACACCGCCCCGACGATGAACATCCACCGCCACGGCGACGGCGTCAGCACCGCCAGCACGAAGCAGACGATCCGCAGCGACATCATCCAGGCGTACCGGACGATGCGGCTGTCCAGATCCTCGGAGCGGCCGGGCTGCGCACTGGTCACCGAGATGACCGTTTCGGCGTCCCGCTCATGTCGTCGCTGCATCTATCCTCCTCACCAATAGACAACGGTACGCCGGAACGCCAGCGTTGCCGCAGCCACCTACGAAGGGAACGACGATGACAGATCGCACCTACCGCGTGACCGAGATCGTCGGCACGTCGAAGGACGGCGTCGACCAGGCGATCAAGAACGCGATCAGCCGGGCCGGCGAGACCCTGCGGCACCTGGACTGGTTCGAGGTGACCCAGGTCCGGGGCCACATCGTCGACAACGAGATCGACCACTACCAGGTCGGCCTCAAGGTCGGATTCCGCCTCGAGGACGCCTGAGCCGCCCGGCGCGAACCGCCCGGACCCGCCCGGTTCGCGGGACCGGTGGGGCCGGGCGATAGCGTTCTGCCGTTCCCGAACAGGTGAGGAGACGCAGACGTGTCGAGATCGGTACTGGTCACCGGCGGCAGCCGGGGGATCGGCCTGGCCATCGCCGGCGCTTTCAAGGCGGCCGGTGACAAGGTCGCCATCACCTACAACAGCACCGAGCCGCCACCCGGCTTCCTCGCGGTGAAGTGCGACGTCACCGACACCGAGCAGGTCGAGGCCGCCTTCGAGACGATCCAGGCCGAGCACGGCCCGGTCGAGGTGCTGGTCGCGAACGCCGGGATCACCAAGGACACGCTGTTGCTGCGGATGTCCGACGAGGACTGGGACGCGGTCATCCAGACCAACCTGAGCGGCTCGTTCCGGGTCGCCCGGCGCGCGGCCAAGGGGATGCTGCGGATGCGCAAGGGCCGGATCGTGTTCATCTCCTCGGTCGTCGGCCTGCTCGGTTCGCCCGGCCAGGTGAACTACGCGGCCAGCAAGTCCGGCCTGGTCGGGATGGCCCGGTCGATGGCCCGCGAGCTCGGCAGCCGAGGCATCACCGCGAACGTGGTCGCGCCCGGGTTCGTCGAGACCGACATGACCGCGGTGCTGCCGGAGGAGACGCAGAAGCAGTACCTCGGCCAGATCCCGCTCGGCCGGTTCGGGCTGACCGAGGAGATCGCGAACGCGGTCCGCTGGATCTCGTCCGACGAGGCCGGCTACATCACCGGCGCGGTGATCCCGGTCGACGGCGGCATCGGTATGGGCAACTGATCATCACCACCACCATCTTCTGAGAAAGGGACGCCGGTGGGCATCCTCGACGGCAAGCGGATCCTGGTCGCCGGAGTCACGCTCGACTCCTCGATCGGGTTCGCGACGGCCAAGGTGGCGCAGGAACAGGGCGCCACCGTGCTGATCTCCAACTTCGGCCGCGCGCTCGGCATCACCCGGCGGATCGCCGGCCGGCTTCCGGTCGAACCACCGGTGCTCGAGCTGGACGTGACCGATCCGGAGCACCTGGCCGCGCTGCCGGACAAGATCCGCGAACACGTCGACGGCCTGGACGGGGTGGTCCACTCGATCGCGTACGGGAACCCCGAGACGATCCTTGGCGGCAAGTTCCTGGACGGACCGTGGGACGACGTGTCCCGGGCCGTGCACGTCTCGGCGTACAGCCTGAAGGCGCTCGCGGTGACCTGTGCGCCGTTGATGGGCCGGGGGAGCAGCGTCGTCGGCCTGACCTTCGACGCGACCGTGGCCTGGCCGGGCTACGACTGGATGGGCGTGGCCAAGGCGGCGCTGGAGTCCACCTCGCGGTACCTCGCCCGCGATCTCGGGCCGCGGGGGATCCGCTGCAACCTGGTCTCGGCCGGCCCGCTGAAGACGCTGGCGGCGAAGGCGATCCCGGGCTTCGAGAAGTTCGAGGAGCCGTGGCTGGACCGGGCCCCGCTGGGCTGGGACCCGTCCGACCTGGAGCCGACCGGCCGCACCATCGTCGGCCTGCTGAGCGACTACTTCCCGTCCACCACCGGCGAGATCGTGCACGTCGACGGCGGCTACCACGCGATGGGTGCGTAGATGACCTCGTTGGTGGAGCTCCGGGTCCTGGACGGGGCCAACCTGTACTTCAGCCGGGCCGCGGTCAAGCTCACCCTCGACCTGACCGCGCTCGTCGACGCACCGGCCCCGCAGGCGAAGGCGTACGCGTCGGCGCTCGGTCTGGGCACGACGCGGCCGGGCCGGATCGGGTCCGGGTTCCGGCAGCGGTTCGCGATCCGGGTCGCCGGTCACGTGGTCCGGCGGATCGCCCGGGAGGCCGGGATCGGCCGGATCGGCGTCCGCGTCCGCGCCGAGGCGGACGTACACCGCCTGGTCGTCGCGTACCCGTGGGCCCACGAGAACCGCGCCCGCGCCCTGGGCGCCGCGATCGTCGAGGTGCTCGACGCGTTCGACCCGCAGGAGCCGGCATCCGACCTCGCCGACCTGGTCGGCCGCGTCGGCGACCGGGTCCGCAACGAACCGGCCGGTGATCCGCCGCCGACGCTGCGGCCGAAGGTCCCGGTCGTCGCCGTCACCGGGACGAACGGGAAGACCACGACCTCGCGGATGATCGCGCACATCGGCCGCGCCGCCGGCCTGCACGTCGGCTGGTCCAGCACCGACGGCGTGTACTTCGACGGCGAGCTGGTCAAGTACGGCGACTTCTCCGGCCCGAGCGGCGCCGGTCAGGTGCTCTCGCAGCCGGGGATCCAGCTGGCCGTCACCGAGACCGCGCGCGGCGGCATCCTGCGACGTGGCGTCGGGGTCGCGTACAACGACGTGTCGGTCGTCACCAACGTCACCGCGGACCACCTCGGCCTCGGCGGGATCGACACCGTCGACCAGCTGGCCGAGGTGAAGGCCGTGATCACCCACATCACCCGGCCGCGCGGCTGGTGCGTGGTGAACGGCGACGACCCGCGGACGTTCGCGATGCGGCTCGGATCGCCGGCCAAGTGCTGGGTGTTCTCCCGCGATCCCGACTCGCCGTCGATCCGGACCGTCCTGGACGAGGGCGGCCGGGCGACGACGGTGCTGGACGGGTTCATCACCGTGCTCGACCAGGCGACCGACGCGGAGCCGCTGGTCAAGGTGGTCGACGTCCCGATGACACTGTCCGGGCTGTCGCACTACAACGTGGAGAACGCGCTCGCCGCCGCCTCCGCCGCGCTCGGTCTCGGCCTGCCGCGGGCCGCCGTGATCGAGGGCCTGACCAGCTTCGCGCCGAACGAGGACAACCCGGGCCGGATGAACATGTACACGGTCCGCGACTTCACCGTCGTGATCGACCTGGCCCACAACGAGGCCGGGCTCGAGGCGCTGCTGGAGATCATGGAGGGCGTTCGGCCGGAGGGATCCCGGTTGCTGCTCGCCCTCGGCTCACCCGGCGACCGGTCCGACGAGATGGTCACCGCGATGGGCGCGATCGGAGCCCGCGGCGCGGACCGGGTGGTGATCGGGCACAAGGACACCTATCTGCGCGGCCGGCCGCCGTCCGAGCTGGACGAGGTGTTCCGCGAGGGCACCCGGTCGGTCGGCGTCGACGACGTTCCGTCGTACCCGAGCGAGCTGGACGCGGCCAAGGCGCTGGTCGCCGAGGCGGGTCCGGGCGACGTGGTCGCGATCATGGTTCTGCAGGATCGGGCGCGTCTTGACGACTGGTTGCGGTCCGAGGGGGCTACCGTCGATACCCCGGAGATCTTGCGAGGCAAGGTCGAGCGGGCACAGCACTGACCCCCGGCCCACCCCGGACCGGGGGTGACGGCTTTCTTCGGGAAAGCGGGGTGTCATGCGCTATCTGTGGAGGATCCCGGCGGCGGTGATCGCCTGGTTCGTGGCCGGCTTCGCCGCGACCTACCTGGACCGGCTGCCGGGTGACGCCGGCACGCTGGTCCCGGCCACCGGGTCCCGGGTGGACCTGCTCGTCCTGGGCGGGTTCGCCGGGGGAGTGGCCGCTGGCCTGCTGGCCGCCCGGTTGCGGGTGACCGTGCCGCTCGTCCTGGTGGTTGCCGCCGGCACCTGGTGGTGGAGCGGCCACTCGCTCGACCAGCGCGACCTGCTGATCACGTTGCTGGTGGCAAGCGTCGTCGGCGGGTTCTGCGGCGCGCTCGGCACCCGGAGCACCGTGATGGCCGCCCTCGCGCTGGCGGTCCCGGTCGCCTGGTACGCCCTGCGCCCGGCCGCCCGGCTCGAGGACTGGCGGTGGCTCTGGCAGCTCAACGGGCTGCTCGTCGGTGCCGGACTCGCGCTGCTGCTCTACATCTGCTGCTGGCGCCGCGGGTGGCGGTCGGCGTCCTTCTGGCCGTTCGTCGCCGGGGCGTACCTGCTGGGCTTCGGCGTGGTCCAGGGCGTGCGGGCGATCGCGGGATCGATGGGCGGCCCGGTGAACGAGGTCGCCGACCAGGGGACGCACGCGTTCTTCCAGGCGTTCGAGCCGCTGCTCCGCGAGTACTGGCCGTGGCTGGTGCTGGGCGTGCTGCTCGCGATCCCGATGACGGCCCTCAAACTCCGCGCCCTGCCGCCTCCGCCGCCCCCGCCCGACCCGTACGCCGAGCGCGGCAACGATGCCGTCCTCTCCGACGACCTGGACTGGATCGACCAGCAGGAGCAGCCCCGACGCCTGCTCAGCCGCCGGCAGCCGGTGAGCTGACCCGGTTCAGCGCAGCAGGCTCTCGGCGAGCCAGCCACCTTCGCGGAAGCCCGGCGGGATCGCGAAGACGGCCGAGCCGATCGTGGTGGTCCACTCGTTCAGGGCGTCGGCCGCGTCGAGCCTGGCCAGCAACGGCAGGAACTGGCCGGAGACGTCCGCCTGGTAGCTGAGGAAGACGAGACCGCTCTCGCGGACGGCGCCCGTGTCCCGCACGTAGTTCAGGCCTTTCCGGAAGATCCGCCGGCCGTCGTTCTCGCTGGGGTGGGAGAGCCGCGAGTGCGCGTTCCCGGCGATCACCAGCCGGCCGTCGGCGTCACGGGCGTCCAGATCGAGGTCGTCGTGCTCGGCTGTACCGGTCAGCGGAGCGCCCGTGGACAGCTTGCGGCCGACGGCGCGTTCCTGTTCGGACCTGGTCAGCTCGTCCCAGGTGTCGAGGTTCATCATGATCCGCCGGACCACGAGCGTCGTCCCACCACGGAACCACTCCGGCCCCTCGGCCCAGACGGTCGCGTCGAAGTCCGGCGTACCCGGTGCCGGGTTGCCGGTGCCGTCCACCTGGCCGAAGAGATTCCGGCCGGTGACGGGTCGTCCGTCGGGGCCGGTGCCGTTCCAGAAGCCGCTCTGCCGCCAGGTGGGTTCGGCGAACGGCGCCGCGTCCGCGACCAGCCGCCGAACCGCGTGAACGACCGAGACCGGGTCGTCGGCGCCGACCAGGACGAGCAGGTCCCCACCGGACCAGCCGGGCTGCAACCGGTCGTGCTTCATCACGGGAAGCTCGGCGAATCCCGGTGGCTTGGCGGTCGTGAGCCCGGGCAACGTGAAGACCCGAGGACCGAATCCGACCGTGACGGTGAGGGCGGCGTTCGGTACCGCCAGCTCGGGTGCCGTGTCACCGGGAGCCGGGCGGCCCGCGGTCAGGGCGACGATGTCGGCGGTCCACAGCCGCATCAGCCGGCCGAGCGCGGCCCGATCCGAACCACCGAGCAGGTTGAGCGCGACGAGCTCCGCGTGCTTGGGAGGTGCGGCCGCGATGGCGGGCTGGTGGTCGCCGTACGGCGTGAGGTCGCGGGTCTGCCCGGCCTCGACGGGATCGTTGCCCTCAGCCCGCAATCCGGCGGCCGTCGCGCCGCCCGCCACGACCGCACCGGCGACCGCGGCCCCGGCGTACCCGAACAGCCGGCGACGGCTCGGGCCGGTCTGCTCGGTCAAGGGGCCGGGGTGGGGGTTTCGGACGGGTGGTAGTGCTCCTCTTCCTCGGTGAAGTTCTTCACCGGGACGGTCAGGTCGTGTGAGGTCCCGTCGGAGAACGTCAGCGTCAGCGGCACCTCGTCACCGGGCTTCAGCGCCTTGCCGAGCTGCATCAGCATCACGTGGTCGCCGCTCGGCTTGAGGTGCGTGTGCGACTCCTTCGGCACGGTGATCCCGCCGGCCTTCTCCTGCATCACCATCTTGCCGTCCCGCATCGCCATCTCGTGCAGCTGGACCATCCCGGCCACCGGAGAGGTTGCCGAGGTCAACTTGATGTCCGCGCCGCTCGGATTCGTCAGCGACATGAACGCGGCCGTCATCGAGGTGTCCTTGGCGCCGACCGTGGCCCGCACCCAGGCGTCCTCGACGATCACCGTCGGCTTGGCCGCGACGGTCTCGGCCGCCGGAGCCGTCTTGTCCTCCCCGGAACCGCAGGACACCAGCAGGGGCAGGGCGACGGCGAAACACGCCAGCAGCAACGTCTTCTTCACGGACTGGCCAACGAGGCGCGGCCGGTCCGAGTTCCGGGGGAGCGGGGGCACCGGTGTGTCCCCGCTCACCCACCCGTCATTCGGCTGCGTCGTCAGGTTCCTCGTCGGGCTTGACGAAGTCCGGGTCGCCGCCTTCGTCGCCGGACCGCGAACCAGCCTGGGCCAGGTGCGACACCGACTCCAGCTCCGCCAGGACGGACTGGTGCTGGTCAACGCAGAGCACGACCAGGTCGCCGGGGTTCGAGCGGCCGAGTGCGTGCTGCACCGCGGACAACTCCTCCAGCACCGTCTCGACCGAGCGGCACCGTGCACCGTCGGCCATCGCGGCCCGGATACCTTCGGTGATGAGCTCCGCCGACTCGCCCCGCTTGCGTCCGCGCAGCCGGACGTCCTCGCGGACCACGATCACGTCGAAGTGCCGTGCGGCCACGTCGCCGAGCTCGCGCATGTCGTCGTCCCGCCGGTCACCCGCGGTCGCGATCACGCCGATCCGCGACGGCCGGCCCGCCTCGGAGGAGGCGCCGAGGCTCTCGCCGAGCTTGTCCACGAAGTCGCCGAGCATCCGCATCGCCGGCGCGTTGTGGCAGTAGTCGACGATCACGTGCCGGCCGTCCACCTCCAGCTCGTTCAGCCGGCCGGGCGACAGGTAGTACGAGGTGTTGAACGTGCGCAGGCCCTGCCGGATGTCATGCAGCGGCGCACCGGCGGCGAACGCGGCGGCCGCGGCGGCCATCACGTTCTGCACGTTCATCGTGGCCCGGCCGCCGAACGTTGCCGGCAGCAAGTGTGTCCAGACCAGCTGCATCGACCGGGTGCCGTGCTTCATCACGATCATGTCGCCCAGCTCGGACCGCTCCAGCACGACCGCCCGGCCGCCGCGCCGGCAGTGCCCCTCGATGTAGTCGCGGACCTCGCTGCCCGCCTCGGCCATGCTGAACCAGACCACCTGACCCGAGCAGCGCCGGCGCATCTTGCGGACCAGCGGGTCGTCCGCGTTGAGCACGGCGAACCCGTCCCGCGGTACCGCCTCGACCAGGACGGCCTTCACGTCGGCGAGCTGCTCCAGCGTGTCCACACCGCGCAGACCGAGGTGGTCGGGCTGGATGTTCAGCACCACGGCGACGTCGTTGCGCTCGTACCCGAGTCCCTCCCGCAGGATCCCGCCGCGGGCGACCTCGAACACGGCGAAGTCGACGCGCGGGTTCTGCAGCACCATCCGGGCCGACTTCGGGCCGGACGCGTCGGACCGGATCACCAACCGCTCGTCGATCACGATGCCGTCGGTCGAGGTCATCCCGACCTTGCGGCCCAGACCCTTGAGGACGTGGCTGATCATCCGCGCGGTGGTGGTCTTGCCGTTCGTCCCGGTCACCGCGACGATCGGGATCCGGCTCTTCGCCCCCGGCGGGAACAGCATGTCCACCACCGGCTTGGCGATGTACTGCGGTTCGCCGACCGTCGGGTTGGTGTGCATCCGGAACCCGGGGGCCGCGTTCACCTCGCAGATCGCGCCGCCGGTCTCCCGGACCGGCTGGGTGATGTCCGGGCAGATGAAGTCGATGCCGGCGATGTCGAGCCCGATCATCCGGGCCGCCTCCTCGGCGATCTCGACGTTCTCCGGGTGCGCCTCGAGGGTCCGGTCGATCGAGATGCCACCGGTCGACATGTTGCCGGTCAGGGTGAGCTTGACCATCACGTCCTCGGGCGGCACGTCGTCCAGCTCGAAGCCCTGGCCGCGGACGAGTTCACGGGCCGCGTTGTTGAGGGTGATCCGGGTCAGGATCTTCTCGTGGCCGACGCCGCGACGCGGATCAGCGTTGGTGATGTCGACCAGTTCGGCGATCGTGTGTACTCCGTCGCCGACCACGTGCGCGGGGACCCGCTCGGCGATGGCCTCCATCCGGCCGTTGATGATCAGGCAGCGGTAGTCCTTGCCGGTGACGAAGTTCTCCACGATCACCCAGCCCCGGCGGGACTGCTCGGCCGCGATCGGGAACGCCGCCCGGACCGCGTCCGCGTCCTGCAGGTCCAGGCAGACCCCGCGGCCGTGGTTGCCGTCGAGCGGCTTGCAGACCACCGGGTACCCGATCTTGTTCGCGACCGTGACGGCTTCGTCGACCGTCCGGACCGAGTCGGAGCGCGGGACCGGCAGACCAGCGGACGCGAGCAGCCGGGTGGTCAGGTCCTTGTCGCTGGCCACGTCGACCGCGATCGAGCCGGTCTCGGACGTCATCGTGGCCCGGATCCGCTTCGCGTACACGCCCTGGCCGAGCTGGACCAGGCTGGCCTTGTTCAGCCGGATCCAGGGGATGTCGCGGGACACCGCCTCGTCCACGATCGCCTGCGTGGACGGCCCGAACGCGGTTCGCTCGGCCTGCTTGATGAAGCGCTCGAGCTCGGTGGTGAAGTCGAAGTCCGGGTCCGGCTGGACCAGGTGGTTGACGAACCGGACCGCGAGCTCGCCGGCGGCCAGGCCGACCGCCTCGTCGGCGTACGCGTAGGTGATGTTGTACCGGCCGGGCACACCCTTGACCTGGCGGGTCTTGCCGCGCCGCATGTCGTGGCCGGCCTCCTGCTGCAGCTGCAGGGCGACGTGCTCGGCGATGTGGCCGAGCCAGGTCCCCTCGTGCAGGCGCTCGATGAACCCGCCCTTGCGGCCGCGCGAGCAGTGGTGCTGGTCGAGCCGGGGCAGGTCCGCGAGCAACCGCTCGGTGAAACCGGGGATGGTGTTGGACGGGAAGCTCTCCAGCGATCCCAGGTCGACCACCAGGTGGATGGCCGGGTCGTAACTCCAGACGTTCGGCCCGCGGTAGACGCGGGTCTCGATGATCTTCAGGTCCGGGCTGGGGGCGCCCTGGGGCGGGGTCGAGGCGGTGTCGGTCATACGGTCCCACTGTCTGGTTGCGGCTGGCTGTCCGGCCCGGAGGCCGGCTCGTGTTCTGGTCGGCTGGGTTCGGCGCCCGGGCGCAGGGGCTCGGTCGCCTCCGGTCTGGACTCGGCCGCCGCCGCACGTCTGCTGGTCTGGGCGACCCGCTTGCCGGCCCGGCGCTTGCGCTCGGCGTAGTACCGCGGCGACACCCCCTCCGCCGCGATCTCCCTGGCCAGCTTGCGCAGATCCGCGCCGGCCGCCTGCATCTCGGCGATCTCCTCGGCCGGCGGTTGCGGCCCGTACGACAGCAGGGCGCGCGCCTTCAGGTCGAACGTCGCCGTGGCCGGCAGGACGTGCAGCACCACCCCGGACGCGAGCAACGCCTCGGATCGCTTGGCGTGGTGGGCGTTCGAGGTGATCCGGCTGCCGTCGAAGATCGTCACCGCGCCGCGGCCGACCACCTCCAGATGGGTGCCGCGGACCACGGCGGCGGTGTCCTCGTCCACGCCGATCCCGAGCAGCCCCGGGGACTGCGCGACCAGCGACAGCAACCGGCCGTACCGGTTCCGCTGGGCGAAGTGCTGGTCGACGATCGCGCCCTGGACCAGCCCGAGTCCGCCGGCCAGCTGGCTCATCCGCTGCCGCGGCGTCGCCCCGGACCGCCCGAACGCGATCATGTGCTCGGCCAGGATGCTCGCGCCCGCCGACGTCCCACCGACGGCGGCACCCCGCGCGTGCGCCGCGGTCACGGCCCGGCCGAACGCCGTCCCGGTGACCACGCCACTCAGCTTGAGCTGGTTGCCGCCGGTCATGAAGATCCCGGTCGCGCTGGCCAGCGGCTCGACGAACGCCGGGTCGTCGGCGTCTTCGCGCGTCTCCGGCCGGACCCCGACCACGGTCTCGGCGCCGAGTGCGGCGAACAGGGCGGAGTACACGTCGACCACGTCGGGCCCGAGCGACGACGCCGTCGGCACGACCGCGATCCGGGCCCGGGCCCCACCGGCCGCCTCCACGAACTCCTGCAGCACCGTGCGCTTCTTCAGCTTGTCCTCGGCGCCACCGATCGCGAACAACGGCCCCGGCCCGCTGTGCACCCCTGGTTCAGACATACGCGAAGGATAGGTGCTGGGGCCCGTACTCTCCGCGTCGGTCACCGGCGTGTACGCCGACCCCGCCCCGCCTCACCCACGCACCTCCCCGGCCACGCACTTGCCCTGGCCACGCACCTCGCCGACCTGGCCACGCGGCTGCCGCCCCCGCCACGCACCTCGCCGACCCGGCCATGTGCCTGCCGGCCCGCGCACTTTGAGGGGTTGGCCTGCCAGGTTGCGGGTTGGCCCACCGAATTTCGGGGGGTCAACCCTGCATCTCAGGGGTTAACCCCTCAAAGTGCGGCGGCAGACTCGGCGGCGGATGCGGCGGCGGATGCGGCGGGTGGGACGCGCGCCATCGCCGCGAGTCACCAGCTCGTCACGAACTGGTGATCGTCAGGTCCGGACGCGGTACACGGTGGTGCTGCGCCGGACCCGCATCCCGAGCCGCTCGTACATCGCGAGCGCGCCCGTCCCCGAATGCGTCCACAGTGTCACCGTGTCCAGGCCCTGCCGCCGGATCCCTTCCGCGGCGGCGGCGAGCAACGCCCGCGCGACTCCACGGCCCCGCTGATCCTTGCGAACGGCGAGCTCGTCCACGTACCCCTCCGTCGCGCCAGGAAGATCGAGGCAGAGCACCGCGCCGACCACCTCGTCACCCGCGATCGCGACCGGCGAGATCCCGGGCGCGAAGCTGGCCCGCTCGATCGTCATCCGGGCCCACTCCTCGTACTCCTTACGGCGCGGCTGCCAGTCGTCGAACGCGTCCTGGATCACCTGGTACACGGCCTGCTCGTCGCCCGGCTGGAACGGCCGGATCACGATCCCGTCCGGGACCGCGGGTTGTCCGTCCGCAACGGCCATTTCGAGCAACCAGTTCGTCGCCAGCACCTCGTACCCACGGGCGCGCAGCAGCTCGGTCCCGGCCACGTCGAGGTCGTCGACGGTCTGCGAGACCCACTCGACCCCGACGTCCTTGGCCCGCAGCTCGACCCACCCGACCAGCGCCGTACCGACACCGCGGCCGCGGAAGTCCGGGTGTACGTCGACCTGCGACCGCCGGCCCCGGTTCACCCAGGCCCACCCGGCGAGCTCGCCGTTCTCATCGACGACGACAAGCGAGTCGGCCGAAGCGTCGAACCCAGGTCGCGTCAACGAAGCCTCGATCGCGTCCGCCCCGGTTTCCTCCTGCCCGACCAGATCGAGCTCAACTGCCCGGACCAGTTGGTGGATGGCGCCGACGTCGGCGACGGTCGCGGGCCTGCTGACAAAGGACGCGGGCAGTTCGAGGGGAGAGGTCACGCCCCGGATCCTCCGACCTGAGTCCACCCACCGCAAACCGATTTCGGTCGGGATTGCAGCAAGTTGCAATCGTCGTTCGGTGCCGCCGGGGTCCTCTCCGTGTGATGATCTGGCGCCGCCCCGCACCGGCGACCGTCACACCAGGAGGAGTACCCCGTGCGTTTCATCGTTCCCTGCCTGTTGGCGTCGGCTCTGGCGCTGTCCGGCTGCGGCGGCGCTCCGGCGGCCGCGCCGGCGGTGCTCACCCCGAGCCCGACGCCGACGCCGGCAGTGACGTCCCCGGTTCCGGCCGAGCTGACGAAGGCGAACCTGGCGAACCGGACGCTCGCCGCGCTGAAGAAGAAGGGCAGCTTCCAGGTCGAGGTCCTGCTGATCGAACGCGGGGGCGACAGGCGGTACACCGACCTCGACTACCGCGCGAACGTCCGGCTGACCGGCACCTCCGCCGACCTCTCGGCGAGCACCAAGGAGGTACCCCTGGTGATCCGGTCGGGCGGAGTCACCTACTTCGAGGACGACAGCCTCACCGGGAGCAGCCGCCGGCCGTGGGTGCGGCTGAACCCGAAGGGCAAGAGCCGGGCCGAGCGGGACGCGAACGAGATCGCGGACACGGTGATCGGGCTGGCACTGTCGTACCAGGTCCTCGGCGGGGCGACCCACGCGACCAGCTTCCAGCGGGGTGGGCAACCCGCCGTCGACGCCACCGAAGCGGGGCAGGAGTACATCTTCACCGTCGATCCGCGCAAGGCGGCGGGGGAGTTCTTCGCCTGGCCGATGATCCGCGACGCGGTCGGCACGCTCAACGTCTCGGTGGCCGTCGACGCGCACGAGGTGCCGCGGCGGATCGAATACGTGGTCAGGTCGAAGGACGGATCCTCGCTGAACGTCCGGGTGATCCTGCGCGGCTTCGGTCAGAAGACGCCGGTCGTCCCGCCGCCGGCGGCGAAAATCGGCAAGCTGCGCTAGGCCGGGTCGGCGTCGGCGGCTTCGACCTCTTCGCGGGAGATGCCGAGCAGGTACAGGATCGTGTCCAGGTACGGGACGCTGAGGTGGGTGTCGGCGGCTTCGCGGACGACCGGCTTGGCGTTGAAGGCGACGCCCAGCCCGGCGGCGGCGAGCATGTCGAGGTCGTTGGCGCCGTCGCCGATCGCGACCGTCTGGGACAGCGGCGTACCGGCCGACTCGGCGAACCGGCGCAGCGCGACCGCCTTGCCGGCCCGGTCGACGATGTCGCCGACGACGCGGCCGGTGAGCTTGCCGTCGACGATCTCCAGCACGTTCGCGGCGGCGTAGTCGATGCCGAGGTCGGCGGCCAGCTTGTCGGTGATCTGGCTGAACCCGCCGCTGACGATGGCGAACTGGTACCCGAGCCGCTTCAGCGTCCGCACCATCGTCCGGGCGCCGGGCGCGAGCTGGATCGCGCCGTGCACCTCGTCGAGCGTCGAGGCCGGCAGCCCCGCCAGCGCGGCCACCCGGTGCCGCAGCGAGTCGGCGAAGTCGAGCTCGCCGCGCATCGCCCGCTCGGTCACCTCGGCGACCTCGTCCAGCCGGCCCGCGTGCGCGGCCAGCATCTCGATCACCTCGCCCTGGATCAGGGTCGAGTCCACGTCCATCACGATCAGCCGCTTCGCGCGCCGGTACAGCCCGCCCGCCTGGACCGCGACGTCCAGGCCCTGCCGGACGCCTTCGAGCGCGAGCACGGTCCGCAGCGCGTCGGTGTCGGCGCCGGAGACGGCGATCTCCACCGCGGTGACCGGGTACCGCGCCATCCGGCTGATCCGGTCGATGTTCGCGCCGGTGTCGGCGATCCGGCCGGCGATCGCGGCGAAGCCCTGCGCGGTCAGCGGGCTGCCGATCACGGTGACCTGGGTCCGGCCCTTGCGCCGTGGCTCGTTGTCGCCGAAGCCCTTCTTGACGTCGATGTCGACGCCGAGCCGCTCACCGAGGTCCTTGAGCTCCTTCTTCAGCTGCTTGTGGTCGCGCGGTGCCGACAGCAGCACGCCGAGGACGAGATGACCGCGGAGCACGACCTGCTCGGCGTCGATCACCTCGAGGCCGCGGCCGGCCAGCGTCGACAGTACGGCGGACGTCAGGCCCGGCCGGTCTTCCCCGGTGAGGGTGACCAGCAGCGTCGGGCGGTCCAGCGGGGGCGTCTGTTGCTCAGCCTGTCCTGTCATGGCAGGGCAAACGCTACCCAAGGACCCGTCAGAACGAGACGGGCGGTCCACATGCCGCGACGAGCGCGCGCCTGGCCGCGGCGGCGAGCTCGAGCAGGGTCCGGCGGCGTGCGTCCGCGTCGGCGCCCGTGATCGCGGCGCCGTCGTCGTCCAACGCCGCGTCCGCGATCGCCAGACACCGCCGCGCCGTCGCCGCCGTCTTCACGGCGCGCGGCTCGTACCCGGGGGCTAGGTCGTCGCCCTTGCCCGAACCGATCTTCCGGATGTCGATCAGCGCGTCCGCGATCTCCGGCTTCCACTTGGCCACGTCCAGCTCGGCCAGCGAGTCGGCGGCCTGGATCAACGCGGCCCGCAGACCACGATCCGCCTCGCCGAAGTCCGCGGGCGACGGGCTCGCCGCCGGCAGTACGGACCACTGCACCGCCGGCCCGACGTACGCCGGGACGAGGCCGATCTCGGCGCCGGCCAGCACGACCGCCTCACCGGCCTCCAGCGCGGACTCGTTGAAGGACGGCGGCCCGGCCAGGCCGATCGGGTCGCCGGGAATCGGCAACGCGAGGAACGCCTGCTTCGCTCCGGCGGCGCGCAGCAGGTTCAGCGCGACCGGCAACGTGGCGGGCGTCGGGTGGGCCGCGAGGCCGGAGACGTGGTGGCCGACGTCGTCGCCGAGGATCCGGTGCGCGGCCGTGTCCGGATCGCAGGCGCCGGTCAGCATCGCGTTCGTCCAGACGGTGAACCGGACCGAGGCGGCAGTGGTCAGCACGCCCGCCAGTCTCCCACCCTCATGGTGTCGGTCCGACACCAGCAGGGTCCTCGCGAGGCGCGTGCGGCGCCCCAGTAGGTTGTGCTGCATGACTGCTGTGGCGGAGCTGGCCGGTGTCACGATCGTTCGCGGGGACTCCCGTCTCCTGGACGGCATCGACTGGACCATCGACGAGACCGACCGGTGGGTGGTGATCGGCCCGAACGGCGCCGGCAAGACCACGCTGCTGCAGGTGCTCGCGGCCCAGCTGCACCCGACCACCGGGGTCGTCGGCCTGCTCGGCGAGGTACTCGGCGCCGTCGACGTGTTCGAGCTCCGGCCCCGCATCGGCCTGACCAGCGCGGCCCTGGCCGACAAGCTGCCGCGGGCCGAGGCCGTGTCCGACGTGGTGGTCTCCGCCTCGTACGCCGTGCTCGGCCGCTGGAACGAGGAGTACGACGAGCTGGATCACCAGCGGGCCAAGGAGTTGCTGACCGAGCTCGGCATCGGCCACCTCGCGGACCGCACCTTCGGCACCTTGTCGGAGGGCGAGCGGAAGCGGGTCCAGATCGCCCGCGCGCTGATGACCGACCCCGAGCTGATGCTGCTCGACGAGCCGGCCGCCGGTCTCGACCTCAGTGGCCGCGAACAGCTGGTCCGGTCGCTCAGCTCGATCGCGACCGCTGAGGGCGCACCCTCGATGGTGCTGGTGACGCACCACGTCGAGGAGATCCCGCCGGGATTCACCCACGCGCTGCTGCTCAAGCGCGGACGCACGGTCGCCGCCGGTCCGATCGCGCAGGCGCTCACCGCCGAGACGCTGAGCGAGACCTTCGAGATGCCGCTGGCCCTGGACCACGTGGCCGGCCGGTACACCGCGCGCGCTTTCTGAGCTCCTGCTGATCAGCTGGACCTCTCCGTCTCGAAAGAGGCGCGGATTTCTCCTGCGGGTAACAGTTCGGGAATCCCGGCGGGGAGCCGGTGCGTCCCAGGGGCTGTGGACCTGCCGGAGGTCCGGTTCCTGGATAGGCTTGGGAAATGATGGATTGGCTGCGGGACAACGTCTGGGCGGCTTGGCTCGGGATCGCCGTCGTACTCGGTCTGGCCGAGCTCGCGTCGCTGGACTTCACCTTGCTGATGCTGGCGGCCGGTGCGCTCGCCGCGACCGGCGTGGCGGTGGTGTTCCCGGGACTGCTGTGGCTGCAGATCGTGATCGGCCTGATCACGGCGGCCGCGATGCTGGCCGCGATCCGTCCGCTGCTGGTCCGCAAGATCCATCACGGGGTCGAGATCAAGACCGGTTCGCAGCACGTCATCGGCCGCAGTGGCGTGGTGGTGAAGGAGATCCACCCCGACGGCGGCGGCTCGATCAAGCTCGGCGGCGAGCTGTGGACGGCCCGCCCGTACGACGAGATGTCGACGATCAGCCCCGGCACCCGGGTCGAGGTGATGGCGATCGACGGCGCCACCGCGGTGGTGTACCCGATCGGCGAACCGCTCGGACTCGAGCAGCCGGAACTCGATCAGCCACCGCGCGACCAGTAGGCTCGAAGTCCGAGGACATCGTTGCCTCGACGCCCCGTTGTCGTGTGGCCGGATCGTGACGGAACCGTGCCGGGCAGTGGCCCGTCGATAGGAAAGACTGTCCGTCCCTGATCGTTCGAGTGGAGGGGTCACGTGACCGCGTTCCTGATAGTGCTGGCCTTGGTCGCCCTGCTGGTCATCGTCACACTGGTCAAGTCCGTCCGGGTCGTGCAGCAGCAGACCGTCGGCATCGTGGAACGGTTCGGCAAGTTCAAGGTGGGCCTGCAACCGGGCCTGAACCTGCTGACCCCGTTCGTCGACAAGGTGCGCTACACGATCGACATGCGCGAGCAGGTGGTCGCGTTCCCGCCGCAGGGCGTCATCACCGAGGACAACCTGATGGTGTCGATCGACTCCGTCATCTACTTCCAGGTGAACGACCCGGTGCGCGCGACGTACGAGATCTCCAACTACATCCAGGCGATCGAGCAGCTGACCATGACCACGCTGCGGAACATCATCGGTGGCATGGACCTGGAGCAGACGCTGACCAGCCGCGAGGAGATCAACGAGAAGCTCCGGTACGTGTTGGACGAGGCGACCGGCAAGTGGGGCATCCGGGTCAACCGGGTCGAGCTCCGCTCGATCGACCCGCCGCCGTCGATCCAGGACTCGATGGAGAAGCAGATGCGCGCGGACCGCGACAAGCGCGCCGCGATCCTCACCGCCGAAGGTATGCGGCAGTCGGCCGTGCTGTCGGCCGAGGGCCAGAAGCAGTCCGCGATCCTCACCGCGCAGGGTGACAAGGAGTCCCGGATCCTGCGCGCGCAGGCCGAGCGGGAAGCCCGGATCCTGAAGGCGCAGGGTGAGGCGCAGGCCATCACCACCGTCTTCAACGCGATCCACGCCGGCAAGCCGGACCAGGGTCTGCTGGCCTACCAGTACCTGCAGATGCTGCCGTCGATCGCGCAGGGCGACTCGAACAAGCTGTGGATCATCCCGAGCGAGATCGGCAAGGCGATGGAGGGTCTCGGCAGCGCCGTCGGCCAGATCGCCGGGATCCCGCAGAAGGCCGACGGCCAGTGGGAGCAGCCGCAGGACGTGACCCCGGAGCTGGAGGAGGCCGCGCCGGACGCGGCCGTCGCCGAGGCCGACAACGCGGTCCAGGAAGCGATCGCCGCCGCGCAGAACGCCGCGGTCAGCTCGCGCTCGCAGGTCCCGCCGCCCGCCGTCGGCTCCGCGCCGGAGGCCGCGCCGCAGCAGTCGACCCCGCCGCCGTCCCCGGAACCGCCGGTCGAGCGCTGACCGACAGACGCAGAAACGGCCCGGCTACCAGTCCTCGGTAGCCGGGCCGGCTGCTGTCCGGGGGACCGTCCGGCCGCCCAACGACTGGACGGATGCGCGGTCGCGCGGGACCGCTGCGTAGAGTCTGACAACAATGACATGGTACGAAGCGCTGTTCGTTCTGCTGGCGGGAACGGGTGCGGGCACGATCAACGCCGTGGTGGGGTCGGGGACACTGCTGACCTTCCCGGCGTTGCTTGCCGTCGGCATCCCTCCGGTGCTGGCCAACGTCAGCAACAGCGTGGGGCTGGCGCCGGGGACGGCGGCCGGCGCGATCGGCTATCGGCGCGAACTCGCGGGCCAGCGCGGCCGGATGATCCGGCTGGTCCCGGCGTCACTGCTCGGGGGCCTCGTCGGGGGAGTGCTGCTGCTGACGCTCCCCGACTCCGCGTTCCACGCGGTGGTGCCGGTGCTGATCCTGCTGGGCTGTGTCCTGGTCGCCTTCCAGCCCTGGCTGTCGAAGTGGATCAGCGTCCCCACCCACACCCACAGCGGCGCCTGGTGGGTGATGCCGTCGGTGTTCCTCACCGGGGTGTACGGCGGATATTTCGGCGCCGCCCAGGGTGTCCTGTTGATGGCGATCCTCGGGCTCGGCCTGGACGCGAACCTGCAACGGATGAACGGGTTGAAGAACGTCCTGGCGACCGTGGTGAACACCGTCGCCGCGATCCTGTTCATCATCGTCGCCGATGTCGACTGGCTGGCCGCAGCGCTGATCGCGGTCGGCTCCACCATCGGCGGCTTCCTCGGCGCCCGTTACGGCCGCCGGTTGCCGCCGATCGCCTTGCGCGCCCTGATCGTGGTGATCGGTGTGATCGCGATCGTCACGCTGGTCTTCTGACCTTCGCCTCCAGGCCGGCCAGCAACAGGTCCAGGCCGTAGTCGAACTGCTCGTCGCCGCCGGTGGTCCGGGCCAGCTCCGGCGCCAGCCCGACCACGGTCGGGAACTCGGCCGACGACAGCGACTCCATCGTCGTCCGCAGCCGCCGCCACGCGTCCGGGTCACGCCGCTCGGCCGCCATCTGGATCTCCCACGACGTCGATCCGAGCACGTAGGTGAACAACGTCGTATGGGTCCGCGCGGCCGTCTCCTTGTCGAACCCGGCCGAGCGCAGGACGCCGAGCAGACCCTCCGCGGTCCGCGCGGTCTCGTGGCCGCTCAACGGGCGCCCGGAGAGTAGTTGCGCCAGGCAAGGATGTTCGAGCATCAGGGTGCGCAGGCCACGGCAGACGGCGCGGACCTGGTCGGGCCACGGCACGTCCGCCGGGACGTCGGGGACCAGCGCCATCAGGTGGTCGCGGACCGCGTCGTACAGGTCGTCCTTGTTGCGGAAGTAGGTGTACAGCGCCATCGGCCCGACCCCGAGGGCCGCGGCCACTCCGCGCAGGCTGAACGCGTCGAGTCCCTTGGTCTCCATCAGGTCCAGCGCGGTCCGCACGATCAGCTCGGCGCTGAGCGTGTTCCGCGGGGTCCGGGTCTTGGCCGGCGTCATCCTCGTCCCTCCTAACGTACGGTGTATAGTACAACGTAGAGAAGCCGACGTGGAAGGGACGCGCAGAGTCGTGCGAGCCGTGCAGATCACCGAGTTCGGTGGCCCCGAGGTGCTGACTGTCAGTGATGTCGCCGAGCCGGTTCCGGCGGAGGGTCAGGTACTGGTCACCGTCGGCCGGGCGGGCATCAACTACGCAGACACCCATCAGGTCGAGAACAGTTATCTGGCCAAGGCGACGCTGCCGCTGATCCCAGGTGGCGAGGTCGTCGGCCGGACCGAGGACGGGCGGCGCGTGGTCGCGCTGGTCGGCTCGGGTGGGTACGCGGAGAAGGCGGTCGCCCAGGCGCCGTACGCGTTCGACGTACCCGAAGGTGTCAGCGACGGCGACGCGCTCGCGCTCGTTCTACAGGGCACCACCGCGTGGCACCTGCTGAAGACGTCGACCCATCTCCGCGCCGGCGAGTCCGTCCTCGTCCATGCGGGCGCCGGGGGCGTCGGATCGCTCGCCGTGCAGCTCGCGAAGCTGTGGGGCGCCGGTCGCGTGATCGCCACCGCGTCCTCGGCTCAGAAGCGGGACCGCGTTCTCGCGCTCGGCGTCGACGCCGCGATCGACGGCGACCCCGATGGGCTGAAGGACCGCATCCTCGCGGCCAACGCCGGCCGGCCGGTCGACATCGTGCTGGAGATGGTCGGCGGCCGGACGTTCGACGAGTCGTTCGAGGCGCTCGGCCGGTTCGGCCGCCTGGTCACCTTCGGTGCCGCGTCCCGGGAGCCCGCGCAGCCGATCGACTCGCGCCGGTTGATGAAGGGCTCGAAGACGATCGCCGGCTTCTGGCTCGCGGACTGCTTCCGGGAGCCGGCGCTGCTCGCCGATCCGCTGCGTGAGCTGTTCGACCTCGCGCTGGCCGGTGACCTGCACCCGGTCGTCGGCGGGGAGTACGGGCTGTCCGAGGTCGCCCGGGCGCACGAGGACATGCGCGCCCGCAAGACCGTCGGCAAGCTCCTGCTCGACCCCAGCCGCTGATCCACCCATCCCACCCCCTCGAACACCGGGAGATTCCTGCATGACCATCGCAGTCGAGAAGGTTCTGTACACCGCGCGCGCCACCGCCGAGGGCGGCCGTGACGGCCGCGCCGCGAGCGACGACGGCAAGCTGGACGTCGTGGTCGCGCCGCCGAAGGAGATGGGCGGCACCGGCGAGGGGACGAACCCGGAGCAGCTGTTCGCCGCCGGGTACGCGGCCTGCTTCCACAGCGCGCTGAAGCTGGTCGCGCGGAAGGCCCGCCAGGACGCCGAGGGCTCGACCGTCACCGCCGAGGTGGGCATCGGGCCGATCGCGGACGGCGTCGGCTACGGACTCGAGGTGGCCCTGGTCGTGTCCCTGCCCGGGGTCGAGAAGGCCGTCGCCGAGGAGCTGGTCGCGAAGGCGCACGAGGTCTGCCCGTACTCCAACGCGACCCGCGGCAACCTGAAGGTCGACCTCAGCCTCGCGGAGTGAGGGCGGAGGCGCTCGTCCCGGTCAGGACATCCGGGCGAGCGCCTCATGCAGCGCCTTCTGGGTGTCGTTGACCGGCGAGGCGGCGATGCTGAGCGCGTCCATGATCGCGGCGTACTCGTCCAGGTCCTCGATCTTGTCCAGGTACAGCGCGCTGGCCGCGTGCTCGATGTAGACCACGTCCGGCAGGTCGCCCTCGGGGAACCGGAGCACGCTGAACGCACCACCGGCACTCGGGTACCCGACGCTGCTGAACGGCATCACCTGCAACGTGATGTTCGGCAGCCGGGCCATCGCCTGCAGGTGCTCGATCTGCTCGCGCATCGCGTCCCGGCCGCCGATCGGGCGGTGCAGGACCGCCTCGTCGATGACGACCCAGAGTTTGATCGGGTTCGACCTGGTGAGGATCTGCTGCCGTTCCACCCGCAGGGCGACGCGCTGGTCGATCTCTTCCTTCGGCAGGTACGACCGGCCGAGCTGGACCACGGCCCGCGCGTAGGACTCGGTCTGCAACAGCCCGGGGACGAACAGCACCTCGTACGTCCGGATCAGCTTGGCGGCGACCTCGAGGCCGACGTAGTTCGCGAACCAGGCCGGCATCACGTCGCCGTACCGGGACCACCAGCCGGGGTTGTTCGCCGCCCGGGCCAGCTCCATCAGCCGGTCCCGCTCGCGCTCGTCGCGGAGTCCGTAGAACGCGAGCAGGTCCTTGACGTCGCGTTCCTTGAAGCCGACCCGGCCGAGCTCCATCCGGCTCACCTTCGACTCCGAGGAGCGGATCTGCCAGCCCGCGTCGGCCCGGCTGATCCCGGCCGCCTCGCGCATCCGCCGGAGATGACCGCCGAGCATGATCCGCAGTGCGGTCGGCCCGCCGTCGTCGCCAGCCACGGTCACCCCGCCTTCCCCAGGTAGTACCAGCCATTCGAGGGCAGGCCGAAGCAGCCTCTCACCCAAGACCCGACCGATGCTAGCGGTCCCGGGCGCCCGGCGGGAGTAATCAGGCGGGCGAGCCGAGCGCGAGTACGGTCGCGGTCGGCAGTTCGGCGAGCTCGGCACCGTCGATCAGCACCTTGGACCCGCGGATCCCGCTGCCGATGACGACCGGTCCGGCCTGGGCGACGGCCTCGTCCACGAGCACGGGCCAGTCCGTCGGCAGCCCGATCGGGGTGATGCCGCCGTACTCCATCCCGGTCCGGCTCACCGCGTCGTCCTGGGCGGCGAACGAGATCTTCCGGACACCGAGGTGCTTGCGGACCACCCCGTTCACGTCCGCCCGGTGGGTGGCGAGCACCATCACCGCGGCGTACGTGGACTCGCCGGCGCGCTTGCCGTGCACGACGACGCAGTTCGCCGAGGCGGCCATCGGGACGTCGTACTCCGCGCAGAAGGTGGCCGTGTCCGCGAGCGCGGGGTCGATGGCGACCGCGTACCCGGGTCGATCGCCGAGGGCGGCGCGGACCGGTTCGCCGAGCAACTCGGGCACCTCGGCGGCAGGGCGCCACTCCAGCTTGCCCATGGCCGGGACCGTCACCGTGCCTCCACCAGGTCGGCGTACTCGGGGTGCTTGGAGAGGTAGTCGAGGTAGAACGGGCAGGCCGGCTTCACCCGCAGTCCGGCCGCGCGCGCCTCGTCGAGCGACTGCCCCGCGATCCGCCCGGCCACGCCGCGGCCCTGGTACTCCGGAAGGGTCTCCGCGTGCCGGAAGACGATCGCGCGCTCGGTCCGGCGGTAGTCGACGAAGCCCATCAGGTTGTCGTCGGCATCACGCGCCTCGTACCGGTGCAGGGAGGGGTTGTCGACGACCCGGAACTCGTTGTCCATGCCGTCACTCTAGCCAGCCGCCGAACCCGGGCCAGGTTTTGGTTCTCGGCGGGCGGGGACCGGGCCTGAGGACAATTTCACAGATCAGAGGAGCCGCTGATGAGCAGCACCGATCATGCTCTGGAGGAGGGCAAGGCGATACCGAGCCTGGTACCGGCCCGGATGGACCGGTTGCCGTGGACCCGGTTCCACTGGATGATCGTCGTCGGGCTCGGCGTCTCCTGGATCCTCGACGGCCTGGAGATCCAGCTCGTCTCGCTCGTCGGCAACGTGCTGAAGGAGCCGCAGACGCTCGGGCTGACCACCGCCCAGGTCGGGCTGCTCGCCTCCATCTACCTGGCCGGTGAGGTCGTCGGCGCCCTGGTGTTCGGCCGGCTGACCGACAAGTGGGGCCGGCGGAACCTGTTCATCATCACGCTGCTCGTCTATCTGATCGCCTCCGGCGCCGCCGGTCTGACCTGGGACTTCTGGTCGATCGCGCTGTGCCGGTTCGTCGCCGGGATGGGGATCGGCGGTGAGTACGCCGCGATCAACTCCGCGATCGACGAGCTGATCCCGTCGAAGTACCGCGGCCGCGTCGACATCGGCGTCAACGGCACCTACTGGGGTGGCGCGCTGATCGGGTCGGCGGTCGGCCTGGTGCTGCTCAACGACGACCTGGTCCCGATCGAATGGGGCTGGCGGCTGTGCTTCCTGATCGGGCCGGTGATGGGCCTGATGATCATCTACCTGCGCCGGCATATCCCGGAGAGCCCGCGCTGGCTGATGACGCACGGCCGGGTCGAGGAGGCCGAGCGGACCGTCGACGGGATCGAGGAGACCGTCCGGCGGCAGGGCGGCGAACTGCGGAAGGTCGGCGACGACGAGGCGATCAACGTGGTCGACTACCCGCCGGTGACGTACCGCGAGATCGCCCGGGTGATGTTGCGCGACTACCGCAGCCGGTCGTTCCTCGGCTTCTCGATGATGGTCACCCAGGCGTTCCTCTACAACGCGATCTTCTTCACCTACGCGCTGGTGCTGAAGTCGTACTTCGGGCTGAACGACTCGAGCATCGCGCTGTACTTCTTCCCGTTCGCCCTCGGCAACCTGGCCGGACCGTTGTTGCTCGGCCACCTGTTCGACACGATCGGCCGGCGCAAGATGATCCTGGCCACGTACTCGGTCTCCGCGGTCGTGCTGTTCGTCACCGCGTTGCTCTTCAACGCCGGTGCGCTGAACGCGCTGAGCCTGACCGGTCTGTGGTGCGTGGTCTTCTTCTTCGCGTCGGCGGGAGCGTCCTCGGCGTACCTGACGGTGAGCGAGATCTTCCCGATCGAACTCCGCGGCCAGGCGATCTCGTTCTTCTTCGCGATCTCCCAGCTGACCGGTGGCGTGGTGGCGCCGTTCCTGTTCGCGTCGCTGATCGGCGAAGGCGACAACCCCGCCCGCGGGCCGCTGACGGTCGGCTACATCATCGGCGCCGCGGTCATGCTGGTGGGCGGGTTGATCGCGTGGTTCTTCGGGGTGGACGCCGAGCAGCAGTCGTTGGAGAACGTAGCGAAGCCGCTGTCCGCCCGTGAGCGCGCGTCGGCAAGCCGCTTCCAAGGCACCTCCCCAAGACTCCCCAGCGTCGACGCCCAAGGCCGCCGCATCACCCCAGTCCTCCCACCCGACGAACAAAACCCCCCACCCGACCCCACCCCCAACCAGAACCCCAACCCCAACCCCAACGACTGACCCAAGCCACCGCCGGCACGGGCCGCCGCCACCGCCGGCACGGGCCACCGCAGGCACGGGCCACCGCCGGTGCGGGCACCGCCGCCGGTACGGGGTCGCCACCGCCGGTGCGGGCACCGCCGACTTTGTGCACACACCAGCCACGTGGTTGGTACGTGGGTGGCTGGCTGGTGCTCAAGGTCGGCGCGGTGGTGGGCGCCTGGCGGGTTGTCTGGCGCCTAGCGCGCTGCAGCACGCCATCGACCAAGCAACCCCGTCAGCCGTCGAGCAACCCGCTCGCGATGATGCTCGCCAACTGGCGTCGCCCCGCCACCCGCCCGGGCACCCGATCGACCGCCTCCCGGCGCCGCTACCTGGGTCGGCGCTGGCCATCGGGCTGACTTTGTGCGCGAGGTGGTCAGAAGGGAAGTACTCGCGTGGCTGATTGATGCCCAAAGGCGACATCGGGTTGGCTGATTGGTGCTCAAGGTCAGCGTGGTGGTGGGCGGCTGGCGGGTTGTTTGACCGCTGACGCGTTACAGCACGCCATCGGCGAAGAAACACCGTCAGCCGTCAAACAACTCGTCAGCCGTCTGACGACGCGTCAGCCGTCAAGCAACGCGTCAGCCGTCGGCGACCCCGCGGCCGTCGGCAACCCGCGGCCGGCCGCTGGCCGCTCGCTCCGCTTGAGCACAGCCGGTACCGGGGTCGGCGCTGGCCAGCGGGCGACTTTGTGCGCGGGGCGGTCGGGAGGGGAGTACGCGGGTGGCTGGGTGGTGCTCAAGGTCGGCGTGGTGGTGGGTGGGCGGCGGCTCCTGGTCGACTTTGTGTACGTACCGGCCGGGTGGTGGCTTCGGGGATGGCTGGGTGGTGCTCAAGGTCGGCGTGGTCGTGGGTGGCTGGCGGGTTGTTTGATGACTGGCGCGCTGCAGCGCGCCATCGGCCAGGAAACCCCGTCAGCCGTCAGTCAAGTCGTCAGCCGTCGGCGACCCCGCGGCCGTCGGCAACCGCGGCTGGCCGTTCGCTCCGCTTGAGCACAGCCGGTACCGGGGTCGGCGCTGGCCAGCGGGCGACTCTGTGCGCGGGGTGGTCGGGAGGGGAGTACTCGGGTGGCTGGCCGGTGCTCAAAGTCGGCGTGGTGGTGGGTGGGCGGCGGCTCCTGGCCGACTTTGTGCGCGGGGTGGTCGGGAGAGGCGAACGTGCAGCGGCTGGCCGGTGCTCAAAGTCGGGATCGGTGGCCGGCCGGTGCTCAAAGTCGGGATCGGTGGCTGGGTGGTGCTCAAGGTGGGTGGTGGGTGGTGGGGCGCTTAGGATCTTGGGGTGGGTTCGTTGTTGATTGCTGGGACTACTTCTGATGCTGGGAAGACGACTTTGGTGACCGGGGTTTGCCGGTGGCTGGGGCGGCGGGGGGTTCGGGTTGCTCCCTTCAAGGCGCAGAACATGTCGAACAACTCGATGGTGTGTGCCGACGGTGCCGAGATCGGCCGGGCGCAGTGGATCCAGGCCGTCGCCGCCGGTGCGGAGCCCGAGGCCGCGATGAATCCGGTGTTGCTCAAACCCGGGAGCGACCGCCGCAGCCACGTCGTCCTGCTCGGTGAACCGTGGGGTGAGCTCAGTGCGCGCGGTTTCCTGACCGAGCGGGCCGAGCTCGCCAAGGCCGCGTTCGCCGCGTACGACGATCTCGCGTCCCGGTACGACGTGGTGATCAGCGAGGGGGCGGGGAGTCCGACGGAGATCAACCTGCGCCAGTCCGATTACGTGAACATGGGCCTGGCTCAGCACACCGGCGCGCCGGTCGTCGTGGTCGGGGACATCGACCGGGGCGGGTTGTTCGCCTCGATGTTCGGCACCGTGGCGCTGCTCTCACCCGAGGACCAGCGATTGATCAGCGGGTTCGTGGTGAACAAGTTCCGCGGGGACGTCTCGTTGCTGCAGCCCGGTATCGACATGCTGACCTCGGTGACGGACCGGCCGACGTACGGCGTGGTGCCGTGGTTGCCCGAGTTGTGGCTGGATTCCGAGGACGCGCTGGACATTCCGGCCCGGCGGACCACGGCGGATTCGGAGGTGCTGACGATCGCGGTGGTGCGGTTCCCGCGGATCAGCAACTTCACCGACCTCGACGCGCTCGCGGTGGAACCGACGACGAGCGTGTTCTTCACCGCGAGCCCGGCCGAGGTCCGTGACGCCGACCTGGTCGTCCTGCCGGGATCCCGCGCGACCACGTCCGACCTGGCCTGGCTGCGGTCCACCGGACTGGCCGACGCGGTCGCGACCCGGGTCGCGGCGGATCGGCCCGTCCTCGGGATCTGCGGTGGGTACCAGGTGCTCGGCGGGGTGATCGACGATCCGTACGGGGTCGAAGGTGGTGGCCGGCACGACGGGCTCGGGTTGTTGCCGGTAGCAACCGAGTTCGCGGTCGAGAAGACGCTGGCCCGGCCCGCGCCCACGGCGTACGAGATCCACCACGGGGTGGTGCGGGTGGTCGGGGACGCGGAGGAGTTCCCGGGTGGCTGCCGGGCGGGCGCGACGTGGGGGACGATCTGGCACGGGTTGCTGGACGACGACGCCGCGCGGCATGCGTTCCTCACCGAGGTGGCCGGGCTGACCGGGAAGCGGGCGCCGGACGGGTCGGTCTCGTTCGCGGGACTGCGGGAGGAGCGGCTGGAACGATTGGCGGACGCGATCGACGAACACCTCGACACCGACGCGCTGCTGGATCTGATCGAGCGGGGCGCGCCCAGCGGGCTGCGGTTCGTGCCGCCAGGAGCGCCGGGCTGAGAACTGTCCGCGGGCTGCGTTAACGTCCGCGGGTATGACAGACATCAAGGCGGAGCTGCACCAGAAGCTGCGGGAGAGCCGCGCGGCCATCCTGGCGAACCTGGACGGCCTCGGAGAGTACGACCTGCGCCGGCCGCTGGTGCCGTCGGGGACGAATCTGCTCGGCCTGGTCAAGCATCTCGCCGGGCTCGAGTACAGCTACCTCGGCGGCTGCCTCGGCCGATCCGCCGGAGAGAAGCTGGCCTGGGTCGAGGACGGGTCGATCTGGGACGGTGCCGACATGTGGCCGCTGCCGTCGGAGTCGAGCGAGTACCTGATCGGCCTGTACCGGCGCGCCTGCGAGCACGCCGACCGGACCATCGACGAGCTCGACCTGGACGCGCCGGCCGAGGTGGCGCACTGGCCCGAGGGCGCTCGGTCGACCACGCTCGCCGTGCTGCTGATCCGGATGGTCGGCGAGACCGCTCACCACGCGGGCCATCTGGACATCGTCCGCGAGCTGATCGACGGCAAGGGCGGAGCCGATTCCGATGCGCTCGACGACGAGGGCTGGCGCACGTTCCACGACCAGATCCAGGCGGCGGCCGACACCTTCCGCACCTGACCACGCGGCGGCTGCGAGGATGGCGGGGTGACGTCGGGGCCGAGGTGGTCGAGGAGTTCGAGCGGCAGCGCGGACGGATGTTCGGCATCGCGTACCGGATGCTCGGGACCGTCACGGATGCCGAGGAGGTGCTGCAGGACGCCTGGCTGCGCTGGCATTCCGTGGACCACGACGACGTCGACGACCCGGGCGCGTTCCTCGCGAAGACGGTCACCAACCTCTGCCTCAGCCGGCTCACGTCCGCCCGGGCCCGCCGGGAGACGTACGTCGGGGAGTGGCTGCCCGAGCCGGTCCTCACCGGGCTCCGCGAACCAGGACCGCTCGACCTCGCCACCGAGCGCGAGTCGGTCTCGTTCGCGCTGCTGACGATCCTCGAACGCCTCGGCCCGGCCGAGCGCGCGGCGTACGTGCTGCGGGAGGCGTTCGGGTACTCGCATCGCGAGGTGGCCGAGCTGGTCGGGACCACGGAGATCAACGCGCGGCAGCTGCATTCACGAGCGCGCAAGCGGGTCGCCCAGGAGCCCCGGACAGGGGCCGACGTGGACCGCGATCGCTGGCGGCAGCTCGTCGAGCGGTTCCTCGCGGCCGCACAACTCGGCGAGCTCGCCGAACTCGAACGTCTGCTGGCCGAGGACGTCGTGTCCCGCGCGGACGGCGGCGGCAAGGCGAACGCGGCCCGCCGACCCGTGACCGGCCGGACGAAGGTCGCCCGGTACCTGATCGGGACCCTGCAGCGCTTCGGCGCAGGCGTGGTGCCGTACTTCGCCGAAGCGAACGGCGAGCCCGCGATCGTCGCGGTCGGCCCGGACGGGGTGCTCGCGATCTGCTTCGTCACGTTCGCGGACGACGAGGTGGTGGGGCTGGAGTTCGCGATGAATCCGGACAAACTCGGGTACGCCGCCGGGCAGGTGTCACGTTTCGGCGGGCTGTCGGGTCAGGGTTGGTGAACGAAAGGAAACCACCATGCGAACCATCCTCGTCACCGGCGGGACCGGGACCCTCGGCCGGCCCACCGTCGAGCGGCTGCGCTCGGCCGGTCACGACGTGCGGGTGCTCAGCCGGCGCGGCGGCCCGGGCCTGGTCACCGGCGATCTCGGGACCGGAGTGGGACTGGCGCCGGCCGTCGACGGCGCCGACGTCGTCGTCCACCTCGCGACCAGCCGCCGCAGCGCCGACGCCGAGCAGACGAAAACGTTGCTCAGGGCCCTCGAATCGGCCGGCACGCCACACCTGGTACTGATCTCGATCGTCGGCATCGAGCAGGTCCCGATGGCGTACTACCGGGCCAAGGTGGAGGCCGAGCGGCTCGTCCAGGCGTCGGCTGTACCGTCGACGATCCTGCGGGCGACCCAGTTCCACAACCTGGTGGACGAGGTGTTCACGGCGCAACGCTTTCTCCCCGTCCTGCTCGCCCCGGCCGGCAAGCTGCAGCCGATCGCGGTCGAGGACGTCGCCGAACGGCTCACCGAACTGGCCTCGGGCGACCCGGCCGACCGGGTCGCGGATATCGGTGGCCCAGAGCAACGATCCGCCGTCGAGCTGGCCCACGCATGGAAGGAGGCGCGTGGTTCACGTCGACCGGTCGTCCCGCTTCGCCTTCCTGGTAAGGCGTTCCGCGCGTACTCCGCGGGCGCGTTGCTCGCCGACGGCGCGCCGTACGGACGCACCACCTTCGCGGACTACCTGCGCCTGGCCGTCCGATCGTGAGGGGCGTCGTCCGGGCCGGTCTGATCACGCTCGCGGCGATCCAGGTGGTCCTCGGACTGTGGACCGCGCTGTTCCCGGCCAGCTTCTACAATGACGTCCCCACGGTCGACTGGACCCCGCCGTACAGCGAGCACCTCTTCCGCGACTTCGGCGGGGCCACGCTCGGGATCGCGGTGGTGGTGATCGCGGCCGCGGTGTGGTTCGAACTGCGGATCGTGGTGCTGGCTCTGGTCGCGTACCTGCTGTTCTCGGCGCCGCACCTGGTCTTCCACGCGCACCACCTCCGTACCGACTCCCCGTTGGCCGTTGTCCTGGTGATCGTGCTCGCGCTGTCGGTCCTGCTGCCCCTGCTGCTGATCTTCGCCGCCCGGTCGGCCTTGGGGCCACGGACGACTTGACGACCGTGACAGTTCTACTGTCACAATGACGCCATGGGTCCACTGCGCGGGATCAAGGTGGTCGAGCTGGCCGGGATCGGCCCGGCGCCGTTCGCATGCCTGCACCTGGCTGAGCTCGGCGCCGAGGTGCTGCGCATCGACCGCCCGGGCGGGGGCCTCGCGCTGGGCCCACCGGAGTACGAGCTGCTGAACCGTGGCCGGCGCAGTGTCGCCCTCGACCTCAAGCAACCGGCCGCCATCGCCACCGTGCTGCGGCTGGTCGAGCAGGCCGACATCCTGATCGAGGGATTCCGCCCGGGCGTGGCCGAACGGCTAGGTCTCGGCCCGGCGGACTGCCACGCGGTGAACGCGGCCCTCGTGTACGGTCGGATGACCGGGTGGGGCCAGGAAGGGCCGCTCGCGCAGTCGGCCGGGCACGACATCGACTACCTCGCGGTGTCCGGCGCCCTGCACCTGATCGGCCGGGCCGGTGGACCGCCCCAGGTCCCGGCGAACCTGCTCGGCGACTTCGCCGGCGGCTCGATGTACCTGGTGACCGGGGTGCTGGCCGCGGTGATCGAGGCCCGGGGGAGCGGCCGGGGTCAGGTCGTCGACGCCGCGATCGTGGACGGCGCGGCTCACCTGACCACGATGATGCTCGGCGCCCTCGCGACCGGGGCCTGGCAGCAGGAGCGCGGCACGAACCTGCTCGACACGGGCGCCCCGTTCTACGACGTGTACGAGACCTCCGACGGCCAGTACGTCGTGGTCGGCGCGCTGGAACCGCTGTTCTACGACGAACTCGTGGACCGGCTCGGGATCACGGCGCCGGACCGGTACGACCAGGCGAACTGGCCGGAGCTGCGCAAGGTGCTGGCCGAGACGTTCGCGCGGCGGACCCAGGCCGAGTGGACCGAGGTGTTCGACGGTTCGGACGCTTGCGTGGCCCCGGTGCTGCCGTTGGCCGGCGACCACCCGCATCTCGTGGCCAGGGGCACCTTTGTCGAACGGGACGGGATCCGGCAGGCCGCCCCGGCGCCACGGTTCTCGCGGACCCCCGCGGAGCTCGGCGAGCCACCGGCCCGGCCGGGTCAGCACACCCGCGCGGCGCTGACCGACTGGGGTATCCCCGATGTCGACGACCTGCTCGCCTCCGGCGCCGCCGTCCAGGACCGAGGCGCCGCCGTCCAGGACCGATAGGAGACCGCCCGTGCACCGTCAGCTGTTCGAGGACGACCACAACGCCTTCCGGGAGACAGCGCGGGCGTTCTGCGACAAGGAGATCGTGCCGCACCACGGCAGCTGGGAGGAGGCCGGTATCGTCCCACGTGAGCTGTGGACCGCCGCGGGAGCGGCCGGGTTGCTCGGGTTCATGATGCCGGCCGAGTACGGCGGGGGCGGGGTGCGCGATTTCCGCTTCAACGCCGTCCTGATCGAGGAGCTCACCCGGGCCCGGGCCAGCGGTGTCGGGTTCACCATCCACACCGACATCGCCTCCGCGTACCTGCTCGACTACGCGACCGACGAGCAGAAGGCGCGCTGGCTGCCGAAGTTCTGCAGCGGCGAGACGATCACCGCGATCGCGATGACCGAACCGGGCGCGGGCAGCGATCTGCAGGGCATCCGGACGACCGCGGTCCGCGACGGCGACGAGTAGTGCTGACCGGGCAGAAGACGTTCATCTCCAACGGCATCCTGGCCGACCTGGTCATCGTCGTCGCGAAGACCGACCCGGCGGCCGGGCACCAGGGCATCTCACTGCTCGTGGCCGAACGCGGCATGCCCGGTTTCGAGCGCGGGCGGAACCTGGACAAGATCGGCCTGAAGGCGCAGGACACCGCCGAGCTCTTCTTCGACCACGTCCGGGTCCCGGCGGCGAACCTGCTCGGCGAGGAGGGCAACGGCTTCGTCCAGCTGATGGAGAAACTGCCCCAGGAGCGCCTCGCGATCGCCGTGGTCGCCGCCGCGGCCTGCGAGAACATGCTCGGGTCCACGCTGGCGTACGTGAAGGAGCGCAAGGCGTTCGGCCGGCCGATCGGCTCGTTCCAGAACAGCCGCTTCGTGCTCGCCGAACTGGCCACCGAGACGCAGATCGCCCGCGTCTTCGTGGACCGCTGCATCGAGGAACTGAACGCCGGCACGCTGACGGTCGCCGAGGCCGCGATGGCGAAGTGGTGGACCACCGAACTGCAGCAGAAGGTGGCCGATCGTTGCCTGCAGTTGCACGGCGGCTACGGCTTCATGACCGAGTACCCGATCGCCAAGGCGTACCTCGACACCCGGATCCAGACGATCTACGGCGGCACCACCGAGATCATGAAGGAGATCATCGGGAGAACGATGGGAATCTGACCGGTTCGTGGAAGACTGCGAGAAGTACCGCCGAGCCGGAGGGGGCTTGTCATGGGCATCGTGTCGCCGGGGTTCACCGGGCGCCGCCGGGGTGGGTCGGACCTGCCGCCGGGGCAGTACCTGACCCGGGACTTCCCGGTGTTGTCGGCGGGCCCGACGCCGCACATCCTGACCGAGCACTGGGAGTTCAGCATCGCCAGCGAGACCGGCGAGGTGTACCGGTGGGACTGGCAGGCGTTGCAGGCGCTGCCGGCCGAGGACATCACCACCGACCTGCACTGCGTCACCCGCTGGTCCAAGCTCGGGACGGACTGGAAGGGCGTCTCGCTGGACACGCTGTTCGAGGACGTCGAGACCGGGGCCGACTTCGTGATGGCGCACAGCTACGGCGGCTACACGACGAATCTGCCGCTCGAGGACCTGCTCGACGGCCAGGCCTGGATCGCGTACGAGTACGACGGTGACCCGCTCGCCGCGGAGCACGGCGGCCCGGCCCGGCTGCTGGTGCCGCACCTGTACCTGTGGAAGAGCGCGAAGTGGGTCCGCGGCCTGGTGCTGTCCGACACGAACGACCTGGGCTTCTGGGAGACCGCCGGCTACCACGAGTACGGAGACCCATGGAAAGAACAGCGCTACGCAGGCGACTGACCTGGCAGGTCGGCACCGTCACCGAGATCCGCCAGGAGACGGCGACGGCCAGGACGATCGTGGTCGACCTGCCGGACTGGCCGGGTCACCTGGCCGGACAGCACCTGGACGTCCGGCTCACCGCGCCGGACGGGTACCGGGCCTCCCGGTCGTACTCGATCGCGTCCGCCTGGTCGGGTCAGGGCATCGAGCTGACCGTGGAGCAGGTCCCGGACGGGGAGGTCTCGCCGTACCTGGTCGAGGTGCTCAAGGCCGGTGATCCGCTGGAGGTCCGCGGGCCGGTCGGCGGGTGGTTCGTCTGGAAGCCGGAGCAGCCTGGTCCGGTCCAGCTGATCGGCGGTGGCTCGGGGATCGTGCCGCTGATGGCGATGCTGCGTGCCCACGCCGCCGAGGGGAGTACGACACCCGTGCGGCTGCTGTACTCGGTCCGTCGTCCCGCGTCGGTGATCTACGTGGACGGGCTGAAGGAGCTGGCCGCGTCGGACGACGTCGACCTCACCTTCGTCTACACCCGGGAGGCGCCACCCGGGGAGCCGCGGGTCGGGCGGATCGACGCCGACCTGCTGCAGGAGAAGGCCTTCGCGCCGGACGACGAGCTGACGACGTACGTGTGCGGGCCGACGCCGTTCGTCGAGGCGGTCGCCGACCTCCTCGTCGCCGGCGGGCACGACCCGAGCCGGATCAGGACAGAACGCTTCGGACCGACAGGAGGACCGCGATGACCGCCGACGTCCCCACCCACCTGGACGGCAACGCCGCCGCCGGCAAGCTGCGCGAGAT
Source organism: Kribbella amoyensis (assembly GCF_007828865.1). Lineage (NCBI taxonomy): Bacteria > Bacillati > Actinomycetota > Actinomycetes > Propionibacteriales > Kribbellaceae > Kribbella > Kribbella amoyensis. Next base: position 5,385,825 of record NZ_VIVK01000001.1, read on the forward strand.
CTTCGCCGTGGACCTCACCGCGGCGATCGCACGCTGCGCGGGCTGCGGCCAGACAGGTGTCTTCGCCGAGACCAGGCTGTACGTCGACGCACCCGGCATGGTCGCCCGCTGCGCAAGCTGCGACCAAGTCCTGCTGCGCGTCGTCACGACACCGGATGACACGTACCTCGACCTCCGAGGTCTCACCTACCTGAAAGTCCCGAACGCCTAGCCAGTACTGGACAATCCCCGCCAACCACGCGGCCGACCGCACGGCACCCGGCGGGGTGGTCGTCGCAACGGCACCCGGCGGGGTGGTCGTCGCAACGGCACCCGGCGGGGTGGTCGTCGCAACGGCAGCCGGCGCGGGGTGATGGTCGCAACGGCAGCCGGCGCGGGGTGATGGTCGCAACGGCAGCCGGCGCGGGGTGATGGTCACAACGGCACCCGGCGCGGGGTGATGGTCACAACGGCACCCGGCGCGGGGTGGTCGTCACAACGGCACCCGGCGCGGGGTGATGGTCACAACGGCGGCCGCCATAACGCACTCGCCAGCCACGCGCCCGCGGCGCTCGCGCACGGAGTCATGCTTGCCCCGCTTGGGCCCCTGCACCCTGCCCCTGCACTTTGTGCACTCTCCAGCCACTCGGACACGCCCACTGCGGCCGGTAGGCGCACAGAGAACTGCCCCGCCCAGGTCGCTTCCGCGGTGTCGGCGCCGCGGTGTCGCTGCCTCGCTCCGAAGTCGCTGTCGTGTACGAGGGCTCGGTGTGCTCGGTGAGTCGGTGGCGGACTTTGTGCGCCCGTCAGCCAGGTGGCCGCGTTCGTGGTGGTCGGTCGGTGCTCAGAGTCACGCAGGCCGGCGACTTTGTGCGCGCGTCGGCCAAGCCGGCCCGCGGGCCGTGGTCGGTACGCGCACAAAGTCACGAAGGCCTCGTTGGGGGTCCTGCCGCAGACGCATCCGCAGCGTGCTCCCTCCTCAACCATCTCGGTTCCTCAACCTCCTCGGTGTCCGCGGCGAGTACATCGGGACTGTCCGCCGTGTGCGGAGGCGACCTTATGCGCCCGTCAGCCAAGTGGCCGCGTTCGTGGCGGTCGGTGCGTGCACGGAGTCGTGCTGGTCGGCGACTTTGTGCGCGCGCCGGCCAAGCCGGCCCGCGGGCCGTGGTCGGTACGCGCACAAAGTCACGAAGGCCTCGTTGGGGGTCCTGCCGCAGACGCATCCGCAGCGTGCTCCCGTGTGCGGAGGCGACTTTGTGTGCCTGTCAGCCGAGTGGCCGCGTTCGTGGCGGTCGGTGCGTGCACGGAGTCGTGCTGGCGGGCGACTTCGTGCGCGGGTTGGTTGGGATGAGCTGGTCAGGGTGGGCGATGGGTGCACAAGGTCGCGGCCAACGTGCGGGGATACGGGATGGGGCGCGATGTGGGTGCGCGGGGTGGGGAGTGCATGACGATGAGCCGGTGCCTAGTGCACCCGGACGGTCAACGACCTCTGACCGCGGCCGGTCTCGCGCTCGGCGTCGAACGCCTCCTGGGTCTGCACGGCGACCCCGTCCCGCCGGGCCTCCACACGCCCGAGTCGCTGATCGATTCTGCGTATGCGGTTGAGCGACTCGGCGAGCTCGGTGCCGCCTTTGTCGAGACGGCCTAGCGGCGGGGTTTGGTCCGGGAGCGGCGGATCGTGTCGCGCTGGGTCTCGCCGACGGCGCGTTCGTAGGCGAGGACGAGACCCTGGATGGTGACCGGCTTGAAGCGTTCGACGAGCTGCTGGATGTGTTCCGGTGGTCCGCCCGAGTCGCGGTAGTGCGGCCAGACCAAGGTCTGGAACACCTCGGTCAGCTCCTCGGCGATCGCGCGGCCGTGCTCGGTGAAGATCCGGCCGGCGGCCTGCACCGCCTCCACCGGGAGGTCGAGGTCGAGCAGTTCCACGCCGAGGCTGAGGTGTGCCGTGGCGACCTGGAACACGTCCTCGTCCGGCGTCGGTTCGACCACGCCGAGCGCGACCAGCATCTCGATGTCGTCGTCGGTCAGGTCACGCCCGGTCCGCCGGATCAGCGCCGCCCGGTCCAGGGTCTCCGGCAGGTCCCGCATCCACGGCGTGAGCAGGGTACGGTGCAGCGCGATGTCCTGCGGGGTCGCGTCGGTCGGGATCCGGTCCAGGTACCCCTCGATCGCCGACAGCGTGAACCCGTGCGCCTGCAGCTCCCGGACCAGGTCGAGACGGGCGATGTGCTCGGGGCCGTAGTACCCGACCCGGCCGCGGCGGACCGGCGGCGGGATCAGTCCCCGGCCCGCGTAGAACCGCAGCGTCCGCACCGTCATCCCTACCCGGGCGGACAGTTCGTCGACGGTCAGGGTCGCCTCGTCCGCGGTGACTTCTGACATGGCGCAGATCATAATCGGCGGGCCTTGACCATTGTGACAGCGCAACTGTCACAATCAGGGGTGTTCACCCCACACCGACGGGATCGACGATGACCGCAGCCAGCGAAGCCTTCCTCTACGACGCGATCCGGACCCCGCGCGGCAAGGGCAAGCCGACCGGCGCCCTGTACGAGGTCAAGCCGATCCAGCTGATCACCGGCCTGCTCACCGAACTGCGCGCGCGGCACCCGGAGCTGGATCCGGCCACGATCGACGACGTCGTCCTCGGTGTCGTCACCCCGATCGGCGACCAGGGCATGGACATCGCCCGGACCGCGGTGCTGGCGGCCGGGTACCCGGAGACCACCGGCGGCGTGCAGCTCAACCGGTTCTGCGCGTCCGGCCTGGAGGCGGTCAACCAGGCGGCGCAGCGGGTCCGGTCCGGCTGGGAGGACTTCATCCTGGCCGGCGGGGTCGAGTCGATGTCCCGGGTCCCGATGGCCTCCGACGGCGGCGCGTGGGCGATGGACCCGGAGACCGCGCTGGCGACGAACTTCGTCCCGCAGGGCATCAGCGCGGACCTGATCGCCACCCTCGACGGCTTCTCCCGGACCGATGTCGACACCTACGCCGCGGAGTCGCACGCGCGGGCCGCGAAGGCCTGGGCCAACGGGTACTTCGGCCGCTCGGTGGTCCCGGTGAAGGATCGCAACGGGCTGCGGATCCTGGACCACGACCAGCTGGTCCGGCCGGGGACGACGGTGGAGACGCTGGCCGGGTTGCCGGTGTCGTTCGCGGCGATCGGCGAGCACGGCGGCTTCGACTCGGTCGCGCTGGAGAAGTACGTCACGGTCGAGCGGATCGACCACGTGCACCACGCGGGCAACTCGTCCGGCATCGTCGACGGCGCGGCGCTGGTTGCTGTCGGCAACGAAAAGGCGGGGGAGGCGCTCGGCCAGGCACCGCGGGGCCGCGTGGTCGCGACAGCGGTGAGCGGCGCGGATCCGACCATCATGCTGACCGGACCGGCCCCGGCCGCCCGCAAGGCCTTGGCGAAGGCCGGTCTCGAGGTGTCGGACATCGACCTGTTCGAGATGAACGAGGCGTTCGCGGCCGCGGTCCTGCACTTCATGGCCGATCTGGGCGTCCCGCACGAGAAGGTCAACGTGAACGGCGGCGCGATCGCGCTCGGTCACCCGCTCGGCGCGACCGGCGCGATCCTGATCGGCACCCTGCTGGACGAGCTGGAGCGGCGCGAGCTGCGGTACGGCCTGGCAACCCTGTGCGTCGGCGGCGGGATGGGCGTCGCGACCATCATCGAGAGGCTGGCGGCATGATCTCCTGGACCGAGGACGGCGGCGTCGTCACGCTGACGATGGACGACCCGGACGCCGGCGCGAACACGATGAACGAGGCGTACCTGACCGCGATGGCGGCGACGGTCGAGCGGCTGCAGGTGGAGCGGGACCAACTGCGTGGCGTCATCGTCACGAGCGCCAAGAAGACGTTCTTCGCCGGCGGAAACCTGCACCTGATCGCGCAGGCGCGCCCGGAGAACGCGGCCGAGGTGTTCGAGACCGTCGAGGAGGCGAAGTGCCAGCTCCGGATCCTGGAGACGCTCGGCCTCCCCGTGGTCGCGGCGATCAACGGGGCCGCGCTCGGCGGCGGGCTGGAGATCGCGCTCGCCTGCCACCACCGGATCGTGGCCGACGACGAGCGGATCGAGCTCGGTGTCCCCGAGGTGACGCTCGGCCTGCTGCCCGGTGGTGGCGGGGTCACGCGGACGGTCCGGATGCTCGGCCTGCAGGACGCGTTGACGAAGGTGCTGCTGCAAGGCCAGCGGATGAAGCCGTCGCGGGCTCTGTCGACCGGCATCGTGGACGAGATCGTCCCGGCCGGCGAGCTGCTGACCCGGGCCCGCGCGTGGATCGACGCGTACGACGGCGACGCCAAGCAGCCGTGGGATCGCGACGGCTACAAGATCCCCGGTGGTACGCCGTCGTCGCCGAAGCTGGCCGCGTTCCTGCCGGCCTTCCCGGCGAACCTGCGCAAGCAGTTGAAGGGCGCGCCGTATCCGGCCCCGAAGGCGATCATGAGCGCCGCGGTCGAGGGCAGCCAGGTCGACTTCGCCACCGCGAGCCGGATCGAGTCGCGGTGCTTCGTGTCGCTCGCCACCGGGCAGATCGCGAAGAACATGATCAACGCGTTCTTCTTCGAACTGCAGGCCATCAACGCCGGCGCGTCCCGGCCCGCCGGCGTCCCGGCGTACTCCGCGCGCAAGGTCGGCGTCCTCGGCGCGGGCATGATGGGCGCCGGAATCGCGTACGTGTGCGCGAAGGTGGGCATCGAGGTCGTCCTCAAGGACGTCAGCCTGGAAGCCGCCGAGAACGGCAAGGCGTACTCCGAGAAGCTGCTCGCCAAGCAGGTCGGCAAAGGGCGGACGACACCGGAGCAGGCGGCCGAGCTGCTCGGCCGGATCACGCCGGCCGCGGACCCGAACGACCTGGCCGGCTGTGATCTGGTGATCGAGGCCGTGTTCGAGAGCGAGGAGCTGAAGCAGAAGGTCTTCGCCGAGATCGCCGGCGTGGTCGAGCCGGACGCGCTGCTCTGCTCGAACACGTCGACACTGCCGATCACCTCGCTCGCCGAAGGCATCGACCGACCCGATGATTTCCTCGGCATGCACTTCTTCTCGCCCGTCGACCGGATGCCGCTGGTCGAGCTGATCGTCGGGGCGAAGACGTCGGATCGCGCACTGGCCAAGGCGTACGACCTGGTCCGGCAGATCCGCAAGACGCCGATCGTGGTCAACGACAGCCGGGGCTTCTTCACCTCCCGGGTGTTCGGCACGTTGGTGATGGAAGGCGCCGCGCTGGTCGGCGAGGGGGTGCACCCGGTGACGATCGAGCGGGCCGCGACGCAGATCGGGTTCCCGGCGCCGCCGTTGGCGATGCTCGACGAGGTGACGTTGACGCTGCCGCAGAAGATCCGCGACGCCGCCCGGGCGGCCGGGGACAGCGCGGGCGCGTTCGACGAGCATCCCGGGATGGCCGTGACGGACCGGTTGGTGGCGGAGTTCGACCGGCGCGGCAAGGCAGCCGGGGCAGGGTTCTACGAGTACCCGGCCGACGGGCCGAAACACCTGTGGCCAGGACTGGTCGAGCACTTCGGCGGGACGGCCGAGGTGCCGTTCACCGATCTGCAGGAGCGGATGACGTTCGCGATGGCGCTGGAGACGGTGAAGTGTCTCGACGAGGGCGTGTTGCGCTCGGTGGCCGACGCGAACATCGGCTCGATCTTCGGAATCGGCTTCCCGCCTTTGTACGGCGGCGCGTTGCAGTACGTCAACCAGTACGCGGGTGGGCTGCCGGGCTTCGTCGCCCGGGCGCGCGAGCTCGCGGCGGCGTACGGTGAGCGGTTCACTCCGCCGGCCCTGCTGGTGCGCAAGGCGGAGGCGGGGGAGACGTTCTGACCGGACGCGAACTTTCCGCGACTGGCCGCAGAATTTCCATCGTTTGAGCTTCCTGGGCGTTCGAGCGCGTTGTAACGTGTGCGAAACCGGCGGTTAACGTCGAAGGACGTTCACCTGGTGCTCTCCCCTCGCCGCCAGGTTGGTGCGCGGCGCTGCCTTCGAAGGGTGGTTGTTCATGCCTGCTTCTCTCCCGAACCCCGGTCTGTCCCGGCGGGATCTCCTCAAGCGGACCGGAGGCCTCGCGGCCGTCGCCGCGTTCGCGGCGGCGTGCGGCGGCAATACCGGGCGACCTCCCAGCGGCGGCGGCGAAGGCGGCAAGGCCGCGCTGTCGCAGTGGTACCACCTGTACGGCGAGACCGGTACGAAGGAAGCGGCGCTGCGGTACGCCAAGGAGTACGCCGACGCGACCGTCTCGGTGCAGTGGACGCCTGGTGACTACGCGACCAAGCTGTCGTCGGGGCTGCTGTCCGGCAAGGGCCCGGACGTGTTCGAGAGCCAGCTGAACATCGCGATGGTGAAGAGCAACCAGGTGGTCGCGCTCGACGACATCATCGCCGACGTCAAGGACGACTTCCAGCCCGGCGACCTGGCCACCAACACGGTGGACGGCAAGGTCTACGGGGTCCGGATGATCGTCGACCCGCAGGTCATCTACTACCGCAAGAGCCTGCTGGACAAGGCCGGGATCAAGCCGCCGGAGACGATCGACGACCTGATCGCCGCGGCCAAGGAACTCACCACCGACAAGGTGAAGGGCCTGTTCGTCGGCAACGACGGCGGTCTCGCCCTCGGCGGCCCGGCGCTGTGGTCGTCCGGCGGGGCGTACCTGACCGAGGACAACAAGCCGGGCTTCACCGACGCCCGGGCCGCGCAGGCGTTCGGCAAGCTGCGCGAGCTGTACGAGAGCAAGAGCCTGTTGCTCGGGGCGCCGACCGACTGGACCGACCCGGGCGCGATCGTGCAGGGCCTGACCGCGATGCAGTGGATCGGGATGTGGGCGCTGCCCGCGATGCAGAAGGCGTTCGGCGACGACCTCGGCGTGATGGCGTTCCCGAAGCTGGACGCCCAGGGCACGGCCGCGGTGTACTCCGGCGGCTGGACGCAGTTCGTGTCGGCGAAGAGCGCGAACGTGGAAGCGGCGAAGAAGTTCGTCAAGTGGCTGTGGATCGACAAGACCGACCTGCAGGAGGACTGGGCGCTGAACTACGGCTTCCACATCCCGCCGCGCAAGAGCCTGGCCGCGAAGGCCGCGAAGCTGCAGTCCGGTGCGGCCGCCGACACGGTCAAGCTGACCCAGGACTACGGCAAGACCGACAATCCCGCGTGGACGCCGAAGATGGGTACGGCCTACGGCGACATGCTGACCAACATCATCCGCAAGGGCGCCGATCCGGCGGCCGAGATCGCCAAGGCCGAGAAGACCGTCTCGGCCGAGCTCCAGAGGCTCTTCGGGTGAGCCGGCTGGCCTCTCGGTCGCGCGCTCCACGGCGGCGGCCGAAGACGGCCGGGATCCACGGCAACACCCTGTGGTTCTGGGTGTTCGTCGGGCCGTTCGTGGTCGGGCTGCTGATCTTCGGCTACCTGCCGATCGTGTGGAGCCTGGTGCTCAGCTTCTTCGACGCGCAGAACACGGTGACGCCGACGTCGTTCGTCGGGCTGCGCAACTACGTGGACATGCTGACCGACCGGAACTTCCTGTCGGCGCTGGGCACGTTCACGGTGTTCGCGGTGTTCATCGTGCCGCTGACGTTCGTGCTCTCGCTGGCGCTGGCGTTGCTGGTCAACCAGGTGAAGGTGGCCCGGGCGTTCTTCCGGTCGGTGTTCTTCCTGCCGACGGCGTGCTCGTACGTGGTCGCCTCGCTGATCTGGAAGCTGTCGATCTTCAACGGCGTCCGGTTCGGCCTGGCGAACACGGTGCTCGGCTGGCTCGGCCTGGACCAGATCGCCTGGCTGTCCACGATCGACCCGCCGTGGTACTGGCTGCCGCTGGTGACCGTCCGGCTGTGGCTGCAGCTCGGGTTCTACATGATCCTGTTCATCGCCGGTCTGCAACGGATCTCGCCGACGCTGTACGAGGCGGCGTACGTGGACGGGGCGAAGCCGGGCTGGCAGACGTTCCGGTACATCACCCTGCCGCAGTTGCGGGCGACCTCGGTGGCGGTGCTGTTGCTCAACCTGATCGCGGCGTACCAGGCGTTCGACGAGTTCTACAACCTGCTCGGCGCCGGTGCGAGCTTCGCCCGGCCGCCGCTGGTGTACCTCTACTCCACGTCGCTCGGGGCCATCCAGGACCTCGGCCGCGGATCGGCGGGGGCCCTCATCCTGGCGGTGATCATCATGTTGCTCACGTTGCTGCAGAACCGCATCTTCGGGTTCGGGAAGGCGAACGACTGATGGCGACCGCGGAGAGAACCACCGGGACCCCGCAGCCGATCGGCCACACCCGCAGTCCGCTCGGCGTGGTCGGGATGATCCTGCGCTGGATCGCCTTGCTGATCGCGGCCGTGCTGTTCCTGATCCCCTTCTACCTGGTGCTGCGGAACGCGTTGTCCACCGAGGCGGACATCACCGCGCCGGAGTGGAAGTTCTTCCCGAGCGACCTGCAGTGGGGGAACTTCGGCGAATTGTTCCGGGACGAGAACGTACCGATGGCGCGGGCGCTGTGGAACTCGGCCGTCGTCGGCATCCTCGGCACCGGCGGGCAGCTGATCCTGGCGTCGATGGCCGGGTACGGGCTGGCCCGGATCCCGTACCGGCATGCCGACAAGGTGTTCTACGCGGTCGTGGCGACGCTGATGATCCCGGCCGCGGTGAGCTTCATCCCGAGCTTCATCGTGGTGTCGTCGCTGGGCTGGGTCAGCTCGTTGCGCGGGCTGATCATCCCGACGTTGTTCAACGCGTTCGCGACGTTCCTGTTCCGGCAGTACTTCCTCGGCTTCCCCAAGGAGCTGGAGGAGGCGGCCCGGGTGGACGGGGCCGGCCACCTGGGCACGTTCCTGCGGATCGTGGTGCCGAACTCGCTGCCGTTCTTCGCGGCGATCGCGGCGATCACGTTCATCGGCAACTGGAACTCGTTCATCTGGCCGCTGGTGATCGGGCAGGACTCGTCGTCGTGGACGGTGCAGGTGGCGATGTCGTCGTTCATCACCGCGCAGACGATCAACATCCACGAGCTGTTCATGGCCGCGGCCGTGTCGATCGTGCCGCTGGTGCTGATCTTCGCGTTCCTGCAGCGGTACCTGATCCAGGGCGTCACCCAGTCCGGCATCAAGGACTGAGCCAGGCGGTGCGGCAGGGCGTACCTGCCGCACCGGCCGGTGGGGTTACTCGGTGGCCTGGTACGTCGGTGTGGCGATCGCCCGCGCCAGCGTGTGGAAGCAGAGGTTGAAGCTCACCACGGTCGGGCTCGCGTCCTCGTCGACGTCCAGCCGCTCGACGTCGAGGGCGTGCACCACGAAGTAGTAACGGTGCGCCCGGTCACCGGCGGGCGGCGCGGCGCCGCCGAAGTCCTTGCTGCCGTAGTCGTTGCGGACGTGGAACGCGCCGTTGTCCAGCCGCGGCGTCGCGCCGGCGCCGGCCGGCAGCTCCGTCACGTCGGCGGGCAGGTTCACCAGCGTCCAGTGCCAGAAACCGGACGGCGTCGGCGCGTCCGGGTCGTAGCAGCTCACCACGAAACCCTTGGTCTCGGCCGGGAATCCGGACCAGCTCAACTGCGGGGACGTGTTGCCACCGGCAAACACCTGGGCGTCGCCGAGCGGGCCGCCGTGGGTGAAGTCGGTACTGGTGACGGTGAACGAGCCGACCTGGGGCAGCTTCTCGTACGGGTCCTGGGCTTCTGGCCGTTCGAGCGACATCGGTGATCCTCCCGGGATCTCGGGACGTGTGGTGATGCCGACATTACTGTCCACCGGCCGTGGGCCCGGACCGGGACGCGGCCCGGAGATGCGAAGATCGGGGGCGGGCCGCGTCCAGGCGGCCCGCGGATGCGACTGGAGGACCGCGGTGGAGGAGTACCTGGCCCGGATCGGGCCGGCCGACGAGGCGGCGTTGCGCGCGGCCACGGAGCGTCAGCAGGTGCTGACGAAGCCGGCCGGATCGCTCGGCGTGCTCGAGGAGCTGTCCGTCCGGATCGCCGGGATCACCGGGAGCTGCCCGCCGCCGGTCCCGAGTCCCGCGGTCGTCACCGTCTTCGCCGCCGACCACGGGGTGCACGCACAGGGCGTATCGCCGTGGCCGCAGGAGGTGACCGCCGCGATGCTGGCGAACTTCGCCGCCGGTGGTGCCGCGGTGAACGCGTTCGCCGCGAACAACCGGGTCGACGTGCGCGTGGTGGACGTCGGCGTGGCCGTCTCGGTGGACGAGCTGGACATCGTCCACGCGAAGGTCCGGCCGGGTACCCGCGACCTGTCCACCGGGCCGGCCCTGACGCCGGAGGAGGTGCGGGCCGCGATCGACGTGGGCTTCGGGCTGGCCGACCGCCTGGTCGCCGACGGGTACCGGTGCCTGCTCACCGGCGACATGGGGATCGCGAACACGACCGCGTCCGCGGCGCTGATCGCGACGTTCACGGGTGCGACCGCGGCCGACGTGACCGGGCGCGGGACGGGGATCGACGACACCACGCTCGCGCACAAGACCGAGATCGTCCGCGCCGCGCTCGCGCTGCACGAGGTCCCGGCCTCCGATCCGGCCGGCGCGCTCGCGGCGTACGGCGGGCTGGAGCATGCCGCACTCGCCGGGTACATCCTGGGCGCTGCGGCGAACAAGGTGCCCGTGATCCTCGACGGGGTGATCGCGGGAGCCGCGGCGCTGGTCGCCCAGGCGTTCCACCCGGCCGTCACGGAGTACTGCGTCGCCGGGCATCGCTCGGCCGAGCCGGGGCACGCGGTCGCGCTCAAGGCCCTTGGACTGCAGCCGTTGGTCGACCTGGATCTCCGGCTGGGGGAGGGGACCGGTGCCGTACTGGCGTACCCGATCGTGACTTGTGCGGTGCGGGCGCTGGCCGAGATGGCGACCTTCGAGTCCGCCGGGATCACGTCGGAGGGTGACGCATGAGCGAGCCGGCGCCGTACCTGTCCGGGCTGGTGCTGACCGGCCGACGCGTGGTCGTGGTCGGTGGCGGTGGGGTCGCGCAACGGCGGCTGCCACGGCTGCTCGAGACGGGCGCGAAGATCGAGCTGATCTCCCCGGCGATCACACCGACGATCGAGGGCCTGTTGGGCCACCCCGATCTGCAGTGGATCGAGCGCGGGTACGCGGCGGGCGACCTCGACGGCGCGTGGTACGTGGTGGTCGCGACCGACGACGCCGCGGTCAACGACCAGGTGTCGGCCGAGGCGGAGGAGCGGCGCATCTTCTGTGTCCGCTCGGACGACCGCTCACAGGCGACCGCGTGGACGCCTGCTTCCGGGCAGCACGACCACGTCACCGTCGGCGTACTGGGGGGTGGTGACCACCGGCGATCGGCGGCCGTGCGGGACGCGATCCTGGAGGAGCTGCGGACCGGTGCGCTCGGTGCGCGGGACTCGCTGGCCAAGCGGCCGGGCGTGTACCTGGTGGGTGGCGGTCCCGGCGACCCCGACCTGATCACCGTGCGCGGCCGGCGACTGCTGGCCGAGGCGGATGTGGTGGTCGCGGACCGGCTGGCGCCGCAACCGTTGCTGGAGGAGCTGCATCCCGAGGTCGAGTTGATCGACGCGGCCAAGTTGCCGCGCGGGCGCTCGGCGCAGCAGGAGGAGATCAACCGGATCCTGGTCGACCGGGCCCAGCAGGGCAAGGTGGTCGTGCGGTTGAAGGGCGGCGACTCGTACGTCTTCGGCCGCGGGTTCGAAGAGGCGATCGCTTGTGCCGAGGCCGGGGTGCCGTGGACGGTCGTCCCGGGCATCACCAGCTCGATCTCGGTTCCGGCGGTGTCCGGGATCCCGGTGACGCATCGCGGGGTGACGCACGAGTTCACCGTGGTGTCCGGGCACATTCCGCCGGATCACCCGGACTCGTTGGTGAACTGGGCGGCACTGGCCCAGTTGCGGGGCACGCTGGTGCTGCTGATGGCGGTGGAGAACCTGCCGAAGATCGCGGCCTCGCTGATCGAGCACGGCCGGCCGGCCGACACGCCCGCCGCGGCGATCGCGGACGGGACGTTGCCGGGTCAGCGGATGGTCACGTCCGACCTGGCCGGAATCGCGCCGGCGATGACCGAGGCCGGGGTCGGAGCTCCGGCGATCGTTGTCATCGGCAACGTGGTGGACGTGGCCCGCGAGGTGCTGGGGTGACGGCGGTCGGGCGCTCGTGATCGTCCCGGTCGAGGCGGCCGACGATCCGCGGCTGGCGGACTACGTGCAGTTGCGGGAGGTGAACCTGCGCCGCCTGCTTGAGGAGGAGCACGGCCTGTTCATCGCCGAAGGGGACAAGGTGATCCGCCGCGCGGGCGAGGCCGGGTACGAACCACGGTCCTTCCTGCTCGCGCCTCGGTGGCTCGACTCGCTGGCCGACGTACTGGCGAAGTGGCCCGACGTCCCCGTGTACGTGGTGACCGAGGAACTCGCCGAGCAGGTGACCGGATTCCACGTGCACCGCGGCGCGCTGGCGTCGTACCGGCGTCAGCCGCCGGCCGATCTGGGGGCGTTGCTGGACGGCGTTCGGCACGGTCGGCTCGCGATCTTCGACGACATCGTGGACCACACGAACGTGGGTGCCGGGTTCCGCGCGGCCGCGGCGATGGGGGTGGACGCCGTACTGGTGACGCCGACGTGTGCGGATCCGCTGTACCGGCGGTCGGTGAAGGTGTCGATGGGTACGGTCTTCCAGGTGCCGTGGACTCGCCTCACCTCGTGGCCCGGGGATCTCGACGTCCTGCAGGACCACGGCTTCGTGACGGCCGCGTTCGCGCTGACCGACGACTCGATCACGCTGGACGACCTGGCCGCTCGGCGGGACGACAAGCTGGCGTTGATCTTCGGGACCGAGGGCCACGGGCTCAAGCCGAACGTCCTGCGGCGCGCGGACCTGACCGTCCGGATCCCGATGGCCGGTGGCGTCGACTCGCTCAACGTGGCGTCGTCGGCCGCCGTCGCGTTCTACGCCACGCGTCCCTGAACGCCAGTTCGCCGGCGCCGTAAACCGGTGGACGCGCGTGATGGGATTGGCCGTATGCGGAAAGTCGTCCTCGTCACCGGTGTCCAGGCCTCGGGCAAGTCCACGATCGCCCCACTGCTCGCCGCCCGCCTCGGCCCACCGGCGGCGACCCTCGACGGCGACGTCTTCTACGCGGCGGTCGTCGCGGGCGCCGAGGTGATGACCCCGGACCCGTCACCCGAAGCCGTCCGCCAACTCGAACTGCGGTACGCGGCGAGCGCGATGGTCGCGCAACATTACGCCGACGCGGGCTTCGACTTCGTCTGCTCCGACATCATCCTCGGCGACCACGTGGCCGCGTGGTTCGCCCAGCTCCGCGACGTGGAGTGCCACCTCGTGGTACTCAAGCCGTCCGTGGACGCGGTGGTAGCGCGCGAGGTCGGCCGCGGCGCGGCGTCGTACCGCGACTGGGAACCGGAGTCCGGCGACCTGGCGAACGCGGTCCGCGCCCTGGAGGCCGGCCTCGACCAGATCCCCCGCCGCGGCCTCTGGCTCGACACGACCGGCCAGACCCCCGGCCAATCAGTCGAAGCAATCCTCGAGAACGACCTCAAATCCTCCCGCTGGTAACACCACGGAGCTACTCCGCGGGGGGTTCGTTCTCGTGGTCTTCGGGGTTGTTCATGGGGGAGACCGGCCAGTCGGTGGGGTAGTCGGGAGCGAACTCCTCGGCTTCGGCGTAGAGGCGCTTGCGGTACTTCCTGGACAGGCGGTCGCCGAAGACCATGCCCTGGGTGTGGTCGGTCTCGTGCTGGAGGCAGCGGGCCAGCAGACCGGTGCCCTCGTACGTGACCGGGTTGCCGTGCTCGTCGACGCCGGTCACCTTGGCGAAGTCCGGGCGGGCGCACTTGGTGAACGCACCGGGCAGGGACAGGCAGCCTTCGTCGCCCTCGTCCAGGCGGCGGTCCTTGCCCTCGGGCAGATCGAGCGACGGGTTGCAGACCACGCCCTGGTGGTACTGGCCGTCCTTGTCGGGGCAGTCGAACACGAACACCTGCAGGTCGACGCCGACCTGGTTCGCGGCCAGGCCGACACCCTCCGCGGCGCGCATCGTGGCGACCATGTCGGCGACCAGCTTGTGCAGGTCGTCGCCGAAGTCGGTGACCGGCCGGTTGAGCCGGTGCATGACGTCCTCACCCCAGCGGGTGATGGGCAGCACCGACCCGTTCTCAGGCAGCTTAGGCATGCGGGGAATCCTAGCGGCGAGGGTGCTGGTGGGTGGGACTTGGGTTGGGGTCTGCGGTGACGGTGGCTGCTTGGGTTGGCCGTTGTGCGTAGCTGGGTTGGCCGTTGTGCCTACGGTTCAGGTGGTTCAGCCCTCGCGGGTGGCGGCCGCGGGTTTGTCTTCGGCTTTCCGTAGCTGCCGTTCTCCTGCTTCTTGCCTATCCCCGTCGGTTTGCGGGTGCGGGTCGGCGGTTTGGGCAAGCAAGCTGTTGAACGGCAGCCCGGGGTGCCGTGGAATCGGGGTTCGCCCTAGCTCAAGGGTGTACCGGTTGGGGTTGGCTTTTGGGTACCGGCTGCTACTGGTTGTTCATTTCGTCGCGCCAGGTGATCCAGTCGCGGAGGAGGCTCAGGTCGTAGTCGGGGCCTGAGGTGTGGACGGTGAAGAGTCTGGTGCCGACTTCGTAGAGGGACTTGCCCAGTTCTTCGGGGGACTTGTCGCCGACTCCCGCGCTTCTTTCGATCTCGCCGGGGTTGCGGCCGATGGACTCGCAGTGGGCGTCGAGGACCTCGTGCTTGTGGGCGATGGTCTCGGCGTCGCCGAAGCCGTGCCAGATGTCGGCGTGCTGGGCGACCAGCTTCAGGGTCTTCTTCTCACCACCGCCGCCGATCAGCACCGGGATGTCGCGGGTCGGGCGCGGGTTGAGCTTGGCCCAGCGCTGCTCGATCCGGGGCAGTGCCTCGCCGAGCGCGTCCAGCCGGCCGCCGGCGGTGCCGAACTCGTAGCCGTACTCGTCGTAGTCCTTCTCGAACCAGCCCGACCCGATCCCGAAGATCAGCCGGCCGTCGGAGATGTGGTCGACCGTGCGGGCCATGTCGGCGAGCAACTCGGGATTGCGGTACGAGTTACAGGTGACCAGGGCGCCGAACTCGATCCGCTCCGTCGCCTCGGCCCAGGCGGAGAGCATCGTCCAGCATTCGAAGTGCAGCCCCTCCGGCTCACCGGACAGCGGGTAGAAGTGGTCCCAGTTGAACGCCACGTCGACGCCGAGCTCCTCGGCCGCGGCCACGGCGCGGCGGATGTCGGCGTACTGCGCGTGCTGGGGCTGGATCTGAACACCGATCCGGACCGGGAAGGCGCTGTACGGGCGGTCGGTGGACTCAGGCGATGTCATACCGAAATCCTATACGCCGTATCGGAGGACCCTCCGGTACGGTCCGCAACCCGGTCGCGCACCGCTCGGCGTGACCCGGCTCAGCCTGCGGTGTCCTGGGCGGTGAGGACGGTGTCGGCGTGTGCGTCGGCCCAGTCGCCGAGGGCGCGGATCGGGGTCAGCAGGTCGCGGCCGGCCGGCGTCAGGGAGTACTCGACTCGCGGTGGCGCCTCCGCGTACCGCTGCCGCTCGACCACGCCGTTCGCTTCGAGGCGGCGCAGCGTCGTGGTGAGGACCTTCTGGCTGATGCCACCGATCCGCCGGCGGAGTTCGCCGGGTCGTGCGGGGCCGTCGGCGAGGGCCCAGATCACCACCATCGGCCAGGTGCCGCTGATCAGCTCGACCGCGACCCGCGCCCGGCAGTCCGCGAAGAACGGTTGCTCCATGCGGCCCATTGTCGCTTGCCGATGCGCACCGATCTGTGCCTGTCGAACGGCCTACCGTCCCAACCTCACCGAACAACCTTCAGGAGTGGACATGCGGATCGGAATCCTCGGCAGCGGGCGGATGGCGGACGCACTCGGCGGCCGCTGGGCCCAAGCAGGACACGAAGTCCTCGTCGGCGGCCGGTCGCCCGAGCGGGCCAAGGAGCTGGCGTTGCGGATCGGCAGTCAGCACGGGACGTTGCAGGACGCGGCCGAGTTCGGCGAGGTCACCTTGCTCGCGGTCTCCGCCGAAGCGGCCGACGGTGTACTGCGCACCGTCGGCGCCCCGGACGGGAGCCTCGCGGGGCGGCCGTTGATCGATTGCACCAACTCGGTCGACCAGCGCGATCTCACCCTCGCCGAGCCGGCTATGGCCGAGCGGATCAGCGAGCTCTCGCCTGGAGCGGCGGTGGTGAAGGCGTTCAACCTCGCCGCGGATCCGGTCTGGCGGAGCACGCCGCAGACGTTCGAGGGCCGGCCACTCGGCGTACCGCTCTGTGGTGACGACGAGGCGGCGCTCGTCAAGGTCGAGGAGCTGGTCCGGGCACTCGGAGGCGAGCCGGTCCGGGCCGGTGGACTGGCGCGGGCACGGTTGCTAGAGGCAACGGCGGCGTTCGCGATCGGCATCTGGTTCGGTGGCGGCGACACCCGAGCCCTCTTCCCACCTCTCGCCCACGCCTTTTGATTGCTGATGTCTCCCGGAACTGTGCTGGGGCCACTACGCTCGGTCCATGAAGTCGCGTATCGCACCGGTCCGCTGGACGCCTCCGCCCACGCCTGCCGCGCGGCGGCCCGACCACCTGGAGGTCGAGGTGGTCGCGTTGCCGGGGGAGGGGCCCGAGGACACGCTGATCGACGCGGACGGCAGCGTGCTCACCGGGCTGTGCGACGGCCGGATCCTGCGGGTCAGCGCCGACGGCCGGACGATCACCACCCTCGCCGACACCGGCGGCCGGCCGCTCGGGCTGGAGTGGCTGCCGGACGGCAAGGTGCTGGTCTGCGACGCGAACCGCGGGCTCCTCACCCTCGACCAGGACGGCCGGATCACCACCTTGCTGGCCGAGATCGGCGGCCGCCCGCTGCGGTTCTGCAACAACGCCGCCATCGCCGACGACGGCACGATCTACTTCACCGACTCGTCCACCCGGTTCGGGATCGACGAGTGGATGGCCGACCTGCTCGAACACACCAGCACGGGCAGCCTGTACCGGCTCCGCCCCGACGGCGAGGTGACCCAGCTCGCCACCGGCCGTGCGTTCCCGAACGGTGTCGCGCTGACCGGCGACCAGAAGACGCTGATCTTCGCCGAGACCGCGAGCTACGGGCTGTACAAGCTCGACCTGACCGCCGAGGACGCCGAGCCCGAACTGTTCCGGTCGATCCCCGGTCTGCCGGACAACATCGCCCGCGGCTCCGACGGCCTGATCTGGGTCGCGATCGGCTCGCCCCGGAACCCGCTGCTCGACAACCTGTTGCCCAAGGCCCCGGTACTCCGGCAGGCGGTCTGGGCGTTGCCGGAGGCGCTCAAACCGAAGGCGGCCGACGTCATCGAGATCCAGGCGTACGACGACGCCGGCACGCTGGTCCACGATCTGCGCGGCCGGCACGCCCGGTTCCACATGCCGACCGGGGTGCGTGAGCGGGACGGCAAGGTGTGGCTCAGCAGTATCGGGACGACCCACCTGGCGACGTTCCCGACGCCGGTGAAGGACGCGCGGTGAAGTAGCGGTCAGCCGATCTGCCAGGAGCGCTTCGACAGCCCGTACCAGAATCCGTCGACGACCGTCTCGGCCGAGCGCAGCGACTCCTCGGCCGCCCCGAGCGAGACGAACAACGGCGCGAAGTGCTCGGTCCGCGGGTGCGCGAGCCCGGCCGCCGGGGCCTTGTGCGGGAAGTCGATCAGCGAGTCCACGTCCTGGTTCGCGAGCGCCCGCCTGGCCCAGTCGTCGAACTCGATGGACCAGGTCGGTGCCGTCGCGTCGGACGGTCCGCCGAGGTTGATCGCGCTCAGGTTGTGGGTGGTGAACCCGCTCCCGACGATCAGCACGCCCTGGTCGCGCAACGGCGCCAGCTTCCGCCCGATCGCGTACAACTGGGCCGGGTCGAGGGTCGGCATCGACACCTGGAGCACGGGGATGTCCGCGTCCGGGTACATCTCCTTCAACGGCACGTACGCGCCGTGGTCGAGGCCGCGCGCCGGGTCGTCGTACACGGGCGTGCCCGGGACCTGCAGCAGCTTGCGGACCTGCGCGGCGAGCTCGGGCGCACCCGGTGCGGCGTACTGCACCTGGTAGTAGCGCTCGGGGAAGCCCCAGAAGTCGTACAGCAGCGGCACCGTCTCGGTGGCCCCGAGGGTCAGCGGCGCGGCCTCCCAGTGCGCCGAGACGATCAGGATCGCGGTCGGCTTCGCCAGGCGCGCGGACACGGCGGCCAGCTCGGCCTTCCAGGTGGTGTCGTCGGCCAGCGGCGGCGCGCCGTGGCTCAGGTACAGCACGGGGGTCCGGCTGCGCTCCAGCGTCTCGGTCATCACGGGTCCTACCTCTCGGAAAGAGTCTTGCACTCTCCAATGTAGTTGAACCCTCAATTTATTCCCAGCCCCCCGGCCGGGGCAACGACGAGGCGCCGCGGATCCGGAAGGATCCACGGCGCCCGGTCGGTCACCAACGGCCTGGTCAGGGCTTCGGCGGCGGCACCTCGTCGCGCTTCTGCGGCGACTCGGGCACCGGCGGCGCCTCCTGGTCGTGCCCGTTGCCGGACACGACCAGGGTGAAGTCCTCACCGTGCGTCGACACACCTTCGATGACGGCGGCTTCGACGGCCTCACTGCCGATCGCGTTCCGGAGCATCAGGGGATCGGTCCTGAGGTCCTTGGCGAGGGCGACCGCGAGCCCGACCATCACCAGCGCGAACGGCAACGCCGCGACGATCGTCAGGTCCCGGAGTCCGGCGAGTGCTTCCTCGCCGCCGCCGCCGACCAGCAGCATCACCGCCGCGACGGCACCGGTGAGCACACCCCAGAAGATCACCAGCGGCTTCTTCGGCTCGATCGCGCCGCGCTCGGACAGCGTGCCCATCACGATCGAGGCGGCGTCGGCGCCGGAGACGAAGAAGATCGCCACCAGGACGACGACCAGGATCGTGGTGATCGAGGTGAGCGGCAACTGGTCGAGCAGCCCGAACAGCTGGCCCTCGGCCGTGGACTGGCCGGCCAGATCGGTACCGGTCCGCTGCGTGTGGATGGCCGCACCACCGAAGATGCAGAACCACAGCAGGCTGACCAGCGACGGCACCAGCAGCACGCCGGTGACGAACTGCCGGATGGTCCGGCCGCGGCTGATCCGGGCGATGAACATGCCGACGAACGGCGTCCAGGAGATCCACCAGGCCCAGTAGAAGACGGTCCAGCCGGACAGCCACTCGGCCATCGCGTCGCCACCACTGGCCTCGGTCCGCGCGGCCATGTCGGCCAGGTCGCGGAAGTAGTCGCCGATCGCGGTCGGGACCAGGTTGAGGATCAGCACGGTCGGGCCGACCACGAAGACGAACACGGCCAGGACGACCGCGAGCACCATGTTGATGTTCGACAGCCACTGGATGCCCTTGGCGACACCGGACACCGCGGACGCGACGAAGGCGGCGGTCAGGATCGCGATCACGGCTACCAGCAGGCCGTTGCCGGCCTTGTCCAGCCAGCCGAGGATCTGCACGCCCGAGCCGATCTGCAGGGCCCCGAGACCCAACGAGGCGGCCGAGCCGAACAGGGTCGCGAAGATCGCCAGGCCGTCGATCAGCTTGCCGATCGGGCCCTCGGTCCGGCGGCCCAGCAGCGGGGCGAACGCGGAGCTGATCAGCTGCGAGCGGCCGCGCCGGAAGGTGCCGTAGGCAATCGCCAGGCCGACCACCGCGTAGATCGCCCACGGGTGCAGGGTCCAGTGGAACAGCGTGGTCGCCATCGCCGTCTCGAGCGCCTGGGACGAGCCGGCCTCGACGGTCCCGGGCGGCGGGGCGGTGAAGTGGGTGAGCGGTTCGCTGACGCCGTAGAACATCAGGCCGATGCCCATCCCGGCGCTGAACATCATCGCGACCCAGGAGACGGTCTTGAACTCGGGCTGCTCGTCGTCGGCGCCGAGCGGGATCCGGCCGTAGCGCCCGGCCGCGAGCCAGAGCACGTAGACGACGAAGCCGGAGGCCAGCAGGACGAAGAGCCAGCCGGTGTTGCTCTCGACCCAGGTCAGGGCCGAACCGGAGGCGGAGCCGAGGCCGGCCGAGTCGACGAAGCCCCAGACGACGAACGCGAGGGCGATCAGTCCGGTGACGCCGAAGACGACCCGGTCCAGTCCTGAATCGCGACTTCGGCTACCGGGCGGTGGTGGTGCTGCGAGTGCTGGATGGTCGTGATTCGACGCGGGGTCCTGGTCGGAGTGGTCCGGGCGGCTGTCCATATCGATGGCCACAGATAAGTCACGCCTCGCTTCGGCGCGCCTCCGTTTCCTTGGGTTAGGGGAGAAGTGCCTTACGACCGTGTCGAAGTTCGTGGCAGAACGCAACTATCGTGTGATCGGCCACATTTGCGCAGGCAGGTCACGGCGCGGCCCGACGGACGGCGTACCGCATCGTGTACCCAGTACCCCGTACTGTGCGGGCCATGCGTTTCGGAATCACGATCCTGCCGGAGTTCCGCTGGGCGGACGCCGCCCCGCGCTGGCGCCGCGCCGAGGAACTCGGCTTCGACCACGCCTGGACCTACGACCACCTGACCTGGGGCGGCCTGCAGGACTCACCCTGGTACAGCACGACCGCGACCCTCACCGCGGCCGCGCTGATCACCTCGACGGTCCGGCTCGGGACCTTCGTGACCTCGCCGAACTTCCGGCACCCGCTGGCCCTGACCCGTGAGATCCTCGCCCTCGACGACGTGTCGAACGGCCGGTTCGTCTGCGGTATCGGCGCGGGCGGCGGGATCGACTCGACCATCCTCGGCGGCCCCGAACTGACCCCGCGGCAGAAGGTCGACCGGCTGGCCGAGTTCACCGAGCTGCTGGACCGGCTGCTGACCACCGACGGGGTCGACTTCCGCGGCGAGTACTTCGCCACGGTGAACGGCCGGACCCTGCCCGGCTGCGTCCAGCAACCGCGGGTCCCGTTCGTGATGGCGGCCAACGGTCCGCGGTCGCTGCAGCTGGCCGCCCGGTACGGCGCCGGCTGGGTCACCACCGGCCGCAGGTCCGACGACCTGGACAGCTGGTTCGCCTCGGTCGCCGAGCTGAGTCGCCGGCTGGACGACCTCCGCGACGGCCGGCCGCTCGACCGCTACCTGTCGCTGGACTCGCACCAGTACTCGCTCACCAGCGTGGCCGCTTTCGAGGACGCGGTCGGCCGCGCCGCCGAGCTCGGCTTCACCGACGTCATCACCCACTGGCCCCGCGCGGAGGGGGTCTACGCCGGCACCGAGGACACGCTGGAGCGGGTCGTCGCCGAGGTCATTCCCCGGTACCGCGGCTAGTGCGCCGGACGTAGGCGGGCAGGACGTACCAGAAGCCGACGAACCAGACCAGGACGAGGGCCACGATCACGAGCGCGACGGTTCGGCTGAGAACCACGTCCAGGGCGAGCAGGACGCCGCCGCAGATCGCCGCGATCAGGAAGACCAGGCCGGCGCTGGCGAGGTGGTTCGCGATCGGGACGAGGCGGTCGCGCAGCCGTTGCTGGAAGACCATCCGGTGGAAGGACACCGGCGCCAGGAAGAGGCCGACCGCGAGCGCCGAGGCGACCAGGGTGCCCGCGTACACGTCGTGGGTGAACTGGTCGGCCTCCTGGAAGCGACTCTGGAAGGCGATGGTGAGCAGGAAGGCGAACAGGATCTGGGTGCCGGTCTGGGCCAGCCGCAGCTCTTGGAGCAGCTCGTTCCAGTGCCGGTCGAGCCGCTCGCCCTCGTCCTCGTCCGGGCGATGGTAGTCGCCGCCCCTGTCATGTTCGGTCATCGTTCTCCTGTCCCCTCGGCGGTAGCTCCTTGGTACCCCAAGCTGAGCCGGCAGGAAACGGGCCGGGCCGAACACGGCGAACGGGCCGCACACCCACCGGTGTGCGGCCCGTTCGAGGATTCCTGAAAGGGTCTGACTCCTCAGGTCAGATCGCGCGGATGTTCTCCGCCTGCAGCCCCTTCTGGCCCTGGGTGATCTCGAACTCGACCCGCTGGTTCTCGTCCAGCGAGCGGAAGCCCGACATCTGGATGGCCGAGTAGTGCGCGAACACGTCCGCGCCACCGTCATCCGGGGTGATGAAGCCGAAGCCCTTGTCAGCGTTGAACCACTTGACAGTACCGACAGCCATTTGTCTATCTCCTCGATGGCTTGTAACAATCCGTGACCCACACCTCATGGGCCACGCGTCGCCGAAAGGCCCCAGACGACAAAACCGGCCATGCAGCACAGCGAAAGTCAGTGGGAGTCCAAAACTGCAACGGCATAACTGTAGCCGGTTTGGGGCCTGCGGGAAGGGGTGATCGGGAACACGTGTCGCGGAAAGTCGCCGGTCGCTACCCTCCGTGGCCGGCCTTGAAGCTCGTGCGCGTCCGTGCGGGCGCGCGCGAGGGCACGCTGCGGAGACAACGAAACCCCCGCCGACCTGCTGATTTGCTGTGCGGCCGGTGGGCGGTGCCGGTTCCGCGAACCCGACAAGGTAGGACAGCCCGGTCTGTACACCGGGTGATCAGTGCCAAATTGCCCGGCGTGTCGCGCGAAGCTGGACAGGTCCGGCCGCACCCGGAAGGGTTGACGGTCAACGGCGATCCCAGGGAGGTCCGGGTGTTCCTGACCGTACGACGCAGCGGTGGTTTCGCCGGGCTGACAGCCTCCGGCGAGTTGGAGACGACCGGCGAGCCCGACGTAAACCGGCTGGAGGCGGCCGCGCACGGACTGGACCAGGCCCGCCTCGGGACCGGCCGCCCGCAGGCCGACCGGTACGTCTACCGGCTCGAGGTCCGGACCGAGCCGAGCGCCGAGCCGGTCACGTACACCGTGGCCGAGCAGGACCTGGACGAGACGACCGCCTGGCTGCTCGACCGGATCCTCACCGGCTCCTAACAGGCCCGCGCGGTCGCGAGCGCCTGGGAGACGTACCCGCCGCCGAACAGGACGACGTGGACGAGCAAGGGGTGCAACTGGTGCAGCCCGATCCGGCTCTCCCACCCGGCGGTGAGCGGCCGGACTTCGTCGTACGCGGCCAGGACCCGGTCGAGGTGGGGTAGTCCGAAGAGGGCGAGCATGGCCAGGTCGGTCTCGCGGTGGCCCCCGTGCGCGGCCGGGTCGATCAGGTGGGCGCCGTCGGCCGCCCACACCACGTTCCCCGACCAGAGGTCGCCGTGGATCCGGCAGGGCCGCTCCGTGGGATCGTCGTACCGGCCGGCCGCCAGGTCCCGGCAGATCCGCTCGAAGACCTCGGTCTCGCGGTGGTCCAGCGTGCCCTGGTCGAACGCGGCCCGCACGAACGGGCGGATCCGCAGGTCCGCGAAGACCTCGCCCCACGACCTGGTCGGCGCGTGGGCATGCGGGAGGGACACGGTACCGATGTAGCCGTCGGAGTCCCAGCCGTCCGGGGGCGCGCCGAACCAGCGCGCCCCGGCCTCGTGGGTCCGGGCGAGCCGTCGGCCGAACTCCTCGGCGGCGGCCCGCGTCGGGGCCACGGGTTCGAGGCGTCGCGTCGACAGCCGGTCCGCCGAGACCTCGAGCGGCTCGGCCACCGGGACCCCGCCGGGGACGGTGAGCCAGCGCAGACCGGCGGCCTCGACCTCGAAGAATCCGGGCGGGGCGCCGGGCCGCTGTTTGACGAAGGCGGGGACCGTCATGCCGGGCACTCTGCCAGCTCTCCGGGGCAGCCGATCAGCGGGCCGGCGGGACAACTTCGGTCTCAGCTCGGTACCGGGCGTGTCGAAAGGTGCACATTGCCGGTCCGACCTGTCATCGTTACCGGTCGGGCCTTCTGACCAGGACGGGCCCGCACGCCAGGAGACAGCTCCTGACAAAGGGAAGTTGGAGGACAGATGACGCAGGTGGCAGAGCAGCCGGGCCTCAGTGCCGGGCGGCTCGGCTCGGTGGTGCTGGACTGCCCGGACCCACTCGAGCTCGCCGAGTTCTATTCGGCGCTGGTGGGTCTGGAGATCGACGAGCACGGTGACGACGACTGGCAGAGCCTGACCGGCCCTGGCGCGTCGCTCGGCGTCTCGACGATCGCCTTCCGGCGCTCGGAGGACTACGTTCCCGCCACTTGGCCGGGAACCGACGCGCAGCAGCTCCATCTCGACCTCATCGTCGAGGACCTGGCCAGCGGCCACGCGCGGGTGACCGCGCTCGGAGCGGTGCCGCTCGACCCGATCGACGCCCCGCCGGCCGGCCACGACCGCGGCTGGCGGGTGTACGCCGATCCGGCGGGCCACCCGTTCCGGATCTGCCTGGAGTGATCCCGGCAGACGACCGCTGACAGGTCGACCGACGGCCGGTCACCCCACGACGGGGTGACCGGCCGTTCGTCGTTCCCGGGGTCAGGCCCAGTCGGCGCTGTCCGCGAACGGGTAGTGCCGGCCCTCGGCGTACCGCGGCCGCGGCTGGTAGTTGTTCACTCCCGGTGCACCCTGCAGGTGGAACGCGCTCGGGTACGGCGTCTCCGGGTCGGTGATCCGCGTCGACGTCGGGATGTAGCGGATCGTCAGTCCGCAGCGCCGGTGCGGCGAGGTGTTGGCGTTGCTGCCGTGCACGATGTTCGGATGGTGCACCTCGACGTCACCGGGGGCGAGCACCATGTCGACCGCGCGGTCCTCGTCCACCTCGACGGCGATCTCTTTGCCGAGCACGCTCTCGACAGCCGTGTTGTCGCGCATCTGCAGGACCTGGTTCCGGTGGCTGCCCGGGATCACCCGCACGCACCCGTTCTCCGGGGTCGAGCGGTCGACCGCGAGCCAGAGTGTCACCACCTGCATCGGGTCCAGCGGCCAGAACGCGGCGTCCTGGTGCCACAGCACCGGCTGGCCGGAGTACGGCGGCTTCGAGATGTAGTGCGACGCGAACAACGCCAGGTCCGGCCCGACGAACAACTCCGCGATCCGCAGCAATCGCGGGTCGCTGATCAGCCGTACCCAGAACGGGTCGTCGCGGAGGAACACGTGGCCCAGCTGCTCGGGCCGGACGTCCGGATGCCGCTCCTGCAGCCACTCCACGTGGCCGTTCACCTCGTTGATCAGGTCCTGGTCGAGCACGTCGCGGAAGATGACGTACCCGTCCCGCTCGAACTGCTCCAGCGCCTCACCGGACACCTGGTGATCCGTGCCAGTCGTCATGCCGATCTCCTTCGCCGTGGCCTGGTTCGATCCTCGATCGGCGAGGTCCTGCGGGACTAGTAGCGAGGACGCGGGAACTTGTAGCGTGTTGATGTGAGCCAGGTACTGCGCTTCGCCACTTCGGCGCTGGGCCGGCCGTACCACGCGGCGCGGGTCCGGTTCGCGCCGAGGACGCGGGACTCGGAGTTGCACACCCATGCAGACTTCCACGAGTTCATGGGCGTCGTCGCCGGCCATGGCGAACACCTGCTCTCGACCGGGACGATGCCGTTGCGAACCGGCGACGTGGTCCTGGTCCGGCCGCGGGACCGGCATGCGATGCGCGGCTCGGCGCCGGACGGGCTGGAGTTCGTCAACGTCGCGTTCCCGAGTTCGGCCTGGCAGGGGTTCCTCACCCTGACCCGGACCAACCCGACGGGCAGTTGGGACGCGTCCCGGCGACCCGTGACGTTCCGGCCGGACGACGTCGCCGCGGCGGTCGCGGTCTTCGAGGACGCGCTGGCCCGGTTCCAGCGCGAGCCGGCCCAGTTCGACCTGATGCGCTTCTGGATCGACCTGCTGCCGCTGGTCACCCCCGAGGAGTTGCCGGCCACCGCCTCGGTCTCCAGGGCGCCCGGCTGGCTGGCCGATGCGTGCGCGGCGATGCGCTCCGAGGAGAACCTGCGCGGCGGCGTACCGCGGTTGCAGGAGCTGGCCGGGGTCAGTCCGGCGCACCTGTCCCGGTCGGTGCGTGCGGCGTACGGGACGACGCCGACCGACCTGGTCGCCGACCTGCGCCTGGAACACGCGGCTTCGTTGCTCGCAGCAACCACCAGCCCGATCGCCGAGATCGCCACCCGCTGCGGGTACGCGAGCCAGTCCTACTTCACCAGGTGCTTCACCGCGGCCCACGACGTCTCGCCCCGCACCTTCCGGCACCGGTCCCAGCGGGCGTTCGTACCGTAGGCCGTCGGGCGGGGATCCACCGATCGGTTGATGTCCGGCCGCGGTGCTCGCCGGGATGCTCGATGCCATGACAGTCATCGAGATCGAGAACCTGACGAAGAGGTACCGGAACAAGGTCGCCGTCGACGGCGTCTCGCTGCGCGTCGAGCGTGGCCAGGTGTACGGCATCGCCGGGACCAACGGCGCCGGCAAGACGAGCCTGGTCGAGTGCATGTCCGGCCTGCGTCATCGTGACGGCGGCGACCTGCGGGTCCTCGGCCTGGATCCGTGGACCGATCGGCGGGCACTGCAGCAGCGGATCGGCGTGCAGCTGCAGGAGTCGGCGTTGCCGGACGCGCTGCGGGTGGGGGAGGCGTTCCGCTTGTACGCCTCGCTCTACGCCGAGCCGGCGGACTGGCGGACCCTGATGGAGCAGTGGGATCTCGCCGACAAGCAGCGCGTCCGCTTCGGCGGTCTGTCGGGTGGATGGAAGCAGCGGCTGTTCATCGCGCTCGCGCTGGTCGGGAATCCCGAGCTCGTGTTCCTGGACGAGCTCACCACCGGACTCGACCCGGTCGCTCGCAGGACCACCTGGTCGCTGATCCGCGCACTGCGCGACCGCGGGCTGACGGTGGTCCTGGTGACCCACTTCATGGACGAGGCCGAGGCGCTCTGCGACCAGGTGGCCATCGTCGACCACGGCCGGGTGATCGCGTCCGGCGCCCCGGCCGCCCTGGCCGCCCGGGCCGGGACCGATTCGCTCGACAACGCGTACCTCGTCCTCGTCGACGGCACGCGGACAGGGGAGGACGTGGCATGAAAGGCATCCTGCAGGTCGTCGCGGTGGAGCTCCGGCTGATCGTCCGCGATCCGATGGCGGCGTTCTTCGCCCTGGCGTTCCCGGCCGTGCTGCTCTGGGTCAAGATGCGCGACCCCGAGCCGTTGCCGAGCGGGGTCCGGGAGATCGACGCGAACGTGCCGATGCTGACCGTCTTCGTGATCGGGCTGGCGAGCCTGGTGATCCTGCCGAGCACCTTGGCCCAGTACCGGGAACGCCGCATCCTCAAGCGGTTGCGGGCCACTCCCGCGGCACCGGGGATGTTGCTCGGGGCGCAGTGGGTCGCCCATCTGCTGCTGGCCGTGCTCGGGACCGTCGTCCTGGTGGTGATCGGCGGGCTCGCGTTCGACCTGACCGCGCCGGCGAGTCCGGGGAAGGTGGTGCTCGCGTGGATCCTGGGGGCCGGCTGCCTCGGTGCGATCGGGCTGCTGATCGGTGCCGTGGTCCCGACGAACCGCAGCGCGATGCTGGTCGGGCTGACGGTCTTCTTCCCGATGGTGTTCGTGTCCGGTGCGATGGTGCCGCGCGAACTGACCTCGGGATCGCTGCGCACCGTCGGCGACCTGACTCCGATGGCTCCGGTGGTCGAGACGATCCGCGCGGCCTGGTCCGGTACGCCCGTCTCCGCCACTACCCTGATCGTCATGGCGACCATCACCGCCCTCGCCACCACCGCGGCCGCCAAGGTTTTCCGCGGATGACCGACGCCTCCGACGCCCTGACCACCACCGGCTCGAACGCGGCCGGAGGTGGTCGGCTGGATCTCGGCGAGGAGGCCGGGTGGGAACGCGCGGCCGCCGCGCTGCCGTACCTGTTCCTCCTGCTGCCGGCGACCTTCGCTCTCCTGCGCGAGTGGCGGCCGGTGGTCCTCGCGTTGACCGTCGCGCTCCTGCTCTGGACTGCCTTGCTCTCTCGCCCTCGTACCACGGGCAGGCTGCTCATCCCGATCGTCTACCTGACAGGCACGCTGGCTCTGCTCGCGGGACTCGTGCACCTCGATTCGCTGTTCACGCTGACCGGCGTCGGAGTCTTCATCCAGATCTTCACGCTGCTGCCAAGCTGGCGGGCGTACTGCGGGGTGGCCGCCACCGCTGCCGTACTGGTGGTGGCGCGACCCCGCGACGGCAGGCATCTCGGCGAGCTGGTCGCCTCGTTCCTCGTCGCACTCCTGGTGGCGTCGGCAACCGGGCTGCTGTTCTCCGCGATCTCCCGGCAGAGCGAACAACGCCGCCTGCTGATCACCGAGCTCCGCCGGACCACGGCCGAGCTGGCCGAGCTCGCCGAGGAGAACGCCCGCCTGCAGGCCGAACTACTCACCAGCGCCCGCGAAGCCGGCACCCTGGCCGAGCGGCAGCGGATGGCCCGCGAGATCCACGACACCGTCGCCCAGGGACTCACCGGCATCCTGACCCAGCTCGAAGCCGCCGAGGAATCGCCCGCCGACCCGTCGACCCAGGCCCGGCTGACCACGATCCGTACGCTGGCCCGCGACAACCTCAGCGAGGTCCGTCGCTCGATCCACGCCCTGCGCCCGGCCCCGTTGGCCGACGCGCGGTTGTCGGCCGCGCTGGACGAGGTCGTCGCGAAGTGGTCGCGCACGAACGCGATCGCCGCCGAGTTCCACCTGACCGGCGAAGCGCGGCCGTTGCACCCGGAGGTCGAGAACACACTGCTCCGCGTCGCCCAGGAAGGGCTGGCCAACGTCGCGAAGCACGCTCGCGCGACCTGGGTCGGCCTCACCCTCTCGTACATGGAGGACGTGGTGGCCCTGGACCTCCGCGACAACGGCACCGGCTTCGTTCTACCGGCCGCGCCCGTGGAGAGCCGGCCGGCTGGTGGGTTCGGGTTGGTGGCGATGCGGCAGCGGGTGGCCCGGCTGGCGGGGACACTCGAGGTGGAGACCGGGCCGGGGCAGGGGACGGCGCTGTCCGCGACGATCCCGGCCATCCCGGCCATCCCGGCCATCCCGGACGACGAGGGGGACTGACGTGCCGATCCGGCTGATCATCGTCGACGACCATCCGGTGGTCCGCGACGGCCTACGCGGGATCTTCGCCGTGGACGACGGGTTCGAGGTGGTGGGCGAGGCGGGCGACGGACCCGAGGCACTCGTCCTCGCCGCCCGGACGAAACCGGATGTCGTGCTGATGGATCTGCGGATGCCGAAGCTGTCCGGCCGCGAGCTGATCCGCCGGCTGCGGGACCAGCAACCCGGCGTACGGATCCTGGTCGTCACGACGTTCGACGACGACGCCGACGTCCTCCCCGCGCTCGCCGAGGGCGCGACCGGCTATCTCCTGAAGGACACCCCGCGCGCCGAACTGCGCCGGGCGGTCCAGGCCGCCGCCCGGGGGGAGAGCGTGCTCTCGCCGACCGTTGCCGGAGTCCTCGCCAACACCACCCGTACACCGAAGGTCGAGGCTGCCACACCCCTCAGCCGGCGCGAGCTCGAGGTCCTCGACCTGGTCGCCCGCGGCACCACCAACCGCGAGATCGCCGCCACCCTCTTCATCACCGAGGCCACCGTCAAGACCCACCTGCTCCACCTCTACGCCAAGCTCGAGGTCAAGGACCGCGCCGCCGCCGTCGCGGCCGCACTGCGCGCCGGCCTGCTCGACGGCTGACGCGTGGCACCAAGGATCAGGCATGTGGACATGTCCGGTTTCACCGACGCGGTCGCCGAGAGGAAGGTCGTGACGCTCGCCGGTACCTCTGCCAGACCCACCGTCCGATCCAGGGGTCAGGCTGTCGCGAGCGCCTTCCGGATCCGCTTCTCGGAGACCGGGTACGGCGTGCCGATGGTCTGGGCGAAGAGGCTGACCCGGAGCTCCTCCAGCATCCAGCGGATGTCGAGGAGCTCCGGACTCGGGGACTTCCCGGTCGGTACCGCGCGCAGCCGGGCCTGGTACTCCTCGGTGAGGGTCTGCACGATCGCCATCCCGGACCGGTCCCGCATCGCGTTCGCACCGACCTTGTCCAGCCGCTGCTCGATCCCGCGCAGGTACCGGACCAGGTCGGGCAGCCGCCGCGCACCGGTCTCGGTGATGAACCCGCGATGGACCAGCCCTTCGAGCTGACCGCGGACGTCGGACAGCGCGGCCAGCAACGCCGGGCTCGACGCGCGGGAGATCTGCTTGTCGACCGTGCGCGCGTGGCCGAGCACCTGCTCGACCTGCTGCAGGATCGTCAGCACCGTGTCCGCGAGGTCGGACCGGACCGCGTCGCGGAGGATCGAGAACGCGGTCAGGTTCCACGCCGGACCACCGGCCGCCGCCATCAGTTGATCGATGGCCGCCGCGATCGCGTCGTCGAGCAGGTCGCCGACAGTGCGATGCGGACCCGCGAGCAGCGTCATCTTCTGCTGGTTCGTCAGGTTCCGCTGCACGACCTCCACCACCGACGGCATGGTCAGCAGGAGTAGCTTGCGCGTCCCGGCCCACATCGCGGCCGCCTGATCCCGCTCGGTCTCCTGCAAGCGGACGGCCACCGTCTTGCCCTCGTCCACCAGCGCCGGGTACCCGGCGACGGTGAGGCCGTTGCGGTGCTCCGAGAAGCTGCGCGGCAGGTCGCCGATGGTCCAGTCGGTCAGGCCGGACCGCTCCAGTCCGCTGACCGCCTTGGACGCCACCTGCGAGATCGCCGCCTGGGTCTTCGGTTTCAGCCGCTCCTTCAACCGGGCCAGGTCCTTGCCCTCGGCCACGGTCTTGCCGCGGTCGTCGACCACCCGGAACGTCATCCGCAGGTGCTCCGGCACCCGGGTCCAGTCCCAGTCGGCCGGCTCGATCACCACGTCGCGCAGTTGCCGCAGCTCGCGGGACAGCGCGTCCGTCAACGGCCCCGACGCCGGGTCGAGGTGGGGGAGTACCCGCCGGGCGTTGTCGGGGGCGGGGACGATGGTGCGCCGGATCGCCTTCGGCAGCGACTTGATCAGCGTCGTGACCAGCTCCTCGCGGAATCCGGGCACGCTCCACTCGAACCCGTCCGCGCTCACCTGGTTCAGCACCAGCAGCGGGAGATGCACGGTCACGCCGTCCGCGTCGGTCCCCGGCTCGAAGGCGTACGTCAGGTCGAAGGTCATCCCGTTCTGCGTCCAGGTGAGCGGGAACTCCTCCTCCTTGACCTCGGCGCCTTCGCGGACGACCAGCGAGCGTTCGAAGTCGAGCAGGTCATGATCGCGTTGCCGGGCCGTCTTCCACCAGGTGTCGAAGTGCCGGCCGGTGACCACCTCGGCACCGATCCGCTCGTCGTAGAACGCGAACAACGTCTCGTCGTCGACCAGCAGGTCCCGCCGCCGGGTCCGTTCCTCGAGCTCCTCGACCTCCTGGATCAGCCGCCGGTTCTCGTGGAAGAACTTGTGGTGGGTGTCCCAGTCGCCCTCGACCAGCGCGTGCCGGATGAACAGCTCGCGGCTGACCTCCGGATCCACCTTGCCGTAGTTCACCTTGCGCCGGGCCACGATCGGGACGCCGTACAGGGTGACCTTCTCGTACGCCATCACGGCGCCGGCCTTGCGTTCCCAATGCGGCTCGGAGTAGTTCCGCTTGATCAGGTGCGCGGCCAGGTCCTCGGCCCACTCCGGCTCGATCTTCGCGTTCACCCGGGCCCACAGCCGCGACGTCTCGACCAGCTCGGCCGCCATCACGAACTGCGGCGGCTTCTTGAACAGCCCCGAACCCGGGAAGATCGCGAACTTGGTGCCGCGGGCGCCGAGGTACTGGTGCTGGTTCGCCGGGTCCTTCATGCCGAGGTGGGACAGCAGCCCGGCCATCAGCGAGACGTGCACGCTCTGCGGGTCGGCCGGGTTGCCGCTGTTCAGGGTGACGCCGATCTGGCTCGCCACCTGGCGGAGCTGGGCGTAGATGTCCTGCCACTCACGGACGCGCAGATAGTTCAGGTACTCGCTGCGGCACATCCGGCGGAACTGGTTGCCGGACAGCTCCTTCTGCTGCTTCTTCAGGTAGTTCCACAGGTTCAGGAAGCCGAGGAAGTCCGAGTTCGGATCGCGGAAGCGGGCGTGCTGCTGCTGGGCCTGCGCCTCCGCGTCGGTGGGGCGTTCGCGCGGGTCCTGGATCGACAGCGCCGAGGCGATCACCATCACCTCGCGGACGCAGCCGTGCTTGTCCGCCTCGACGATCATCCGGGCCAGGCGCGGGTCCAGCGGGATCTGCGCGAGCTGCCGGCCGACCTGGGTGAGCCGCCGGTTCCGGTCGGTACCGCGGGCGCCGTCGAGCGCGCCGAGCTCGGTCAGCAGCTGGACGCCGTCGGTGATGCTGCGCTTGTCCGGCTCGTCGATGAACGGGAACGCGGCGATGTCGCCGAGCCCGATCGACGTCATCTGCAGGATCACCGAGGCCAGGTTGGTCCGCAGGATCTCGGGATCGGTGAACTCGGGCCGGTTCTCGAAGTGCTCCTCGGAGTAGAGCCGGACGCAGATGCCGTCGCTGGTCCGGCCGCAGCGGCCCTTGCGCTGGTTCGCGCTGGCCTGCGACACCGATTCGATCGGCAGGTGCTGGACCTTCGTGCGATGGCTGTACCGCGAGATCCGGGCCGTACCGGGGTCGATCACGTACTTGATCCCGGGCACGGTCAGCGAGGTCTCGGCGACGTTGGTCGCGAGCACGATCCGGCGGCCGCTGTGTGATTGGAAGACGCGGTGCTGCTCGGCGTTCGACAGCCGCGCGTACAGCGGGAGCACCTCGACGGACGCGCCGGGGCGGCCGCGCTGGGCGGCGAACTTGTCGTTGAGCGCGTCGGCGGTGTCGCGGATCTCCCGCTCGCCGCTGAGGAACACCAGGATGTCGCCGGGCGCCTCCAGGGACAGCTCGTCGACCGCGTCCAGGATCGCCTGGGTCTGGTCCCGTTCGAGCGTGGCCGGGTCGTCCGGGTCGTTGATCGGCCGGTACCGGACCTCGACCGGGTAGGTGCGCCCGGACACCTCGACGATCGGGGCCGGCTCGCCCTGGGCGTCGGCGAAGTGCTCGGCGAACCGCTCGGGGTCGATCGTCGCCGAGGTGATGATCACCTTGAGGTCGGGGCGGCGGGGGAGCAACTGCTTGAGGTAGCCGAGGATGAAGTCGATGTTCAGGCTGCGCTCGTGCGCCTCGTCGATGATCAGGGTGTCGTACCGGCTCAGGTCGCGGTCGCGCTGCAGCTCGTTCAGCAGGATGCCGTCGGTCATCAGCTTGACCAGCGAGCGGTCGCTGACCTTGTCGGTGAACCGGACCGCGTACCCGATCGTGTCGCCGAGCTCGGTGCCGAGCTCCTCCGCGATCCGCTCCGCGACCGTGCGGGCGGCGAGCCGGCGGGGCTGGGTGTGACCGATCAGCCCGGTCACCCCGCGGCCGAGCTCGAGGCAGATCTTCGGGATCTGGGTGGTCTTGCCGGATCCGGTCTCGCCGGCGATCACGACGACCTGGTGGTCCTGGATCGCGGTGGCGATGTCGTCCTTCAGCTGGCTGACCGGCAGCTGCTCGGGGTACGAGATCTCCGGGACCGCGAGCCGGCGCTGCTCGACCTTGTGCTCGGCCGCCTCGATCGCGCCGAGGACGCTCTGCAGCGCCTGCGACCGCTTCCGCTCGTCCTTCGAGGTCCGTACTCGCTCCAGCCGCCGGCCGAGCTGCTCGCGGTCGTGCACCATCAGCGCGTCGAGCCGCGGCAGGACCTCGGCGAGGCTGACCGCGTTCTCGGCCGGCGGGTCGTCGGCCGCGCTGTCAGCGGGGGTGCTGGGTTTCTGGCCGCCTCCCGGCTTCCGGCCGCGGCGCCGACGACGGCGGGCCGCGGGGTCCTGGGTGGGACCGGTAGCGGGGGAGGGACTCGGGGACTCGGTCCGGGCATCAGGCATGGCGCCCACTAGCTTAGGCGCCAGGCCCCAACGCCTCACACGGATTTCACCGCCGGCGGATCAGCACCGCGGCGGCCTGCCGTCAGTCGCGCGGCTGGGCGACCTTGACGGCGAGGACCGGGACCGGGGACTCGAGCAGGACGCGCTGGGCGGTGCTGCCGAGGATGAGCTTGCCGACCGGGCTGCGCCGCCGGAGGCCGAGCACGATCAGCTCGACGTCGTCCTGGGCGGCCGCGCGGAGCAGTTCGGCGGCGACGTCACCGCTGGCGAGTGCCTGCTGGATCGCGACGTCGACACCCTCCGCGCGCAGCTTCGCCTCGGCCGCGGCGAGCTCCTCCTGGTTGGCGTACCGGGAGTCGATGTAGGCGTCGCCGCGACTGGTGTTGAGCAGCAGCACGGACCCACCGCGCAGCTTCGCCTCGGCGGCCGCCGCCTCCAGGGCGGCCTCGCCCTCCGGCGTCGGCACGTACCCGACCAGGATCATCATGCTGCTCACTCCCATCCGTCGCCCCAGTGGCCAGGCCATCAGATCGCCTTCGGCCCGCTCCTGTCAGGTCCCCACGCCGACGCGGGTTCAGTCGTCCTCGCCGAAGCTCAACCGATCCCGGGTCGGCCGGGTACCGCGGATCCGGGCCACCAGACGCGGAATGTACGGCACGAACAGGGCCAGCACGGTGAGGACGATGATGATCAGGCTGAGCGGCCGGGTGAAGAACACGCTCGCGTCGCCGTTCGAGATCACCAGCGCGCGCCGGAACTGCTCCTCCATCGTCGGCCCGAGGATGACCCCGAGGATCACCGGCGCGATCGGGAAGTCGAGCTTGCGCATGAAGAAGCCGACGACGCCGATCAGCAGCGCGAGCAGGACCTCGTACCCCGACCCGGACAGCGAGTACACGCCGAGACAGGCGAACACCAGGATCCCCGCGTACAGCAGCGGCCGCGGCACCTTGAGCACCTGGACCCAGACCTGGATCAGCGGCAGGTTCATGATCAGCAGCAGCAGGTTCCCGACGTACAGCGACGCGATCAGCGTCCAGACCAGGGTGCCCTGGTCCTCGAACAACTGCGGCCCCGGCTGGACGTTGAAGATCTGGAACGCCGCCAGCATCACCGCGGCCGTCGCCGACGTCGGCAGGCCGAGTGTCAGCAGCGGGACCAGGACACCGGAGAAGGACGCGTTGTTCGCCGCCTCCGGTCCGGCCACGCCCTCGATCGCGCCGTCGCCGAACTCGTCCGGGTGCTTGCGGCCCGCCTTCCGCGCCCGCCGCCGCTCCAGCGTGTACGAGAGGAACGTCGGCACCTCGGCACCACCGGACGGGATCGCGCCGAACGGGAAGCCGAGCGCCGTCCCGCGCAACCAGGGCGCCCACGACCGAGCCCAGTCCGACTTGTTCAGGTACCCCGTGCGCAGCCGGCCCTTCTCCAGCACGGCCGGCCGGTCCGGCGTACTGCGCAACTTCGACGCCACGTGCAACGTCTCGCCGATCGCGAACAGGCCGACGATCACGATCACCACGTCCACCCCGTCGAGCAGCCGCAACGTGCCGAACGTGTACCGCTGCGCGCCGGACAGGCTGTCCAGGCCGATCAGCCCGATGAACAGGCCGACCGTCAGCGAGAGCAGACCGCGGACCATCGAGTGGCCGACGATCGCGGTCACCGCGACCATTGCCAGCAACGTGATCGCGAAGTAGTCGGTGGCCTGGAACTCACTGGCCAGCTGCCCGATCGGTTTCGCCACGAAGGTGAGCAGGATCGTCGAGATGGTGCCGGCCACGAACGACCCGATTGCGGCCGTGGCCAGCGCGGCCCGGGCCCGGCCGCGCAACGCCATCTTGTGGCCCTCGATCGCGGTCGCCACCGAGGCCGACTCGCCGGGGGTGTTGATCAGGATCGACGTGGTCGAGCCGCCGTACATCGCGCCGTAGTAGATCCCGGCGAACATGATGAAGGCGCCGATCGGGTCGGAGAAGTTGAACGTGATCGGCAGCAGCAGCGCGATCGTCAGTGCCGGGCCGATCCCGGGCAGGATTCCGACCAGCATGCCTAGGGTGACCCCGAGCACGGCCCAGAGCAGGTTCATCGGATCGAGCACGGTGCCGAATCCGTGCAGCAGGTCGCCGAAGACGGCTTGGCTGATCACAGGCCCAGCACCCCTTCCGGCAGCGAGATGTCGAGGAACCGGGTGAACGCGACGTAGACGACGACCGCGAGCGCGACCGCGACAACGGCGTCCCGGACGGTGTTCCGGCTGCCGAGAACGCGCGCGATAGCGAAGAACAGCAACGCGGTCGCGATCATGTAGCCGAGCGGCACGACCAGGAACGCGTAGAGGATCAGCAACGCGGACACAGCCACCGGTTCGAACCAGGCGCGGTCGCCCGGTTGCTTGGTCGTCCGCGGCGAGCGCAACCCTTCGACCAGGTAGGCGACCGACAGCACCAGCCACGCGGCCGTCACGAGCAACGGGAAGAACCTCGGCCCCTGCGGATCGAGTCCGTCGGGGCTGCGGATGTCGAACACTCCCACCAGGAAGGTGCCGCTCAGCACGATCAGGACGACGGCCGCGACGATCCGTACCGTGCGCGACGCCTCGACCTCGACGTCCGCGGTCCGGACCGGCTCGTCGGCCACCGCGGGGTCCGTGGCCGGTTCGGGTCTCTCGTCGGTGCTCATACGATCCCCAGTTCCTTCAGCAGGGCCTCGACCCGGATGGTCTCGTCGGCGATGAACTTCGTCGCCTCGTCGCCGGTCTGGAAGAAGTCGGTCCAGCCCTGCTTCTTCCGGATCTCGGCCCACTCGGACGAGTTGTTGACCTTGGCCACGAAGTGGACCAGCCGCTGCCGGTCGGCCTCGGGGATGTCCGGCGGCGCGACGACGGCCCGCCAGTTCAGGACCTCGGTGTCGTAGCCCTCCGACTTCAGCGTCGGCAGCTTCTTGCCGTTCACGGTCATCGGGTCGGTCCCGGTGGTCGCGAGTACCCGCATCTTGCCGGCGGTGATCTGCTCCTCGAACTCGCTCAGCCCGGAGATGCCGACGGTGACGTCCCCGGACAGGATCGCCGCGGTCGCCTCACCGCCGCCGGAGTAGCTGATGTACTTCACCTGCGCGGGATCCAGGCCGGCGGTCTTCACCAGGGTGCCCGCGGCGATGTGGTCCGTGCCGCCGATCGTGCCGCCACCCCAGCTGACCGAGGCGGGGTCGGCGCGGTACTTCTCGACCAGGTCCTTCACCGTCCGCAGCGGCGAGTCGGCCTTGACCACGAAGACCTCCTGCTCGGCGGTCAGGGTGGCGATCGGGGTGGTGTCGGACAGCGTGATCTGGGACTGGTTCAGGGTCAGCGCGCCGACCATCACCAGCCCGGTGATCATCAACGTGTGCGGGTCCTTGCGGTTCTTGGTGACCAGCTTGGAGATGCCGACGGCCCCGCCGGCGCCGGTCACGTTGACCACCGAGACCGAACGACCGGGCAGCGCGTTCTCCTCCTGGACGACGTGCTGCAATTGGCGCGCGGTCAGGTCCCAGCCACCGCCCGGGGCGGCGGGCACCATGATCTCGAGGTTGCGGGACGGGAAGTCGCCCGCGACGCTGCCGCCCTCCAGGGCCGAGCAGCCGCTGAGCAGCAGACTGACGGACAACCCGGCGGCGACGAGTGCGGTGCGCGACATGGGGTACCTCCTCAGGCACGGGGCGTGATGGCCTGGATTTCCTGGGACCGTAGCAGCATTCCATCAGGAGGTACAGAGATTCCGTTGTGCGGACCGACGGGGTACCGTCGTGGCATGACGGAAGGTGAACTCCCCGGCGTGCGCAGCGTGCACCGCGCCCTGGATCTGCTCGAGCG
The DNA here is from genome assembly GCF_007828865.1 of Kribbella amoyensis. Taxonomy (NCBI): domain Bacteria; kingdom Bacillati; phylum Actinomycetota; class Actinomycetes; order Propionibacteriales; family Kribbellaceae; genus Kribbella; species Kribbella amoyensis. Next base: position 5,423,349 of record NZ_VIVK01000001.1, read on the forward strand.
CTTCGACGACGAGCACCCGGCCTGGACGCTGGCCGAGCTGACCAACGCCAGCGGCCTGCCGAAGACCACGGTGCTGCGGCTGGTGACGACCCTGGAGCAGCGCGGCCTGGTGGTCGCGATCGGCCCCGGCCGGTACGCGATCGGCCCGGGCTTCCTGCGCTGGTCCCGGCTGAGCAGCGCGAGTATGGAGATCCCGCCGGTGGTCCGGGTGGCGATGAACCGGCTGGCCGCCGACACCGGTGAGACCGCGAACCTGTACATCCGGGTCGGCCGGTCCCGGGTCTGCCTGGCCCAGACCCAGGGCACGTTGAGCGTCCGGCACACGATCGCGGTCGGTTCGTCGCTGCCGTTGTGGGCCGGCGCGGCGTCGAAGGTCCTGCTCAGCGATCCGCCGCTGGTGGAGGCGGACCCGTCCGTCATCGACGAGGTGGCGGCCGAGTCGCCGCACAGCGCCGACTTCGGCAAGCGGCTGCGCGCTTCGGCGGCGCTGACCGGCGAGCGCGGGTACGCCATCACCCACGGTGAACGCGAGCTCGGCGCCTCCGGGGTCTCGGCACCGGTCCGCCGTCCGGACGGCCGCGTGGTCGCCGCGATCGGGATCGGCGGACCGACGACCCGGTTCAACGACGAGCGGCTGGCGTCGTACGTGCGGGCGGTCCGGCGGTGTGCGGAAGCCATCTCCGGGACCGGGTGGAGCGGCTTCAGTGCGACCTGACGCGGACCTGCTCGCCGGGGTGCGGGTGCTCGACCTGACCAACGTGCTGGCCGGGCCCTTCGCCGGGTACCAGCTGGCCCTGATGGGCGCCGACGTCGTCAAGGTGGAGGTCCCCGGCACCGGCGACCTGGCCCGGAACCTCGGCGCGGATCCGGCGCTGAGCGACCGCGGACTCGGGGTCTCCTTCCTCGCCCAGAACGCGGGGAAGCGGTCGCTCACGTTGGACCTGAAGACGCCCAGGGGACGTGAGGTGTTCGAGCGCCTGGTCCGCGGGGCCGACGTGTTGCTGGAGAACTTCCGGCCCGGCGTGCTCGCCCGGCTCGGATTCGGCCCGGACGTGCTCCGCTCGCTGAACGAGGGCCTCGTGTACTGCGCGGTGTCCGGCTTCGGCCAGACCGGGCCGATGCGCGGGCGGCCGGCGTACGACCAGATCATCCAGGGGCTGTCCGGGATCATGAGCGTGACCGGGACCCCGGAGACCGCGCCGACCCGGACCGGGTTCCCGATCGCGGACACGCTCGGCGGGTACGCGGCGGCGTTCGCGATCTCGGCGGCGCTGGTGAAACGGTCCCGGACCGGCCAGGGCAGCTACCTGGACGTGTCGATGCTGGAGACCGCGATCGCGGCGATGGGCTGGGTGGTGTCCGACTTCCTGATCGGCGGCCGCGAACCACGGGCCATGGGCAACGAGAACGTCACCTCGGCGCCGTCCGGTACGTTCGCGACCGCGTCCGGCGTGTTGAACATCGCGGCCAACAAGCAGGAGCAGTACGTCGAGCTGTGTACCGTACTCGACCGGCCGGAGCTGATCACCGACGAGCGGTTCGTGACCCGCGAAGCCAGGAAGCGGCACCGTGGCGAGCTGAAGCAGGAGCTGGAGAAGACCCTGCGCGAGCGCTCGGCGGTGGAGTGGGACGAGCTCCTCGCGACCTCCGGCGTCCCGGTCGCGCCGGTGCTCACGGTCCAGGAGGCGCTCACCCTCGACCAGGTCACCGAGCGGGACCTGCTGCACGAGGTACCGATGCCGGCGCCCGGCGAGCGACCCCTGCGCGTACTCGGCAGCAGCGTGCACGTCGACGGTCAAGCGGTCGGGCCGGCCGCGCGACCGCCCGTACTCGGCGAACACGTGGACGAGATCCTCACCGAAGCCGGCTATACAGCGGACGAGATCGCGGCGCTGCGGAGCGAAGGAGTCGTATGAGCGGGACCGATCGAGCGGCGGACTGGTGGGCGACCGGGATCACCGACATCGCGCCCGGGTCGATCCGGCTGCGCGGGTACGCGATCCAGGACCTGATCGGGTCGGTCAGCTTCTCCGAGCTGGTCTGGCTGATGGTCCGCGGCGAGTTGCCGACGTCGGCCGAGGCCGAGCTGCTGGAGCTGACCCTGGTCGCGGCGGTGGACCACGGCCCGCAGGCACCGTCGATCGCGGCGGCCCGGATGGCGGCGTCCTGCGGGCTCGACCTCAACAACGCGATGGCGACCGGGGTCAACCTGCTCGGCGACGTCCACGGCGGCGCCGGCCAACAGTGCTTGGAGGTCCTGCACCAGCTGAGGGCGACGACCGACGACGGCGTCGCACCCGAGCAGGCCGCGCGCGATCTGGTCGCCGACCACAAGGCGCGCAAGGCGTTCGTGCCGGGGTTCGGACACCGCTTCCACCCGCGCGATCCGCGGCGTGATCCGTTGATCGGCGCCGTCCGGCAGGCGGCCGAGGCGGGCACCGTTTCCGGGGAGTACCTGCGCCTCGCTCTCGCGCTCGAGGAAGTCCTTGCCGAAGGCACCAAGCCGGTCCCGATGAACGTGGACGGCGCCACCGCGACGATCCACGCCGAGCTCGGCTTCGCCCCGGAGCTGGCCCGTGGCCTCTTCGTCCTGTCCCGCTCGGTCGGGCTGCTCGCGCACTCCTGGGAGCAGCGCAACGAGCCGACCCGGATCAAGGGCCCGCTGCCGAAGTCGGTCATCCCCACGTACACGGGTCCGCCGCCTCGGGACCTTCCTTAGGGTTCCGGCAGGTCGCGTTTGACCACCTTGCCGGTCGCGTTGCGCGGCAGCTGGTCGATCACGACGACCTGACGCGGCGCCTTGTACCGCGCGAGGTTCGCCCGGACGTGGTCGATCAACTCGTCCTCGGTCGCTTCGGCGGTCAGGACGACGTACGCGACCAGGCGCCGGCCGAACTCCTCGTCGGCCACACCGATCACGGCCACGTCGGCGACGGCCGGGTGGTGGAGCAGACAGTCCTCCACCTCGGCCGGGTACACGTTCTCGCCGCCGGACACGATCATGTCGTCCTCGCGCCCGTCCACGAACAGCCGGCCGGCCGCGTCCAGGTGCCCGAGATCGCCGGTACTCATCCGGCCGTCGACCACGGTCTTGCTGCTGCCGTCCGAGTATCCGCCGAAGACGAGACCACCACCGGCGAAGATCCGGCCCGCCGTCCCGGTGGGAACCGGCCGGTCGTCCGGGCCGAGGATCCGCACCGAACTCCCGAGGCACGGCCGCCCGACCGTCCCGGGCGCGGCGAGCAGGTCCTTCGAGGACGCGATCGTGGCGATCCCGATCTCGCTCGATCCGTACGCGTCGCACAGCACCGGCCCGAACCGCTCGATGAACCGCTCGGCCAACGCGGGCGGCAACGCGGACGCGCCCGAGATGACGGCGCGCACCGACTGCAGGTCGTACCGCGCGATCTCCGCCGGACCGAGGTCGAGCAGCCGCTGGAGCATCACCGGGACCGCGACCACCGAGCCGGCCCGGTTCGGCTCGATCGACGCGAGCACGGCGGCCGCGTCGTACCGGCGGGACACGACCACGGGGCAGCCGAGGAAGAGCGCGAGCATCGAGTGCAGCAGCCCCAACCCGTGGAACAACGGCGGGCAGATCACCATCGGCTCGCCGGATCGCAGCCCGAGCCGGTCGAGCGCACTCGCGGTGAGACCGGCGAGCCCGAGTGCGGTCGGGGCTCGCGGCGCTGCCTTCGGCGTCCCGGTCGTGCCGGACGTGAGGATCGTGATGTGCCCCGGCCGGTCGGGTGCCGGCGGCTCGGGCGCGTCCGTCGCGGCGAGGTCGTCGAGGGCGCTCCCACCAGCTTCCCGCCAACCCAGCAAGGTCGGCACGCTGGTCTCCACCGCGAACTCCTCGTCGTGGACCAGCAGATCCGGCGGATGCTTCGTCAGGACCGCGCTGAGTTGCGGCGCGGCGAACTCGGTGTTCACGAACAGCACGTCCGCCCCGATCCGCGAGGCCGCCAGCGTCGCCGCGAGGAACCAGCGGTGGTTCCGGCACAGCACGGCAACCTTGCCACCAGCAACGATCCCGTACTCCGCGCGCAGCCCCGCCGCGAGCCGGGCGACGAGCTCGTCCAGCTCCCGATAGGTCAGGCTGCCGCGTTCGTCGACGACGGCCGGACGGTCCGGCCAGCGGATCGCGGCGACCGCTCCGAGCGCGGCCATCGACTGACCCCAGCGCCGCAGCGCCCGCTCGATCCCGACCAGCTGCGTCGGACCCACGTTCCGCCACACGCCCGACCGGATCAGCGCGGCCGAGACCGTGCCGACCTCGACGGCGCCTCGCAGCAACCACTCGGGCGGCCGCATCGGACCGATCGGCCTCACGGTTCCGCCCTGGTCGTGCGGCGGTAGTACTGCTCGAACAGCCGGTCCGTCGGTACCCGGAAAAGGTTGCCCAGGGCATCCGCAGGTCGGACGAACGGCGGAGTGATGTTGTGCGGCCGATCGGCGACCGCGGCACAGACCTGGTCCGCCGCCTGCTCCGGAGACAGCCCGGGCAGCTTGGTGAGCAACGGCGTCGGCTCGCTCATCCGGGTGTGCACGAGGCCCATGTACACGGTCGACGTGGTGACGCCGTCCGGCCGGATCTCCTGGGCGATACACCGCAGCCACACGTCGAACGCGCCCTTGGACGCCAGGTATGCCGACCAGCGGGCGAGCGGGGGCGTCCGGACACCGGCCGTCGAGACGTTGACCAGGTGACCGGATCCGCGCTCGCGCATCGACGGGAGCAGGGCGAGGACAAGCTTGGCGGGACCCAGGTAGTTGACCGCGTTGGTCCGCTCGATGTCGTGGAACCGCTGGTACGAGTCGGCGACGGACCGGCGGATCGACTTGCCCGCGTTGCTCACCAGCACGTCGACGTGGCCGTGGTCGTCGAGCACCCTCGCGACCAGATCCTCGATCGCGGCCGGGTCGGCCAGGTTCGCCGGGTACGCCTGCGCCTGGCCGCCGGCAATCCGGATCTCCTCGGCGACGGCCTCCAGCTGGTCCGCGGTGCGGGCGACGAGCAGGACGGTCGCCCCGGCCCGGGCCAGCCGCTTCGCCGTCGCCTCGCCGATCCCGTACGACGACCCGGTGACCAGTACGACCTTGTCCCGGACCGCGGCGGTGAGCCGGTCGTCGGGGATCCGGGTCCGCCCGTTGGTCAGCGCAACGAGCAGAGGCCAGCCGATCGGACGCTTCTCCATGCCCGCTGACATTACCGGCAGGTAGCCAATCGTGGGAGGCCTAGGCTTGTCGCCATGTCGCGACGCTCCCTGCACCTTCCTGCCCCCGACGGCGCTGTACTCCGTGCCCGCCTGGACCGAGCCCGGGCGGCTGCCGCCGGGACCGGTCTGGTGATCGCGCCGGGGTCGGATCTGCGCTACCTGCTCGGCCAGGCGGGCGGCTCGTTCGAGCGGCTCACCTCGCTCGTCATCCCCGCCGACGGCGACCTGGCGCTCGTCGTACCGAAGCTGGAGGCGCCCGGATTCGCCGACGTGCCGGTGACCGCGTTGGGGGTTGAGGTGCTGACCTGGGTCGACGGCGAGAACCCGTACGCCCTGGTCGCCGATCGGCTGGGCAAGCCGGATCGCGTGGCGGTCAGCGACTTCGCGCCGGCGCTGCACGTCCTCGCGCTCCGGGATGCGATGCCGGCGGCGGAGCAGGTGCTCGCCGGGCCGATCGTGCGTGAGCTCCGGATGCGCAAGGACGCGAGCGAGATCGCGGAACTGCGGGCCGCGGGCGCCGCGATCGACCGGGTCCACGCCCGCGTTCCGGGCCTGCTGAGGGCCGGCCGGACCGAGGCCGAGGTCGGGGCCGACATCGCCGCCGCGATCGTGGCGGAGGGGCACGTCGAGGCCGACTTCGTCATCGTCGCGAGTGGTCCCAACGGTGCCAGCCCGCACCACGACGTGTCCGACCGGGTGATCGAGGCGGGCGACGTCGTGGTGGTCGACATCGGCGGTCCGCTGCCCTCGGGGTACAACTCGGACTCGACCCGGACGTACGCGGTCGGTACGCCACGCGATGCCGACGTGGCCGCGACGTACGGGGTACTGCAGGAGGCTCAGCGGGCCGCGGTGGACGCGGTCCGTCCCGGGGCGACCGCGCAGTCGATCGACGAGGCGGCGCGGTCGGTCATCGCGGCGGCCGGGTTCGGTGAGTTCTTCATCCACCGGACCGGGCACGGGATCGGCCTGGACGTGCACGAGGAGCCGTACATCGTCGGCGGCAACGACCTCGTGCTGGAGCCCGGGATGGCGTTCAGCGTGGAGCCCGGGATCTACCAGCCGGGCCGGTGGGGCGCCCGGATCGAGGACATCGTGGTCGTCACCGAGACCGGCGTGGAGTCGCTGAACAACCAGCCGCACGACCTGGTGATCGTCTAGGTCCTAGTGCCCCGTGTTGGAAGTTGCTTGGCGCTTGCGGCGCCCAGGCACGCACCTCGCGGCACCGGCCGATCATCCACGATGGCACCGCATCGAGGACGCTCGTCCGGCACCGCGATGCACGCACCTGACCACCGCAATCACTCAAGAAACTTCCAACACGGGGCACTAGCTCGCGCGGAACGTCTTCCGGTAGGCGAGCGGGGCGACACCGAGCTCGGTCCGGAGGTGGTGGCGCAGCGACGCGGCGGTCCCGAGGCCGGCGGCTTCGGCGACGCGGTCGACGGACAGATCGGTGGTCTCCAGCAACTGACGCGCGTGCCGGATCCGTTGCTGCTGAAGCCACGTACCTGGCGATTGTCCGGTCTCGGCCTTGAACCGGCGGCTGAACGTCCGCACACTCATCCGCGCGTGCTCGGCCATCGTCGGCAGGCTGAGCTCCTCGGCCAGCCGCTGCAGCGCCCACGCGCGAGTCGGGCCGGTACCGTCCGTACCTTCCTCCGGGATCGTCCGCTCGATGAATTGGGACTGGCCGCCGTCCCGCCACGGTGGCACCACGCAATGCTTCGCGGCACGGTTCGCGACCTCGCTGCCGAAGTCCCGGCGGATCAGGTGCAGGCACAGGTCGACCCCGGCCGCGAGCCCGGCCGAGGTGACCACGTCGCCGTCGTCGACGAACAACAGGTCCTCGTCCAGCTTCACGTTCGGGTAGAGGTCGCGGAACATCGCTGCCCGCCGCCAGTGCGTGGTCGCGGGTCGGCCGTCGAGCAGCCCGGCCGCGGCGAGTACGAACGCCCCGGTACAGATCGACGCGATCCGCGTGCCCGGCCGGATCAGGGCGAACGCCTCGGCCACGTCGGCGGGCAGCGTGCCCTCGTGCCGCGGCTGCGGGATGTACGTCCCGGGCACGATCACCGTGTCCGCCTCGGCCAGGATCTCGGCGCCGTGGTCCGGGACGATCGTGTACCCGAGACTCGCGCGGACCGGCTCGGCGCGGATCCCGCACATCCGCACCTCGTACAGCGGGGTGCCGTCGGCGAGCGTCGCGCAGCTGAACACCGTGGGCGCGATGGTCAGGTCGAACCCGACCACCGGTTCCAGGGCGAGGACGGCGATGCGATGCGGGGATCGAGCGGAACTCATGGCCAGATCTTGCCACATGATGTCATTCTGGCCACTGGTTCGCGGGGTTCGGCTCCCGCAAACTCTCCTGGTGACTCAGATCCTGGACCAGCCGACGCGTCGTCGGCTGCACCGCGCCTGGCCGGTCGCCGCGGTCGGTTTCGTCACCCTGATCGGGGCGGCCGGGTTCCGCTCGGTGCCCGGGGTGCTGCTCGACCCGCTGCACGAGGAGTTCGGCTGGTCGCACGCGACCATCTCGGCCGCGGTGTCGATCAACCTGCTGCTGTACGGCCTGATCTCGCCGTTCGCGGCCGCTCTGATGGACCGGCTCGGGCTGCGCAAGGTGGTCAGCGGGGCGCTGGTCCTGATCGCGCTCGGCTCCGGGCTGACGATCTTCATGACCTCGGCCTGGCAGTTGCTGCTGTGCTGGGGCCTGCTGGTCGGCGTCGGGACCGGGTCCATGTCGATGACGTTCGTCGCGACGATCACCGGGCGTTGGTTCGTCCGGCGCCGCGGCCTGGTCACCGGGATCCTCACCGCGGCCGGGGCGACGGGTCAGCTGATCTTCCTCCCGCTGATCGCGTCCCTGGCGACGAACTTCGGCTGGCGGGTACCGGCTCTGGTGGCTGCCGCGGCCGCGCTGGCCGTCGTACCGCTGGTGCTGCTGTTCCTGCGGGACTACCCGAGCGACGTGGGCCTGCGTGCGTACGGTGCGCCCGAGGGGAGTACGGCCGGGCAGCGGGTGGAGACGACGGGCAGCAGCGCGTTGCGGGCGGTGACCGCGTTGTGGAAGGCGATGCACCGGCCGGCGTTCTGGTTGCTGGCCGGCGGGTTCGCGATCTGCGGTGCGTCCACGAACGGGTTGATCGGGACGCACTTCGTGACCGCCGCGCACGACCACGGCATGCCCGCGACCACGGCCGCTTCGCTGCTCGCGCTGGTCGGGGTGTTCGACGTCGGCGGCACGATCGTGTCCGGCTGGCTGACCGACCGCTGGGACCCGCGGTACCTGCTGATCGCGTACTACGCGCTGCGCGGACTCTCGTTGCTGGTGCTGCCGTCGTTGCTCGGGCCCACCGCGCAGCCGAGTATCTGGGTGTTCATCATCTTCTACGGACTCGACTGGGTGGCGACCGTGCCGCCGACGGTCGCGCTGTGCCGGGAGTGGTTCGGGGTGGACGGGCCGATCGTGTTCGGCTGGGTGTTCGCCTCGCACCAGATCGGGGCGGCGATCGCGGCCACGGGCGCCGGTGCGATCCGGGACGCGCACGGCAACTACGACCTGGCCTGGTACCTCGCGGGTGGCCTGTGCGCGGCGGCCGCGCTGATGTCGGCGAGTATCGGACGGCGCCCGCAGCCGGCCTGATCGGGCCGGCTAGCCTCGACCTTTGTTGAGGTTGCAGAAGGAGGCGGCGCCATGGACATCGAGCCGGGTGAGATGACGGTCGGGCAACTGTCCGAGCGCAGCGGGGTGGCCGTCTCGGCCCTGCACTTCTACGAGCGGCAGAACCTGATCGTCAGCCGCCGCACCACGGGCAACCAGCGCCGGTACAAGCGGGACACGTTGCGCCGGGTCGCGATGATCCGGATCGCGCAACGGGTCGGGATCCCGCTCGCCGAGGTGGCCGCCGTGCTCGAGCTCCTGCCCGGCAACCGGACGCCGACCCGGCAGGACTGGGAGCGCATCTCCGAGTGCTGGCAGGCCGAGCTGGACCGGCGGATCCTCCAACTCGAGCAACTGCGCGACGACTTCAAGGACTGTGTCGGCTGCGGCTGCCTCTCGCTCGACCGCTGCACGCTGGCCAACCCGTACGACGTGCTCGGCGCGAAGGGGCCTGGTCCGCAACGGTTGATGGACGAATCGGGTCAGCCGTGTCACCCCGGGAGTTGCGTCGCGAGCTGAGTTTGTCCACAGGCCGGCGGCGGCCGTCCGCGGATTGGGGGAGCGGGCGTCTAGGGTCGTCGTCATGGGTTCTTCGCAGGGTTGGTCCAACCGTCCGTTCGTCGGCGCGTGGGGTGGTTCGCGTGGCTGACTCGTTGACGCTGGGCGCCGAGCGGGCCGAGACCGCGGCGACCGTGATCCGCGCGATCGCGGGCGACGCCGCGCGGTTGCGGGACGACCAGGAGACCGCGGTCGCGGCGTTGTGCGAGCCGCAGGCGCGGGTCCTCGTGGTCCAGGCGACCGGCTGGGGCAAGTCCGCGGTGTACTGGGCGGCGACCGCGATCCGCCGGTCGGAGGGCGCGGGTCCGACGCTGGTGGTCTCACCCCTGCTCTCGCTGATGCGGGACCAGGTGGCTGCCGCGGCCCGGGCCGGTCTGCGCGCGGCCACGCTGAACTCGTCGAACGTGGACGAGTGGTCCTCGATCGAGGGCGACCTGCGGTCCGGCGCGATCGACGTGCTGCTGGTCTCGCCGGAGCGGCTGGCGAACCCGGGCTTCGGCCGGCGCGTGCTGGACGGGCTCGCGGGGCAGATCGGCCTGCTGGTGATCGACGAGGCGCACGCGGTGTCGGACTGGGGGCACGACTTCCGTCCGGACTACCGGCGCGTGTCCGACGTCCTGCAGCGGCTGAACCCGCAGACCCCGGTGCTCGCCACCACCGCGACGGCGAACTCGCGCGTCACCGAGGACGTCGCCCACCAACTGGGGGAGTCGACCCTGGTGCTGCGGGGCCCATTGGCACGGTCGAGTCTGCAACTGGCGGTGGTGGACGCGTTGTCGCCTTTGGACCGGTTCGCCTGGGTGGTCGACCACCTGCCGAAGTTGCCGGGGTCGGGCATCGTCTACACGTTGACCGTGTCGGACGCGCAACGCCTGGCCGCCGCGATCCAGGAGGTGCACGGACCAGCGGTCCCCGTCGCTGCGTACACGGGTGGGCTGGACGCGGCCGAGCGGGAGCGCCTCGAAGACGCGTTGCGCGGGAACGAGTTGAAGGCGCTGGTCGCGACCTCGGCGTTGGGGATGGGGTACGACAAACCCGATCTGGGCTTCGTCGTCCACGTCGGCTCACCCCCTTCGCCGGTGTCGTACTACCAGCAGGTCGGTCGGGCGGGCCGCGGGATCGATCATGCGGTGGTCGCGTTGCTGCCGTCGGACGCGGACTCGGGCGTCTGGGACTACTTCGCGACGGCCACGATCCCGGTGCCCGACCAGGTCAACCGGTTGCTCCGCGGACTCGAGTCGTACGGTCCGGACCAGCCGGCGACCGTGCCCGCGCTGGAGGCGGAGACCGGGTTGCGACGGGGCCGGGTCGAGCTGATGCTGAAGCAGCTCGCGGTCGACGGCGCGGTGGAGCGGGTCGAGCGGGGCTGGCTGCGGACCGGGGCCGAGTGGTCGTTCGACGCGGCGCACTACGACGGGATCGTGGCGGTGCGCCGTCGGGAGGCCGACATCATGCGCGCCTACACCCGCGGTGAACGTTGCCTGATGCAACTGCTGCAGGAGTCGCTGGACGATCCGTCGGCCGAGCCGTGTGGCCGGTGTTCGGTCTGCCTCGGCCTGTTGCCGGAGCCGCTGACCGCGCGACCCTCGGCGGAGACCGTGCAGGCGATCACCCGGTTGCTGCGCGGCGAGACGCACCTCCTGGAACCGCGGAAGATGTGGCCCGGCGGTGCGTTCGGGGCGAAGGGCCGGATCCCACCGGCCCTGATGGCGGACCAGGGACGAGCCATCGTCTACGCCGACGCGCCCGAGTGGCGGGAGGTCCTGCGGGCCACGTTCGGGGTGGATACGCCTGACCCGGACGCGCTCGAAGCGTTGAAGGCCGGCTGTGTGGCCGCCTTGTCGCGCTGGCGGGATGCCTGGTCCCGGCGGCCCGACGTGGTGATCACGTTGGCCGCGGCCGGGCACCAACGGCTGACCACGGAGATCGCGGACCACCTGGCCGAGGTCGGCCGGCTGGAGCGCGCCGCGCTGACCGTGGATCCGCGGGGCTTCAGCGACGACCTCTCCTCGGCCGAGGAGGCGAAGGTGTGGCGTGACGGCATCACGGTGGACGACCTGACCGGCCAGGCCATCGCGGAACGCTCTGTCCTGTTGGTCGTGGACGCGTCGTCCTCGCAGTGGCCGATCACGGTCGCCGCCGCCAAACTCCGCGAAGCCGGGGCCGCCGCGGTGCTACCCCTGCTGGTGCACCGCCGGCCGTGACGCCGCCTCGGGCAGTGCGCCGCGACGGCCGGCGAGTTCGTGCCAGGGCTAGACGGCCTGCAGCTCAGGGTTGGTCTCGGCGAACGACTTGAGGTCGGACAGCAGCCGGGTCCAGCCGTCGTCGATCATCGAGCGGAGCTTGCTGCCCGGTTCGAAGCCGGTGTGCACCACGGTGAGCTTGACCTGGTCGCCGTCCGGCTCCAGGTCGAAGGTGGCCCGGGACAGCGGTTCGGCGCTCATGGTGGCGAAGTCCTCGTCACCGAGCTCCACCGCCTTCGCGAACTCCGGTGTGATGCGGTGCCACGTGAACGCGAGCCGCCGGTAGGGGTCGTGTTCGAGCACGACCTGGCCCTCGCCCACCATCGTCACTTCGCCCATGTGCCACGCCATCGGTGAGCCGGGCTGCCAGTCGGTCTCGTGGGTGACACCCCAGTACTGCTGGGTGAACTCCGGATCGGTGAGCGCGCGCCAGAGCCGCTCCGGCGTGGTCCGGATGTAGGTCGTGTAGACGAAGTCGTTGTCACTCATGTCGTCGGACTCCAATGCTGTCTTGAGATCGGCGAACAGCTGCACCCGCCGACGGTCGTACCGGGTGATCCAGCGATCCGCGATCGCGTTGATCGGCTCGGCGTTGAGGTAGTGGAGCTTCTCCCGGCCGCGCTTGACCGTGGTGACGAGATTCGCTTCCTCGAGCACGGCGAGGTGTTTGCTCACCGACTGCCGGGCCATCTCCAGCTCGCCGCAGAGCTCGCGCAGGGTCTGCCCGTTCCGCCCGTTCAGCGAGTCGAGCAGCCGCCGGCGGCTCGGATCCGCCAGCGCTCTGAAGACCTCGTCCATCAACGCCCACTCCTCATAGGCAGCCGTTCGGCTGCCTGTTCACCATAGGCAGCCTTCCGGCTGCCTGTCAATCCAGCGGTCCGCTACAGGTGGTTGCGGAGGCGGGAGTGGGCGAGGACGGCCTGGATGCGGTCGGCGAGGCCGAGTTTGGCGAGCAGGTTGGAGACGTGCACCTTGACGGTGTACCGGCTGAGGGTGAGCCGGTCGGCGATCTCCTGGTTGGACAGTCCGGCGGCGACCAGGTCGAAGACCTCGCGCTCACGGTCGGTGAGCCGGCGGATCGCGTCCAGCACGACCCGGTCGGTGTCGTCGGGGAGGTCGGGGCGGAGCGCCTCGATCATCCGGGTGGTCGCCTCCGGCGCGAGCACGGAGTTGCCAGCGGCAACGATGCGGATGCCGTCCCGGAGGCGTTCACTCGGCGCGTCCTTCAACAGGAACCCGCTCGCCCCGGCTTGCAACGCGGCGTACACGTAGCTGTCCAGGTCGTACGTGGTGAGGATGAGCACCCGCGTGCGCGGGTGCGCCCGGACGATCCGCCGGGTCGCCTCGATCCCGTCGAGCACCGGCATCCGGATGTCCATCAGGACGACGTCGGGCGAGTGCCGCGCGACCACGTCCACTGCCTCGGCGCCGTTCCCCGCTACGCCGACGACATCGAGGTCGGTCGCGACGTCGACCAGGCGACTCAGCGCCTCGCGCAACAAGGCCTCGTCATCGCAGACGACCACCCGCACGGCCCGCCCGTCGACCGGCGCCAAGATCTCGCTCATCGGCCGCCACCGGCTCCCGCCAGCTGCCGCAACGGCAACGTCACGTACACCGTGAACACCCCGGCCGCCTGCTGCTCACCGACGCGGCGCACGTCGTCGTTGGGATGAGTCCCGTTCTCGCCGAACGAGGTCTCGCCGATCGGGTTCTCGCCGGCGTGAAGGGTGCCGCCGAGGAGTTCGACCCGTTCGCGGAGCCCGACCAGGCCGGTGCCGCGGACCGCGGAGCGCCCGTGGTTCCGCGTCCGCAGCTCGTTGCCGACCACGATCTCCAGCGTGTCCGCGAGGTACGTCAGCCGCACCGTCGTCCGGACCGCGCCTGCGTGTTTCGCCACGTTCGTCAGCGCCTCCTGCACCACCCGGTACGCCGCGACCTCGATGCTCGTGTCCGCAGCCCGCACCTCGCCTTGTCGCTCGACAGTCACGACCGGACCACCCGGCGGGATCTGCGCCACCAACTCGTCCACCTGATCCAGACTCGGCGGCGGCCGCAACTCGTCCGGCGTACTCGTCCGGAGTACGCCGAGCAGACGCCGTAGTTCGGCGAGCGAGTCGCGGCCGGTGTCCGCGACGCCGCGCAACGTCCGGCGGGCATCGGATTCGGTCCCGGTCTCCGCACCCGCTTCGGCCGTGAGCACGATCCGGGTGAGGGAGTGGTTCAGGATGTCGTGCAGTTCGCGGGCCAGCAGGGCGCGTTCGCGGTCGGCAGCCTGTTCCTCGGCGACCGCGCGTTCCTGGGCGAGCCGATCGGTCTCCTCGCTGAGCTCGGTGATCCGGCCACGCTGCTCCGCCTCGAACCGGCCGCTCACCCAGAACGCCAGGAACCCGAGCCCGATGATCACCCCGAGCAGGGCCGCGCTTCCGCCGGCCAGGATGCCGGTGAAGATCGCGAAGGCGATGCCCAGCACCAGCGCGGTACTGCGCTCCCAGGCCTTGCCCCACGCGGCCACGTAGTATCCGGCGATGATCACACCGAAGCCGATCAGCTGGCTGCCGACCTGCTCGGTCACCAGGTCGATGCCGATGACAACGAGCAGGACCGCGACCGGGAACCGCCGGCCCCAGGTCAGCGCGACGGTCTGGGCCAGCCCGGACAGGACTCCGATCCAGCCGCGCAGGTCGTTCTCCTGGAACAGGGTCCATCCGACCAGCATCGGGAACGCCGCCGTGACCAGGTGGTGCACCTGGTCGACCGGGACGAGCCCCCACAAGTCCCCACGGCGGCGCCGGCCGGTCAGCTCCACGTCCAGACGTCGCGGCGCCGGGCCTGCCTCGTCCTGAACCACAGGTAACCCCCGATCGGTACGACGGCGGCCAACGGCAGCAGACCGAGCGACCAGGCTAGTGCCGCGGGTGGTCCAGGCCGACTGCCGACGAGGAGTTCGAGGACCCCGGTGCCGCGACCGTCCGGCCCGTCCAGGGTGAACTCGAACCGCCACGTCCCGGGCGTCGGCAGCGCGACCACGTCGAAGCCCCAGTCGTCCAAGGCGCGTGGGTGCCTGGCCAGATCCGTCCCGTCGGCCTTCGACTGCGACTGCGGCCGGAACACCTTGCCAGCTGGTGAAACCGGCCTGATCCGGCCCTTCATGCCCTGGATCCCGTTGGCCGGTGCGAACAGGAAGTCGAGGGACCGATCAGCCCGCAACGGCCACTCGCTGAACGACGTCCGCACCTCGTACGGGCCGACCTTGGTGATCTCGGAGTGCACGACCGGTACCGGTGCTGGGGCGGCGGCCGCGGGGACGGCGGTGAAGCTGCCGAGGGCAACGAACGCGGCTGCGGCGGCGAGGATGGTTCGAGTTCGCATGGTTCAGGCCTCCGAGGTGAGCAGGCGGGACGCCGTCCGGCCGGGCTGAGCGATGGGCGGTTCGGTCGTGAGGCCGGCGCCCGCGATCCGGCCGAGTGAGCCGAGCTGCCAGCCGATCCACCCGGCCACGGCGCCGATCGGTGCTGCGGGCAACAGCGTCAACGGCGTGGTGCCCAGCGGGACGGACAGATAGCCGGCCACGACCAGCGTCGTACCGAGCGCGCCGAGGACCGGGATCACCACCTTCGGCGACCACCCGCGAGCGCGCCCGAGCCGCAGACCCCCGGCGTACAAGAGAGCGGCGAGCGGTAGCGCGAACGGGAGCGTGATCGGCATCGCCGGTACGCCGAGGGCGTAGTCGCGCAGTCCGAGTCCGAGGGAGTCGGCGTAGATCCGGGTCGCGGCGGGTGCGAAGAACCACAGCGCGGCGTGGATCAGGATCAACCCGGGCGCGACCGAGGCGACCAGGGCCGGTCGGCGGAGGGCGCCCGCGAAGACGGACAGCAGCAGGACGCCGGCAGCGGAGATCGCGAGAACGACGGTGGCGATGCCGGGGATCGGCGGGGTGGAGTACAGCAGGAAGACCAGGTTCGGCACGCACGCGCCGATCGCGATCGTGAGGCCGAGTCGTCCGGCCCGGGTCGAGCGGAGCAGGATGAACGCGAGCAACAGCCCGGCGGTGTCGAACAGCGACATCAACGACATCGCGACGTGCGGCGGCGAGGTCGGCGTGACGTCGAACCCGTACACCTCGTGCCACCACAGATCCGCGAGCCCGAACAGCAACCCACCGGCCCCGGCGCATCCGCAGAGCAGATAGGGGAGCGGCGCTCGAAACGTGCCGAGGACCGTCACCGCAGGCGAGCCGTCGACGTACTGGGACGTGTGGCTGGCCCGGGTATTCAGCAGGACGATCACGAGCGAGGTGATCCCGGACGTGGCCATGCCGAGGTAGAGGAGGAGGTGCGGCGCGGTGAAGAAGGTGTCGGGGCCGACGTCGGAATGCCATTGGACGTCCCAGACCATGCCGAGACCGCCGAGCGTGGTGCCGAGCAGCAGGAGCCATGGACCGAGCTGCTCGCGCCTGGGGAGTTCGCGCAACATGTCGGGGATCCCTTTCGAGTTGGGCGTCATCGGGTGACCGTGACGGGCAGGGTGATCTCATCGGGTCCGGCGGTGCCAGTGATGCGGATGGTGAGCTCCCACGCGCCCGTCATCGGGAACAGCTCGCCGTGCAACCGGTACCGGCCCGCGTCGGCGCGGGTCGCCGTGACCTCCGCGGTGGCGTGGCCCATGCTCGGCATCGCGGACTCGACCGTGACCGTCTGCGGATCGACCGGTTCGCCCTCGGCGTCGTGGATGAGCAGGTCGGCGTCGATGACCCCGGTCCGGTCCTCGCCGAGCTGGAGTTCGACCTGGTACTGCGCCGAGGTGGCCCGGATCCCGGCCGGCTCGTCGGTTCCGAGGCGATGGATCACGGCGAAGAGGCCGACGGCAACGGCCAGCGCGGCGACGGCCAGCAGGGCCGCGGATCGTCGGCGGACAGGCAGTGTGGTTCTCATGGTTGTCCCTTCGAGACGGTGACGGTGAACGGCACGGTGTGAATCCGGTAGTCCCGTACGAACTGCACCCAGGCCAGGTACCGCCCGGCCGTCGGGAAGCTGAAGGTGAACCGCAACTCCGGGCCTTCGGCCGCCACCGACTCGTCCGGGATCGCGCGCTGCGGGTCGTTCGCCTGGGCCGCCATCGACGCCAGCTCGTGAACGTGCCCGAAGACGGTGCCGCGCTCGTCCCGCAGGACCAGGTGCCCGGCCATCCCGAGCCACGGCTGCAGATCCCGGACCGGCCTGCCGTCGACGCCTACCTGGACGGTGATCGACGCGGGCCGGCCGGCGACCACGTGCTCCGGTACGACCTTGATGCTTGCCTTCGGCTCCGAACCTCCTCCGGTACTTGCAGCCTGGTTCGGGAGCGGCCGGCCGGTGACGTCGAAGGACCCGGTGACGAGTTGGGCACCGCTGTCGGCGCGCTCGAACTCGGCGTACAGGAGGTGGCGTCCGGGGGTGGACGCGGTCAGGCGGAGTTCGAGTTCGCCGGGTCCGGTCCGGACGGGGTGGACGTGACGGAATTCGGATCCGTCCTGGCTGGTGATCACGGTGTGGAGCAGGGCCGCGTGATGCGCGACGAGGTCGTCGACCGGTCGGCCGGTATTCCCGTCGGTGATGCGCAGCGAGAGGGTGAACGGCTGCCCGGTTCGAGGCTGCGCCGGCGTCGTTCGCAGGGTGAGGTTGGCGTACGGCCGGCCAGCCGGTGCTGACCCGTCGGCGGGGTCGACCAGTTGCCGCGTGGTCTCCGGCGCACCCGTGGGGGAGGCGGGCGGCAGATCCTTGGAGAGCACCGCGGTCGTCGACGCGGCCACGAGCGCCACGAGGACGAGTACGGCCTGGGGTACCGCGAACGCCCGCACCCGCGGACGGCGTGCACCGAGGACGGCGCACCCGAGTCCACCGAGCACGAACACCCCGGCCAGGCTGAACGCGGCGTACGTGAAGTACTCCCAGCCGGCCGGCTCGGGAACGAGGACCCGGAAGGGTATGGCAGCGCGCTCTGGTCCCGATCGAAGCTCCAGCTCATGCGGCCCGGCCTGCTCGACGTGCAGCCGAGCCGTGGTGATCCCCGGTACGCGCAACGCGATCGCGGTCTTCGACAGCGCGCCCTGGTCGACACCGCGAGCAGCGAGCTCGGCGGTGAGCGGGTTGACCGGCGTATGGGCGACCACGTCGACCTGCAGCGGCCCGGGTACCTCGGGTGTGCGCCGGAGGATGACGGTCAGCTCGTTCCCGCCGAAGGTGAGCGCAATCGACAGATCCGCGCTCGCGCTGACCCCGTGCGCGTGCGCGGGACCAGCCGGCGCCCCCGCCAGTACGAGAGCCGCGACAAGGGCCAGGGCGGTTCGGAACGCTCTCCGGATCAGCACACCCTCGACGCTAGGGATCACCGCCGCCCACGACTTAGGCCAAGCGCACTGACTCTGCTAGTGCCGGGGAACTAGGTGAATCAGTCGGTGCTCAGGTCGCCGAACTGATGCACGGGCCGAATGTTCGGCGGCGGATAGGGCACGGTGGGTGGGTGGATGGACAACTTGTGCTGGTCACGGGGGTGACGGGGTACATCGGCGGCCGGCTGGTACCCGAGTTGCTCAAAGCTGGGTACCGCGTCCGGGCGATGGCGCGGAACCCGCGACGGTTGCGGGATCGCGAGTGGTACGACCAGGTCGAGGTGGTCGAGGCCGACGCCGCCGACCGGCACCAGCTCGACGCCGCGATGGAGGGTGTCGACGTCGCGTACTACCTGATCCATGCCCTCGGCACCGGAAAACGGTTCGAGTCGCGGGATCGGCATACGGCGCTCACGTTCGGGACCGCGGCGCGGGAGGCCGGGGTCGGGCGGATCGTCTACCTCGGCGGGTTGTACCCGCAGCAGGAGGAGTTGTCCCCGCACCTGGATTCCCGGCGCGAGGTCGGCGAGATCCTGCTCGCGTCCGGGGTGCCGACGACGGTCCTCCGGGCCGCGGTGATCCTCGGCTCCGGCTCGGCGTCGTTCGAGATGCTGCGGTACCTGACCGACCGGCTACCGGTGATGGTGACACCGCGCTGGCTCGGTACCCGGATCCAGCCGATCGCCGTCCGCGACGTCCTGCACTACCTCGTCGGCAGCGCCACCATGCCGCCCGAGGTCAGCCGCGGCTTCGACATCGGCGGCCCGGACGTGCTCACGTACCGGGACATGATGCAGCGGTACGCCGCGGTCGCGAACCTCACCCACCGACGCATCGTCACGGTGCCGCTGCTGACCCCGTCCCTGTCGAGCCACTGGGTCGGCCTGGTCACCCCGGTCCCGAGCAGCATCGCGCGCCCCCTGGTCGACAGCCTCATCCACGAGGTCGTCTGCAAGGAACACGACATCGCCGAGTACGTCCCCGATCCGGAGCCCGGGCTGACCGGCTTCGACCGCGCTGTCGAGCTGGCGTTGAAGCGGGTCCAGGCCCTCGACGTGACCACGAGCTGGGCGTCGGCCGCGACACCGGGTGCCCCGAGCGACCCGTTGCCGAGCGACCCCGACTGGTCCGGTGGCTCGCTGTACGTGGACGAACGGTCGAGTGCGGTGTCGGCCACGCGCGAGCGTTTGTGGGCCGTGATCGAAGGAATCGGCGGCCGCAACGGCTGGTACTCCTGGCGGCTCGGCTGGTGGGCCCGCGGTCTCCTCGACCGGGTCTTCGGCGGCCCAGGACTCCGCCGCGGCCGCCGCAACCCGAACGACCTGTCCGTCGGCGACCCGCTCGACTGGTGGCGCGTCGAGGAGATCGAGGACCTCCGCCTCCTCCGCCTGCGCGCCGAAATGCGCCTCCCCGGCCTGGCCTGGCTCGAACTCGTGATCGACCAGGACGCCGAAGGCAGCACCGTCTTCCGCCAACGAGCCCTCTTCCACCCCCACGGCCTCCCCGGCCACCTCTACTGGTGGGCCGTCAAACCCTTCCACGGCATCGTCTTCGGCGGCATGCAGCGCAACATAGCCACCAAAGCCGAATCCACCACCGACGACCCCCGCTGGAAACCCTCCCGCCAGTAGAGGTCGCGCGCAGCGGACGGGAGGTGGTGGGGTTGGTCGGGTGGCGGACCTGCAGCACTTGCCAACTCGCGGGCTCGGGTGGTTTGCCCGGTGAGTCAGGCGTGGACGGCGTCGGGCGGTGGGGTGGTTGGGCGGTTGGTGAGTGCTGCCGGTCCGCGTCAGCACGAACGCCGAGCGGCCGCCGCCCTCTGATGGCGCGAGGTTCCTCTGAAATGGTCTTGACCTGGTGGTCACCATGGAGGGGTGGCTAGCGGGAGTCTTGGGTTTCGGACTGATGTTCTTCTGTTGCGGTTGAGTGGTAGCTCTGTCGTGGAGCACGACGACCATCTCGTCGTCCGTACCCCGGCCAATCCGACTTTCTGGTGGGGTAACTACCTGCTGTTCCGTACTCCGTTCGCGCAAGGCGACCTGCGCCGCCGTCTCGAGACTTTCCACCGCGAGTTCCCCGACGCCAAGCACGTCGCGTTCGGGCTGGACACCACCGACGGGATCGTCGGGGCCGAGGACGAGCTCACGTCGGCCGGGTTCGAGGTCGAGCGGAACGCCGTCATGACCGCAACCACCGTCGTCCCGCCGAAGCGGCCGAACACGACCTCGGAGTACCGCTTCCTGAGCACCGACGACGACTGGGAACAGCTGGTCGGCCTGACGCTCGCCGCCTCGCCGATGGAGGTCGACGGGTACGAGGAGTTCAACCGGCGCAAGGTTCTCGCCGACAAACGCCTGGTGGACGACGGGCATGCTCGCTGGTTCGGGGCGTTCGACGGGCCGCGGTTGCAAGCCTCGCTCGGACTCGTGACCGACGGATCCGGGGTCGCCCGGTTCCAGAACGTGCAGACGCATCCCGACGATCGAGCACAGGGGATCGCGAGCACGCTGGTCCACCGAGCCTCGACGTACGGGCTGACCGAGCTGCGAGCGCACACGGTGGTGATGGTCGCCGACCCCGGGTACCTCGCGATCAAGCTGTACCGCTCGCTCGGGTTCACCGATTCGGAGGTCCAGATCCAGCTCACCAAGCCCGCGCCGTGACCGCCGTGAAAGGCTGCCGTCATGAGTGAGAAGGAATCCGTACCCCGCGTCGCGCTGGTGACCGGTGGCAGCCGGGGGATCGGTGCCGGGGCCGCGATCGCGCTGGCCGAGGACGGGTGGGACGTCGGGATCAGCTACCGCACTCGCAAGGACGAGGCCGACCGCGTGGTCGCCGCCTGCGAGCAGCTCGGCCGCCGGGCGTACGCCGTCCAGGCCGACGTGGCCGAGTCGGCCGATATCGAGCGGTTGTTCGACGCGATCACGGCCGAGCTCGGTCCGATCGGGGCCGTGATCAACAACGCGGGCGTGGTCGCGCCGACGGCACGCGTCGAGGAGTACGACGTCGAGCGGCTCGAGCGGGTCTTCCGGATCAACGCGATCGGAGCGTTCCTGGTCGCCGGCGCCGCGGTCCGCCGGATGTCCACGGCCCGTGGTGGCGCGGGCGGTGTCATCGTCAGCGTGTCGTCGCGCGGCGCGGTCCTGGGTTCGGCCAACGAGTACGTCGACTACGCGGCGAGCAAGGCGGCCGTGGACACCTTGACCGTCGGCCTCGCGCACGAGGTCGCCAAGGAAGGGATCCGCGTCCTCGGCATCCGCCCCGGCCTGATCGAGACCGACATCCACGAGGAAGGCCGGCTGGACCGCATCGGCACGACCCCGCCGCTGGGCCGCACCGGCAAGGTCGAGGAGGTGGCGGCCCTCATCGCCTTCCTCGCCTCCGACCGGTCCTCCTACATGACCGGCACCATGGTCGACGTCTCCGGCGGTCGCTGACCTAACTCTCCGCCGGGTACGCGAGGTGGGTCGGGCGGGGCCGGCCGCGGAGCGTGGTCTTCTCGGCGGGCCGCCAGTTCGGCGCTTCCTCGGGGTCGGCCTTCTCCACCGCGGTCATCGACGCGATCAGGTGCTGCGTGGTCGTCTTCGCCAGGTCGCTGAGCCGGGCGGCCTCGTTGACCGGGTCGCCGATCACGGTGTACTCGTGCCGGCGGACGTCGCCGACCGTGCCGGCGACGACGATGCCGGCCGTGACCCCGATCCCGGCTGTTGCTTCCGGCAACTCGTCGGCGAGGCGGGTCGCGAGGGCCCGGCCGGTCCGTAGCGCGCTGCCGGCCGCGTCGGGGAGTTCGGCCGGGGCGCCGAAGACGGCGAGGACGGCGTCGCCGGCGAACTTGTTCACGAAGCCGCCGTGCCGGTCGACCTCGTCCACCACGACGGCGAAGAAGCGGTTGAGCAGCTCGACGACCTCGGCCGGGGGACGGGCGGCCGCGATCTTGGTCGAGCCGGCCAGGTCGACGAACAGCACCGCCACGAACCGTTCCTGGCCGCCGAGCGAGTCCTTGTCGAGAGCTTCGCGGACCACCTCGGTCCCGACGTACCGGCCGAAGAGGTCGTGGAGGCGTTCGCGCTCGGCCAGGCCGACGGCCATCCGGTTGAACCCGGCCTGCAGGGACCCGAGCTCGGTACCGTCGAAAACCGGGATCCGGACGTCGAGGTCACCGTCGCCGATCACGGTGAGTGCCAACCGGACCGAGCGGACCGGCGCGACGACCGAGCGTGCGGAGAGCATCGTGAGCAGCCAGCCGCAGACCAGGACCACGGTGCCGAGGACGAGGATGATCACCGAGAGCCGGGTCGCGGACACGTCCTTCTCGATCAGGGCGAGCACAGCCGTCAGCATCAGGCCGAGCACCGGTACGGCGGATCCGACAGCCCAGAAGAAGACCGTCCGCGCCTTGAGCCCGGCGGCGAGCAGGCGGCGGGGCGGCGGCTGGTCGAGCAGGGCGCGCGCAGCGATCGGGCGGAGCGCGAACTCGGTCAGCAGGTACGACGCGGTACAGGTGACGATGCCGCCGTCCAGGGTGGTGACCAGGACCCGCAGCACGCTCTCCGGCTGCAGGAACGCGGTCAGCACACTGAAGAACACGGTGGCGATGAACCAGAGCAGGACCTCGATCATCGTCAGCCGGAACGGCAGTTGCAGGGTCGCGATCTGCTCGTTGCGGGTGGCCGGGCGACCCTCGAGGACCCAGTTGGTGACGCGGAGCGCGAGCCGGGTGCTCCAGACCGCGCCGATCAGCAGGGCGGCGAGGAAGTACGCCGGGAAGGCGACGGTCCGGATCAGGACCAGGTCGTCGGTGGCCGACGGGCCGGGCAGGACGAAGACGGCCAGCACGAAGACGACGATCGCGCCGATCACGTTGGTACCGATGGAGAAGGTGGTGAGCAGGGTCTGGACGCGGATCCGGAGCGCCCGCGGACTCTGGTCGGCCGGACCGAGCAACCAGGAACCGAACGGCCGGCGGCGCAGCGCCACCTCGGGGCGACCCTCGGGCATCATGCCCCCAGTCTGGTGGACCGGCTCGTACGCTCCGCAACCGGCTCGCCACAGCGTTCGTGACGGCGTTCGGGGTTTCGGCGGTCCGTTAGCGTGACGGTATGGCAGGGCGGGCTCGGGCTTTGCTGGTCCTGGGGTGCTGCGGTGCCCTGGCTGCAGCGTGCTCCGATGGACGCGGGCCAGAGCCGGGCGGAGTGCCGACAGCTGGGGCATCCAGCGAGCCGGTAGCCAGTCATCGGCCGTCGCCCAGGCCGACGGGGTCGACGGTGGAGAGCAGCGAGCCGTTGGCGCTCGTGGTTCATCCGACGCGGGCCGAACAGGATCTCGATCTGGCCACCGCCCGGCGGATCGCTGATGGGGCGGTCAGTTCGTGGCGGGGATTCCGGGTGGTCCGGGACGTCCGGGCCGTGGAGCGCTCTGCTGGAGCGCTTGCCGTGGTGCCGACCTCAAGAGTGGGGCCTTCGGTCCGGCCGCTCACGGTTGGTGGGGTGGATCCGTTCGACGAGCCGGCGCGGTACCCGTTGCGGATCAAGGGGCCACAGCCACCCGCCCAGGTCGTGGCGATGACTGCCGGTGGGGACTTAATGCTCGGGAGGAGGGTCGGAGCGGCTTCGGCGCGAGCCGGCGACGTCTCCCGGCCGTTGCGCGCGATCGGGCCGCGGCTGAAGGCCCCTGATCTCACCGTGGTGAATCTCGAGAGCACGCTCTCCACAGCGGGTGAGCCACAACAAGGCGGTGATTCCTTCGCGGCTCCGCCTGGCGTGGTCGCCGGACTGCGGGACGTCGGCATCGATGTGGTCTCGCTGGCCAACAATCACACCGGGGACTTCCAGCGACGCGCTCTCGTCGAGACCGTGCGGCTGGTGAAGGCGGGCGGGCTGCAGCCGGTCGGTGCCGGGAGCAATCTCCAGGAGGCGGCCCGTCCGGTGATCGTCACGCGGGACGGGGTCCGGTTCGGGTTCCTGGCCTTCAACGCGATCGGTGAGACGCCGCGGGCCACGGCGACCACCCCCGGTGTGGTCGAGGTGCGCATGCCGCCGAGGACGGGGCCGCTCAACCAGGGCGACCTCGCCGCGGTCACCAGGGCGATCCGGGCACTCAAGACCTCGGTCGACGTGGTCGCGGTGCTGCCGCACTGGGGTCAGCAGTACACCCACGACCCGGTACCGGCGCAGCGGGCGGTAGCGGCAGCGCTGACCACCGCGGGTGCGGATCTGGTGATCGGTGGGCACCCGCATTGGGTCCAGGCGGTGGAGTTCCCGGCGGGCAAGGTGGTCGCTCACTCGCTGGGCAACCTCGTGTTCGACATGGACTTCGCGCAGCAGACCCGGGAGGGGGTCCTGCTGGAGCTCACCTACTGGGGCAAGACGTTGAAGGCCGCGCGCCTCACGCCGTACGTGATCGGGGCCGACTTCGGCCCGCGCGTGGTCACGGGGACGAGGGCGGAGCAGATCCTTGCCGACCTCCGCTCAGCCCGTTAGGAGCCATCCGGACGCTACGCGGCCCATCCGTTCGAGCTGGGCCGGGTCCACGACGCCGGGGAGGTCACGGGCGCTGTGGTACTCCGCGTAGGGGGTACTGCCGAGCCGCACGCCGGGGAGGCCGGCGCGGACGAAGGACCAGTGGTCGCTCGACCTGTTCACGCATACCCGGCTCCGTACGCCGAGTCGGGCCGCGACCGCGCGGACCTGGGTGCGCAGCGCGAGCTGATCGGGGGAGCCCGCGCAGATCGGGACGACGGCGCCTACGCCTACTCGGTCCAGGGAGACCATGCCACGCAGCGCTGTCCGGTGAGCCTGCGGGAGGGACGCGACGTACGCGCGGGAGCCGTAGTGGTGGCGGCTGTCGCCGGGGCCGCGTGGTTCCTCGGCGCCGAAGGCGATGAACGCGGTGGGGAAGCGGGTCGGGCGGTCCCGGTGGAGTCTCGCGGTCTCCAGGAGGACGGCGATACCGGAGGCGTTGTCCTCGGCGCCCGGTGCTTGAGGGACGGTGTCCAGGTGGGCGCCGACGATCCGGTGTGGCGCGGCGGGGTCGAAGCCGGGGCGGGTGGCGATCAGGTTCCAGGACGTGCCGGCGCGGACGGGGATGCCCCAGGAGGTTCCGGCGGGGACCGGGACCGGCTGGCGGCGCGTTTGGTACCCGGCGGCACGGAACTGTTGTTCGAGCCAGCCGAGCGCGGCCCGGTACGCGGTACTGGTCCCCTCGCGCGGGCCGATCCCGGCGAGGTGGCGCACGGTCGTCAGTGCCGCCGCCCGGTCGAAGCTGCGAGGGGCGGTGCTCGACGGGGAAGGGACCGTCGGCGGCGGTGTCACCGTGGGTGAAGGCAGGAAAGACGCTGAGGGCGTTGGTGGGGAAGGCGGGGGCTCAGCTTCGGGTGGGCTGCTGGTGCAGGCGGTGGTGGCCAGCAGGGACAGCAGCGTGGCCAGGGCTGGAGTGGCGGCCCGCATACCTCCATCCTGCCCAGGACACCCAAGCCGAGGTGGGCTGGGTTGGCACGGTGCTGCCGGTGGCCCTGATTGGTCGCTTGATTCATCGGATGTGTGGGTAGTGTCTGCGGACCACCTCTGCTTTCGGGAGCCTCCTGTGACGCACGACCGCCACTCCTATGCCGAACCTGCCCTGGTCCGGACCACCCACCTCGCGCTGGAGCTCGAGCTGGACTTCGACGCCAAGGTCGTGGCCGGGAGTGCCACCCATACGCTCGCCTGGACCAGTCCGGGTGAGCGCCTGGTCCTGGACACCCGCGACATCACGGTCACGGCCGTGGACGGCGCGACCTCGGACGGCTGGGAGCCGCTGGAGTTCAGCCTCGCGCTGCCGGACGAGGAGCTCGGGTCCGCGCTGACGATCCGTACCGCGGGCCACGAGCAGGTCCGGGTGAGCTACCGGACGGCGCCCACGGCAACGGGTCTGCAGTGGCTGGAGCCGTCGATGACGGCGGGCGGGTTGTTGCCGTTCATGTTCAGCCAGTCGCAGGCGATCCACGCGCGCAGCTGGGTACCGGTGCAGGACACGCCGAGCGTCCGGTTCAGCTACGCGGCGCACGTGACCGCTCCGCCCGAGCTGATGGTGCTGATGAGCGCGGACAACGGCACCGAGTCCCGCCGGACCGGGTCCTACGACGTGGTGATGCCGGAGCCGATCCCGTCGTACCTGCTGGCGATCGCGGCCGGTGACCTGGTGTTCGAGCCGACCGGGGAGCGGTCCGGGGTGTGGGCCGAGCCGGAGATGGCGAAGCGGGCCGCCGCGGAGTTCTCCGACACCGAGGAGATGATGCGGGTCACCGAGGCGCTGTTCGGCCCGTACCGCTGGGGCCGGTACGACCTGCTGGTGCTGCCGCCGTCGTTCCCGTACGGCGGGATGGAGAACCCGCGGATGACGTTCGCGACCCCGACCGTGGTGATCGGGGACAAGTCGCTGGTGAACGTGATCGCGCACGAGCTGGCGCACAGCTGGTCCGGCAACCTGGTCACCCAGGACAGCTGGGACGACATCTGGCTGAACGAGGGCTTCACGTCGTACGTGGAGAACCGCATCGTCGAGGCGGTGTACGGCACCGAGACCGCGGTGATGGAGACCGCGATCAAGCAGCACTCCACCGCCAAGCTGGAGCCGTTCACGCCGGCACAGCTCGTGGTGGAGCTGCCGGGCCTCAACCACGGCACCGAGTACCACGGCACCACCGGGCTCGGTCCGCTCAAGGGATCCTGGTTCCTGTCGTGGCTGGAGGAGCGGTTCGGGCGGGACGTGTTCGACCCGTTCCTGCAGGGGTACTTCGACCGGTTCGCGTTCCGCAGCATCAACTCGACCGACTTCGTCCAGCATCTCCACGAGCACCTGCTCACGCCGCACCCGGACGTGGTGACCGCGGCAGAGGTCGCCGCCTGGCTGGACGAGCCGGGGATTCCGGCGTTCGCGCAGCGGGCCGAGTCGGCGCGGTTCACCGCCGTGGACGAGGCACGCGACACGTGGCTCCGTACGGGTGAGCTGCCGAGTGGTGGGAAGAGCTGGACTACGCAGGAGTGGCTCCGCTTCCTTGACGCGGCCCCGGACCAGCTGAGCGTCATCCAGTTGCAGCAGCTCGACCGCGAGTTCACCTTGACCGGCACGGCGAACGGTGAGATCGCCCGCCGCTGGTACTCGATCGCGGCCACCAGCGAGTACATCGCGGCGTACGACGAGCTGGCCGGCTTCCTGACGCGGGTGGGCCGGATGAAGCTGGTCCTGCCCGTCTACAAGGCGCTGAGCGCGACGGACGAGGGGCGCGCGTTCGCCGCAGAGGTGTTCGCCGCGGCGAAGCCCGGGTACCACCCGATCACGACAGCGGCCGTGCAGAAGATCCTCGGGTCAGGAACGTGACGACGGACCGCTGAAACGACACTGGACGTCAGCTCCGGGTCGCCTGTCTCGCCGGTCGGGTGCGGGGGCGGCGCCGGACCCGCTGTAGGCCCATGGTGCTCTCCCGCGGAAGCAGGGTGAATCCGGCCTTCACCCGACGGCGGGCGGCCGCTGAGTCACCCTCGATCCGTTCGACCAGCATGCGGACTGCTTCGGCAGCGATCTGTTGCTTGTCCGGAACGATGGTGGACAGCGTCGGGGTGATGGTGGCACCGGCGGCGATGCCGTCGACTCCGATCACCGCGATGTCGTCCGGGACGCGATAGCCCTGCTCGTACAGCCGGCGCATCGCGACCAGCGCGAGTTCGTCGTTGAAGCAGAAGATCGCGTCGATCGGCTCCGGCAGGTCGAGCAGTGCGTCGGTCGCCACCCTCGGGTCCACGCCGTGCGGCCGGTCGACGTCGACGACCAGGGCAGGGTCGAACTCCAGACCGGCCGCGGCGAGCGCGCGCTTGTAGCCGTCCAGGCGGATCTTGCTGACCACGCCACCGGTGTTGCTGGGCAGGCTTCGCAGGACACCGATCCGCTGACGGCCGATCGACAGCAGGTGTTCGGTGGCTGCCTCTCCGACCGCCCGGCTGTCCACCGCGACGCTGTCCACTCCGTTGGAGACCCGCTCGCCGAGCAGCACCAGCGGCGTGGTGTCCTCCCGCCTGCGCAGGTCTGTCGCACCCAGTTGCCACGGACACAGGATCATCCCGTCGATGAGCTGGGTACGAAACCCCTCGGCCACGGTCTGCTCGCGGGTCAGGTCGCCGTACGTGCAGTCGATCAGCACCGTGAGCTCGTGCTGCTCGGCCTCCCTGACGATCAGGTGTGCCAGCTCGCTGAAGTACGGACCGCGGACCGAGGGCAGGGCCAGCGCGATCATCCCGGACCGTCCCCGACGCAGGGTGCGGGCCGAGAGGTTGGGCCGGTAGCCGAGCTCCTCCAGCGCCACCGTCACCTTGGCTCGCAGCGCCGGCGACACGTGTTGGTAGCCGTTGACCACGTTGGACACCGTCTTGACGGACACGCCCGCTCGTTCGGCGACATCCTTGAGTCGGGTCCGCATCTGGTCCTCCTCGGTCAGGGACGCACCCTCAGCTGGTCGAAGATCGCGTTCTCGCTCGCGTGCAGGCCGATGCTACCGCCGGTCCGCGGCCTGCCGTCACGCCAGCTGATCGCCTTCGCCTCGTCGACGTACACCTCGATCCGGCTGCCGGCATGCACGGTTCTCAACCGGTACCGGGTGCCGGCCGTCACCGGTGCGGGCAAGGTGCCATGGGCAACCTCTTTGGCCACCCCGGCCTCGACGCGGCTGAGCCGCACCTGGTCCGAGCCGGTGACGAGTTCGGTCCGGTAGCCGTTCAGCGTTGTGGCCGCGGGGGAGCCGACCGGCCCGGCCTCGGCCCGCGTGACCAGGCCGGCCGACCCGGAACCGGACAACTCCACCTCCACCTCGTTGCTGCTGTCACGGAAGTAGGTCGCCGACGCCGCCACATCCGCAGCGGCATCGGTGCTCACTGCCAGTCTGGCATCGTCGGTCTGGCGCCATGTCCCCCCGTACGACGCGAATCCGTCCGGTAGTCCCGTCGCCGGTCGGAAGACCTCGAACGGCTCAGCCACCGGCAGCCGAGTGGCCCAGTCCTGCCAGGTACCGATCAGGCGCCGCTTGTCCTCGCCGTATCGCGGACTGGTCGCCTCGTTGTGCCGCTCGGTGTGACCGTCAGGGGTTCCGTCGCCGTCGTAGTCGCGATCGAAGTCGTACAGCTGCTCGCTGGTCTCACCGGTCGGGGTCACATCGCGCAGGTACTTGAGGTCGCCGGCCCGGATCGCCAGCCGGGCGCTGCCCACCGGTGCGCCGCCCTGGACGTTGTCGCCGTAATAGCGCCAGTGCAGGCTGGTGTGAGCGGGCCGGCCGCTGAGGACGTGCGGGACCAGGTCGACCCCTGGCCGGTCCCCGTCCTGCCACGGCGCGCCCGCGGCCGTCGCGAAGGTGGGCAACAGGTCCAGCGCGCTCACCATCTCGTTGTACTCGGTACCGGCTGGGATCCGGGCCGGCCAGGCCATCGCGAACGGCACCCGGACGCCGCCCTCGAACGCGGAGTACTTCCGGCCGTTCAGCGGGCCGGTCTGCCAGTCGTGCTCCGGCCCGTTGTCGGAGGTGAAGGCGACGATGGTGTTGCGGACGTTCGGATCGCTGCTGTGGTTGCCGGTGATGCCGTCGGCGGCGTCCAGCGCGTCCATCACCCGGCCGACACCCTCGTCGACGATGCGCACCATCTCCTCGTACCGGGCCCGCTCATCCTGGACCGGAGCCGGCAACGAGCACGCGGTCCGGGTCTGGAGGGGTACATGGGGTGCGTTGTAGGACAGGTACAGGAAGAAGGGATCCTGCTGCGCGGCATGCTGCCCGACGAAGTCCGCCCCCTGCTCACTGAACTCGTCGGTGAGGTACTGATCGGGGTCCTGGCTGCGGTAGCGCCCGGCCGCGGCATCCCACGCGAAGGTCGAGTTGTCGTTCTCCGGGCAGTACTGAGCGAGCCCGGCGAGCACACCGTAGAACTCGTCGAACCCCAACTGGTGCGGCAGGTTCGGCTTGTCCTGCACCTCGTCCTCACCCATGAACCGGTCGATACCGGACAGGTCCCATTTGCCGACGGCCTTGGTCGAGTACCCCGCGGTCTGCAGTAGCTTGCCCATCGCCGGGCCGGGCGCGCGGTCGCCGGTCAGATCGGTCGGGAGGCGACGAGCGGAGACGTTGCTGTCCGCGCCCCAGCGCGCCGGGTCGCGGCCGGTCATGAGCCCGAGCCGGGACGGCGCGCACACCGGTGCCGCCGCGTAGCCGTCGGTGAAGGTGACACCGGCGTCGGCGAGGGCCGCGAGATGCGGTGTGTCGATGCTGCCGCCGTACAGCGAGGTGTCGGCGAAACCGAGGTCGTCGGCCAGGATCATGATCACGTTCGGCCTGCCGGGGTCGGCCCCAGGCGCACCGGTGCCGGTCCCCACGCCGGCCGCCGGGGCGCCGAGGCAGCCCGCCGCGGCGACCAGACCGAGGCCGAGCCCACCGATGATTGCCTTCCTGCGCCGGTTCATCGTCAACTCCTTCGTTCGTTGCCGCACGGGTCGGAGCCGGCGGCCGTCAGGGCCGGCGCTGGCGTCGCTGCGATTATGCGCGCGGTGCACCAGGGTGTACAGGTCTCGGCTTACAACGTAGTAAATTTCCTTGGCCGACGATCGGTCCGAGCTGTTGCGGAGAGCCTGGATCACCTGCTAGACCAGCGTTTACAACGTTATCCAGTTTCGGCGACGAACCCTGTCCAGGTGCCGCCCGAAGGGGAGTCATGGTGTCCGAGCGAACAACCCGTCCCGCCCTGCTCCGATCAGCCGTCGTCCCCTTGGTGGCGGCCGGCCTGCTGGCCGCAGGCCTGATCTCCACCACCGATCGCCCGGCCCGTGCGGGCACTCGGCCGGCCGACGAGGGACCGGTCGTGCGGGTCCAGGCGAAGGATCGGCTGGCGCCACTGTCGCCGTACCTGACCGGCGTGAACATCGATCAGTGGTTCGGCAACTCCCACGGCCTCTGGGATCCGGTCCGCGACGCCCCGAACCCGGAGGTGGTCGCCAAGACCAGACGGACCGGGCTCGGCATGGTGCGCTTCCCGGGCGGCACCTCGGCGAACCTGTACGACTGGAAGAAGGGCATCGGACCCACGGCGGAGCGGGGCTGCCAGACCGACGGCAGCGCGAACGGCGGCGCCGGGGTGCTCGACAGCGTCTACGGCCCGGACGAGTACATGGAGTTCGTCGCCGCCACCGGTACCGAGCCGGAGATCATGACACCGATGGCGAACTCGACTCCGGCCGATGCGGCGGACTGGGTCGAGTACATGAACGCCGCGGTCGGCACCAATCCCCGCGGCGGTGTGGCGTGGGCCCAACGCCGGGCGGACAACGGGCACCCGGCGCCGTACGGGGTGAAGTTCTGGGAAGTGGGCAACGAGCCGGACCGGGTCAACTCGCAGAACTACTGGCGCAGCACCGACCCGGTGATCGCGGCCCGCCAGTACGCGTTCGGCGGGAGCCAGGCACAGGTCGGCCAGCGACTCGCGCGCGGATGTGACCGTCGGCCGGCCGCGTCGGCGGGTGACGGCAAGCCAGGGCAGCAGCTCACCTTGTACTATCCGCCGGCTGTGCCCGGATCGCAGACGATCAAGGTGGGAGGCGCGGTCTGGAGCGAGGTGGCGGATCTGAGTGCCGTCGGTCCGGACGAGAAGGTCTACGCCTTCGACCCGAAGACCGGGGCGGTGCGGTTCGGCGACGGGGTCCACGGTGCGATCCCACCGGACGACGCGGAGGTCCGCGCGGACTACACCTCCGGGCCGAAGCCTGGATTCGCCGACTTCTACGACGCGATGAAGCAGGCTGATCCGGCGATCGACGTCTGCGCCAGCTGGGCGCCGGTCACCGTGGCCAGCGGGCTCGGAAACGCCTCGTTCGCCGAGTTGATGGCGCGGGCCGGCCGGGCCGGCGACTACGACTGCGTCCTGATCCACCCGTACACGAACTTCCTGCGTGACTTCGGGGACGCCGACTGGGAGACGGCTCGGGAAGGCCACGACGAGCACATGCTGGGTGAGGCGCGAGCCACGTCACTGGTGCGCGACCTGCAGGCGGATCTGGCCGAGCACAGCACCGGTCAGGCCTACGTCGGGATCTCGGAGTTCGGCGCTCTGTGGTTCGGCGGTCAAGGCGATGTATCGGCCTACCCGTCCTGGACGACGGCGATGTCGCACGCCACCTACATGGCCTCGCAATGGACGCGGTACGCCCAGCTGGGCGTGCCCTGGGTGCTGGGCAACACACTGATCTCGGAGGCCCCGACGGGCCTTCGCGCGGTCCTCGGCGGCCCTTCGACCTACGTCTACACGGTCGACGCGCTGGTGCGGGAACAACTGGCGCCGATGCTGCGCGCCGGTGGTGCCTCGGTCCGCACCAGCCTCGACGGCAATCCGCAGGTCGTCCCGGTCGAGCCAGAGCCGGGATTCGGACCCTCCTACGACGCCCTCACCGCCACCGCGACGGTCGGTGCCGATGGCAAGCTCCGGATCGTGGTGGTGAACCGGCACCCGGACCAGGCGGTGACCGCGAAGGTGGTACCGGCGGGGTACCGGCACACGGGGCAGGCCAAGGTCTCGACGATCGCGGGGGAGGACTTCACCTCGTTCAACGGGATCGAGAATCCCGACGACGTGCAGCTCGAACACAGCACCGCGAAGGCCGGGTCCGGCGACTTCGAGTACAGCTTCGCCGCGCACTCCGTCACCGTGCTCGAGCTGTCCAAGGGCTAGCGCCAGGTCTCGGTTCGCTGACCGGCTGGCCGGGCCGATCCAGGCGGTACCGGTGGGTGCGGTGGGTGATTTGGTAGCCCAGGGCATCGTTCACGGCCCGCATGGCGTGGTTCGACTCGGCCATGTCGGTCAGCAGTCCGCGCAGCTCGGGGTAGTCGGCGCGCACCTGGCGGATCTGCTCGGCCTTCACCCAGCGAGCGAGGCCGTGTCCGCGGTGCTCCGTGCGTACCGCGGTGCCGTAGTGCTGCGCATCCGCCTGCCCGTCACCCGGTACGACGAGTTCGGTGAACGCGACCACGTCACCGGACTCCTGGTGGATCGCGGCGACCGTGTGCAGGCGGTCGCCGCGCTGCGCCACCACCTCGGCGACGAACCGGGACCGCTCCACGTCCCACGCCTCCACGCCGTACGAGATGTCGCCGATCGGGGCGTCGTTCATCGCGGCGCGCGTCACGGTGAACGACTCGATCAGGTTGTCGGGCGGTGCACCCTGCCACGCCACCAGCTCGTACCCCGTGGGCGGCGCGACCGAGGGTACGTCGGTGTCTCGCAGCGGCAGCCTGGTGAAGACGAGGGTCAGCCCGACCGTGAATCCGTGCCGGGCGAGGAAGTGGTCACCAGGCGACTCCGCGACCGCGTCGGCGAGGACGATGCGCGCCTCGTTCTCCCACGCCGCTGTGGTCGCAGCGTCGAGCAACAGCGAGCCGACGCCCTTCCTGCGCTCCGCGGGATGCACCGTGAGTTCCAGCTCGGTCAAGTGCGCCTGGGACGGCTTGCTGTTGAGTCGGAGGTACGCCGAGCCGACCGGGTTGCCGTCCGCGTCGGCAGCGAGCCACGCGAGTCGACGGCTGAACGCGCGGTAGTCCGGATCGGTCAGGGGAGTGATCGTGATGGCCAAGCCCGCAACCTAACCAACCACCAGCTCACCGGGCAACCAGCTCACCGGGCAACCAGCTCACCGGGCAACCACCAGGGCCTGGGCGGGACCGGGTGTCGGCTACCGTGCTGATGCTGCGACCGCACGGGGCCGCGGGGACGAGGGGAGCCGGGGTGAACCAGGGCTTTGGGGGAGAACAGGTACGGACGATCGGTGCGGACCACATCGCGCTCCGCGAGCAGGTGCTCAACGAGTTGCGCCGGCGGATCGTGGACGGCGACTACGAGCAGGGTGAGCGGCTGACCGAGAACCGGCTCGCCGACGACTTCGGGGTGTCCCGGAACCCGGTCCGCGAGGCGTTGCGGGTCGTGGAGACCGAGGGGTTCGTGGAAATCCTGCCGCGCCGCGGTGCCGTGGTGGCGACGCTGGACGACACCGCGATCCGGGACCTGTTCGCGGTGCGCAGGCAGCTGGAGACACTCGCCGCGGGGCTCGCGGCCGAGCGGGCGACCGAGCAGGATGTGGAGCGGCTGCGTGGTCTGCTGAAGGAGGCGCAGGCCGCGACCGAGGCGGGGGACTTCGACCGGGTCGCGGAGCTGAACAGTGCCTTGCACCTGGCCGTGTTCGACATCAGCGGCAACCGCTGGCTGGCGTCGTTGTCGGGGGCGATGTACCACCACGTCCACTGGGTGTTCCGCGTCGGTGCCGCCCAGCGTGCGCCGCACTCGTGGGAGGAGCACATCCGCGTGGTGGACGCGATCGCCGCCGGTGACCGGGAGGCCGCGACGGAAGCAGCTCGCGCCCACATCGAGGCTGCTGCCGCCGCTGCACTCCCGCTCAAGTAGTCAGGGTCACCGCCCGGTCGCGTAGCCCTGCATGCCACGGGGATTCGCAGCCGCGGTGAGCACGCCGTCCGGCTCCCGTCCCACTGCACAGAGCCGGCCGAGGCTCCACGCGTCCGCGTCGGTGACCACGTGCCCACGTCGTACCAGCTCGTCGCGCACCGCTGTCCCCAGGCGGCTCTCCATCACGAGGCTGCCCGGCTCCATCGCCCGCGGGTAGAACGACGAGGGGAAGCCCGTCGTGTGCCACGCGGGTGCGTCGATCGCCTCCTGCAGATCCTGTCCGCCCGCAAGGTTCCGCAGCAGAAACAGCAACTGCCACTGGTCCTGCTGGTCACCACCAGGCGAACCACAGGCGAGCACGGGCACGCCGTCCCGCAGTACGAGGGTCGGCGTGAGGGTGGTCCGAGGACGCCGCCCGGGAGCGAGGGACGAGGCCAGGCCCTCTTCCAGCCAGAACATCTGCAAGCGGCTCCCCAGGCAGAAGCCGAGCTCGGGGATCGTCGGCGACGACTGCAGCCAGCCACCGCTCGGGGTCGCGGACACCACGTTGCCCCACTGGTCGATCACGTCGACGTGACAGGTGTCGCCGCGCGTCACGCCCTCGGGGGCCACGGTCGGTTCGCCGACGGTCGCGTCCACCCCGACATCGTTGCCGAGAGCAAGAGAGGGCAGCGTCGGTGTCCGGCCGTCGGGTGCACCCGGCCGGAGATCCAGCGAGGCGGTTTCACCGACGAGGGCGGCGCGGGTCCTCGCGTACGCGGGGGAGAGGAGCGTCTTCAGCGGGGTCTCGGCCCCATCGCCGTACCAGGCCTCGCGGTCGGCGTACGACAGCTTGGTCACCTCGACCGTGGTGTGCACGGCCTCCGCGCTGATGAGGTCCAGGTCCGCCGGGTCGCCGAGTTCCGCGAGGACGGCCAGCGACTGCAGCAGCGCGGGTCCCTGTCCCCACGCGCCCGTCTTGGCGACGGTGTGACCGTGCCAGTCGAGCGTCGCCGGCTCCTCCCAGCTCGCCTCGAACCCGGCGACGTCGTCCCCGGTGACCAGGCCGGCGTGGTCCTTGCCGCTCGAATCCCGGTGCGGCTGCCGCATGAACTCGTCGATCGCCTCGGCCACGAACCCCTCACGCCACGTGGATCGCGCCCGCTCGATCTGGGCGACTCGGTCCGCACCGGCAGCCTCCCCGGCGACCACGAGGCGCTCCAGCGTGTCGGCGTACGCCGGGTTCTTGAACAGCGCGTTGGTCTCGGGCGCCTTTCCGCCCTGCAACCAGAGCGCGGCGGAGGTCGGCCAGTGCTCGGTGAACAACTCCTGCACGGTACGGACCGTGTCCCCGACCCGCCCGACCACCGGGTGCCCGTTCCGCGCGTACCCGATCGCGGGCTCCAGCACGGTACGCAGTGGGAGGCTCCCGTGGTCGCGGAGCAGCAGCAGCCACGCGTCGACCGCCCCCGGTACGGCGGCAGCCAGCGGGCCCGAACCAGGGATCAACGACAGCCCGAGGGAACGGAAGTGCTCGATGGTCGCCCCGGCGGGAGCGACCCCTTGACCGGAGAGGACACGGGGCGTCGGGTCCTCGGCGGTGGCGATGATCGCGGGGACCTCACCACCGGGACCGTTCAGGTGCGGCTCCACCACGTGCAGCACGAACCCGGCGCACGCGGCCGCGTCGAACGCGTTGCCGCCGAGCTCCAGGATCCGCATCGCCGATTGGGACGCCAGCCAGTGCGTGGACGAAACCATCCCGAACGTACCGCGCAGCGTGGGCCGGGTGGTGAAGTTCATCGAGCAGCTCCCCTGTGAGTTGGTTGGTCCAGGCGTACGTCGGGCCCGGTGCCGTCGTCGGCGACCAGGTGACACGCCACCTGGTGTCCGCCCACACCGATCTCCCGGGACTCGGGGACCACGGTCCGGCATCTCTCCACGGCGACCGGGCACCGAGTGTGGAAGCGGCAGCCGGACGGCGGGTCGATCGGCGACGGCAGGTCGTCCCCGAGCAGGACCGGGTTCCGGGACCGCTGGGTGGTCGGGTCGGGGACGGGCGCCGCAGACAGCAACGCCTGCGTGTACGGATGCGCCGGCGCACCGAAGATGCGCTCGCGCGGACCCTGCTCGACCAGTTGGCCGAGGTACATCACGGCGACCTCGTCGGCGAGGTACTCCACCGCGGAGAGATCGTGGGTGATGAACAGGCAGGCGAATCCGAGGTCCCGCTGGAGATCGGCGAGCAGGTTGAGCACCGACGCCTGCACCGAGACGTCCAGCGCGCTGGTGGGCTCGTCGGCGACCAGCAGCCGTGGTGAGGAGATCAGGGCGCGCGCGATGCTGACCCGCTGACGTTGTCCGCCGGACAGCTCGTGCGGTGAGCGCTGGGCGACCTCGGGGCGCAGCCCGACTCGGCGGAGCGCGTCAGCGACAGGTCCTGCGGTGTCGCGCTGCTTCATCAGCCGCAGTGGTTCGCCCACGATGTCGCCGACCGACAGCCGTGGATCCAGTGAGCCAGCGGGGTCCTGGAAGACGATCGACACGTCCCGCCGATGCGGACGGAGCTGCCGCCGGCTCAGGTGGGTGATGTCGTTGTCGGCAAGCCGGATCGTCCCGTCGGTCGGTTCGAGCAACCGGACGATGCAGCGGCCGACCGTGGACTTGCCCGACCCGCTCTCGCCGACCAGCGCGACCACGGTGCCCTTGCGGATCCGCAGGGACACCCCGTCCACCGCACGGACCGGGCCGAAATGCATGACGAGGTCTTCCAGCTCCAGCGCGTACATCAGACCTCCACCGGTTCGCGGACGGGATTCCAGCACGCCACCTGGTGTTGCGGGTTCCCGTTCGCTGCGAGGACGGGCTGCTGCGTCGTGCACGTGTCCACGGCGCGGGGACAGCGGTCGGCGAACGTACAGGCGTCGGGCTGCTCGGTGAGTACCGGGACCAACCCGGGGATCTCGTTGAGCCGGTGCGTCCCCGCGTGCCGTCCGGCCGAGGGCGAGGCGGACAGCAGCCCCGCGGTGTACGGGTGCTGTGGCCGGGCGAACAGGTCGTGCACGTCGGCGGTCTCGACGACGCGCCCCGCGTACATCACCGCGACCCGGTCGGCGAG
This sequence comes from Kribbella amoyensis, assembly GCF_007828865.1. Lineage (NCBI taxonomy): Bacteria > Bacillati > Actinomycetota > Actinomycetes > Propionibacteriales > Kribbellaceae > Kribbella > Kribbella amoyensis. Next base: position 5,460,954 of record NZ_VIVK01000001.1, read on the forward strand.
ATCCGCGACCACGCCGAGGTCGTGCGTGATCAGGACGACGCTGGTCCCGAGCCGCTCGCGCAGGCCGCGCAGTACGTCGAGGATGCCGGCCTGGATCGTCACGTCGAGCGCCGTCGTCGGTTCGTCCGCGATCAGCACCTTCGGGTCGCACGCGACCGCCATGGCGATCATCACCCGCTGGCGCATTCCGCCGGACAGCTGGTGCGGGTAGTCGTCGACCCGGCGCTCGGCCGACGGGATACCGACCAGCTTGAGCAGTTCGACGGACCGTTTCCTCGCGGCTGTCCGGGACAGGCCGTTGTGGACGCGGAGCACCTCGCCGATCTGGTGGCCGACGGTGAACACCGGGTTCAGCGAGGTCATCGGCTCCTGGAAGATGTACGCGAGTTCGCGGCCCCGGATCGAGCGCAGTGTCTTCTTGCCGGCGCCGATCAGCTCCACCCCGTCCAGCCGGACCGAGCCGTCGACGGACGCGGAGCGGGGGAGCAGGCCGGCCAGGCTCATCGCGGTGACGCTCTTGCCGCAGCCGGACTCGCCGACGACGGCCAGCACCTCGCGTTCGGCGACTTCGAGGTCGACACCGTCCACGGCCGACAGCCGGCCGTCCTCGGTCCGGAAGCTGACCGACAGACCACGGACGCTCAGCACGGGGCTGGAATCAGTACGGTGCTCCGTCATCGGCGGCTCGCTCTCGGGTCGACGGCGTCGCGCAGGCTGTCGCCGACGATGTTGAACGCCAGGGTCAGCAACATGATCGCCAGGCCCGGCATCACCGCCGCCCACGGGGCCTTGGTGGCGAACTGCTGCGCGTCGGACAACATCGTGCCCAGGCTCGGCGCGGGCGGCTGGATGCCGAGCCCGAGGAACGACAGCACGGCCTCGCCGAGGATCGCAGCCGGGATCGCGACCGTGGCCTGGACGATGATCACCGACGCCGCGTTCGGCAGGATGTGCCGGCCGAGTACCCACAGGTCGCCGGCACCCTCGACGATCGCGGCCGCGACGAAGTCGAGCGACTTCAGCCGCAACGTCTCCGACCGGACGATCCGGATCACCCCCGGAATCTGCGCGACCCCGATCGCGATCGCCGCGTTGCCGAGGCTGGCACCGCGGATCGCGGCCAGCCCGACCGCCAGGATCAGGAACGGGAACGCCAGTACCAGGTCGGTGAACCGCGAGATCAGCGCGTCGATCGCGCGGAAGTACCCGGCCATCAACCCGAGCGGCACCCCGACGACCAGCGACGTGGCGACCGCGAGCAGTCCGACGTGCAAGGACGCACGGAGGCCGTACATGATCCGGGACAGCACATCGCGGCCGAGATCGTCGGTGCCGAGCACGTACCCCGCGGTGCCGGGCGACGCGAACGCCTCACTCAGATGTGTCTCGGTCGGCTCGTGTGGAGCCAGCCAGGGTGCGAACACCGCGGCCAGGACGGCGATCCCGAGGACGACGAGTCCCGCGATCGCGAGCGGATTGCGGAGCAGGCGGCGCACCACCTTGCGGCGCCGCGACGACAGCGGGGCGGCCGCGGTCACGGTCACATCGGCGACTGCCATCACACCTCACCTCGGACCCGGATCCGCGGATCGATCACGGAGTACAGCAGATCGACCAGCAGGTTGATGACGATGTACGCCGTGGCCGTGACCAGCACGACGGCCTGGATGACCGGGTAGTCGCGCTGGAACACGGCATCCACGGTGAGTTTGCCGAATCCCGGCAACGCGAAGATCCTCTCGGTCACGACCGCCCCCGAGATCAACGCGCCCAGCTGCAGCCCGACGATCGTCACGACGACGATCAGGCTGTTGCGCAGTGCATGCCGGCCGATCACAGCGCGCGGTGGCAGCCCTTTGGCTTCGGCGGTGCGGATGTAGTCGGCCGAGAGCGCGTCCAGCATCGACGACCTGGTCTGCCGCATGATCACCGCGGCGAGCCCGGTCCCGAGGATCACCGCCGGCAGGACCAGGTGGTGCAGATTGCGGACCGGATCCTCGAAGAACGGCACGAACCCCGACGCCGGGAACAGGCCGGTCGCCACCGACAGGTACAGGATCGCCATCAGGCCGAGCCAGAAGTTCGGCACCGACAAGCCGAGCAGCGCCAGCCCGTTGGCGGCCCACTCGGCGGGCCGGCCGCGGCGTACGGCTGCGACGACGCCCGCGCCGACCCCGATCAGGCTCGCGATCAGGATCGCCAGCGCCGACAGCTCCAGGGTGACCGGGAGCGCGCTCTTGAGCATCCCGACCACGCTCTCGCCCGTCCTGATCGAGTCGCCGAGATCGCCCCGGACCGCGTGGCTGACGAACTGCCAGAACTGCACCAGCAGCGAGTCGTCCAGCCCGTACTGCTCACGGATCGCGCGCAGCGACTCGGGATCGCGGTCCTCCCCGGCGAGCGCGAGGGCGGGATCACCCGGCAGCGCCCGGACCCCGAGGAACACCACGATCGTTGCCAACAGCAAGGTGACCAGCGACTGCCAGAGCCGGCCGAGCAGGTAGCGCCTCATCCGGCGGCCCTACTTGGCGAAGCCGGCGAACGCGGTCCGGATCACCCCGTCCGGATAGGTCTGGACGCCGAGCACCTTCTTCGAGACCCCGGTCAGGTTGCGCTGCCGGTACAGGTAGATCAGCGGGTCGTCCTGCTGCAGCTTGCCGACCACCTGGCCGTACAGCTCGATCCGCTCCGCCTGGTCCTTGGACTGACGGGCGTCGGTGAGCAGCTGGTCCACCTCGGGGTTGTTGTAGCCGGCAACGTTCTGGCTGCCCTTGGAACCGACGAAGTTGAAGATGTTCGCGTCCGGGTCGACCCGGCCGGACCAGCCGAGCTGGAGCAGTTCGAAGTCACCGCGGTCCTGCTGGTCCAGCAGCGACGCGTACTCGACCGGCTTGATCACCAGGTCGAACCCACCCTCCTTCACCATCGCCTGCAGTGCCTGGGCGAGGCGGAGACTGTCCGGGTTGTTCGAGGTGATCATGCTGACCTTGTACGGCGTGCTGACGCCGGCCTGGCCGAGCAGTTCCTTCGCCTTGGCCGGGTCGTGCCCGGGGCAGGTCTGGGCCGCGTCGCTGGTGAACTCACTCTTGGGCGAGATCGGCGAGCAGGCGACCGTGTTCAGCCCGTTGAAGATCGACTTGACCAGCGCCTCCCGGTCGATCGACGCCTCCAGCGCCTGCCGGACCCGCGGGTCCTTCGCGATCGGGGTGTCCAGCTGCTTGACCGGGTTCCCGATGCCGGTGGCGTTGCCGATGTTGATCGTCAGGCCCTGGTACCCGAGGGACTGCGACTGCAGCACGGACAGGCTGCCGTCCTTCTGCAGTTCGGGCGCGTCCTGGGTCGAGAGCGAGTCGGCGATCTGCGCGTCTCCCGAGCGCAGGTTCGCCGACCGGATACTGGAGTCGGTGATGATCCGGTACTCGATCGCGTCCAGCTGGACCTTGGCGGCGTCGTAGTACAGCGGATCCTTGACCACCTTGATCGAGTTCTGCGCGACCCGGCTGGCGAACTTGAACGGGCCGACACACACCGGCCCGGTGGAGAAGTCGGCCCCCAGCTTGCTCACCGCGGCCGGGCTGAGCACCATCCCGGCCCGGTCCGCAAGCGCGGCGGTCAACGGGGCGAACGGCTTGGTCAGCTTGATCACGACCGTCTTCGGGTCCGGCGTCTCGACCGAGCTGATCGGTCCGAGCTCGCTCTTGCGGCCGGAACCGGCGATCGTCAGCCCGCGCTCGATCGACCCCTTCACGGCGGCCGAGTCGAACGTCCCGCCGTCGGCGAACTTCACGCCCTCGCGCAGCGGGATGGTCAGGCTGAGGCCGTCGGCCGAGATGGTCGGCAACGCGGTCGCCAGCTGCGGCACCACCTTCGCGTCCGGGCCGAGGTCGTACAGCTTCTCGCACATGGTGTGGAACACGTACCGCGAGTACAGGCTGCGCGAGAGCGACGGGTCGAGCTTGTCCGGATCGGCCGACAACGCCACGGTCAACGTCCCACCGGGCTTCACCTGCGCCGGATCGGCCTTGTCGCCGAACACGTCCTGGGTCGCACCGGCCTGGTCCCCGCTGTCTCCGCCGGTCTGGTCGCCGCTGGATTCCACCGGCGAGCAGGCCGTCGCCGCGGCGACCAGGGCGAGGACCGCGACCGAACCGGCCAACCGGTGCCGGGAGCCTCGACGGGGGCGGATCGGCCGCGACGCGGTTCGACGGAGCATGGCGTCCTCCAGGGGATGAGCGGTTCCGTCGACTGTTTCATGTATACAAGGAGGGTGCGCAAGTGATTCGGCGAGTTTGCCTCAGACTGTTATCGAACCCCTTACGCGGAGCACCGACCGACGTCACGAGGTTCTTGTGGCGAGTTGCTCGGTGGCTCAGACCTGCCTGTTTACTTGACGATCGAGCGTGCCTCGATACTTGCGGGCCGTTGTCCGATGAGGGTTGTGCCGGGGCTCTCGCCCGATCGAGGGACTCGTCGGGAACACGCCGCCCCGCGGGGTTCGTATACAGAACGTGGCCGCGGGTACGGCGTGTGATCGAGTTGGTGCCGTCGGTCAGATGTCCCAGGCCGCCGGGTACCGGATCTGGCCGGAAGGCATCGCCCTGGCGGGGTCGAGCTGCAACGCCATCACGTTCGGCCCGGTGACGTCGGCGTGGGTGATCCCGAACGACGCGGCCGGTTCGAACCCGAACCGCGGGTAGTACTCGAGATGCCCGAGCAGCACGACAGCCGCCTCACCGGCTTCGCGTCCAGCATCGAGCGCTGCGCGGATGGCCGCACTACCGGCGCCCTGCCGTTGGTACGCGGGTCGGACCGCGACGGGGCCGAGGGAGAGGACGGCGACGTCATCGACGTGGCACCGACTCAGCAAGGCGTGCGCGACGACGTCGCCGTCCGGTGTGGTCGCGATGATCGACAAGCCGGGCAACCAGGCGGCCGGGTCGGCCCGCAGAGCGTCGACGATGTCGGGCTCGTAGGTCCGGCCGAACGCCTGCAGATTGACCTCGCGGACCGCGGCGACGTCGGCCGTGGTCTCGGCACGGGTGATCCAGGAAGGAGTGGACAACGGGAAACCCTTTCAAACCAAGGGATCCAGCGGTTGCCTGAGACGTTCAGGCCGCTGGACTCCAGGAGCGGAGCAGGACAAGCGAAGGCACACCAGTAGCGGCGCGCGAACTCGGCGCGGTCATCAGCTCCACTCCCTTCCCGATCGTCGGAGGTCCACCGCGACCCTACTGCGCCACCGCGGCCCACGCACAGGAATTACCAGTCGTCGGACGAGGCGAAGGCGGTAGTGGGATCGCGGTCGGCGGGGCCGGCGGGGATCCAATGTTCGTCGTCCTGGCGGTACGGGTGCCAGCGGCCGACCTTGTCCAGGCGGAGCTGGCGGGGGACAGGTACGAACGCGGTGAGCCTGTTGTCCTCGGTGGTGAGCTCGAGTGGTTCGTCGGCGGCCGCTTGCAGCTCGGTCCGCGCTCGGGCGAGGTCTTGCGGGTCCGGGGACCACGTGTGCTCGAGAACGTCGAGGCCGGGCGCCCCACCGTACGACCACGCCTGCACGCCAAGTGCGAGTGCGTCAGCTCGACCCGATGCGGAGGCGAGCGGCTCGGCCAGCTCCGGGAAGTCGGCGGCCAGGCGTACGGCGTCCTGCCACTCGTCGAGGATCCACGGCTCCGGCGCACCCGCCAGTACCGCCGCGAGCTGGGCGCGTGCTCGCCGGGCCGCGTCGAGCGCGAGCAACGGGAGCAGCGGCAACTCGGTGAGCGGATCGATGCCGCTGACAACCAGCTCGTCCAGCCCGATCCTCCCCGGCAGCTCCGGATCCGCCGGCAATGCACCGACCTCCGCGCTCCCCACCGTCTCGGTCCTGACGACCGCGGCGCTCCCGGCATCCGTAGGCCCGACCGTCGACGCGTCAGCGCCGGCGGCGGATTGGCCGGTCTCGTCCGAGATGCTCCGGGTCATGCGTTGTTGCAGGTCGTCCAGCAGGCTCTCGCGGGAGCGCCCGCGCATCAGCAGCAGCACGAACGGATCCTGGTCGAGCAGCCACGCGACCTGGTAGCAGAGCCCGGCCGCGTGCTGACACGGAAGCTCCCAGGCCTCGCACGTACACGACGGATCGAGATCGCCGATCCCCGGCAACAACGGCACGCCCGCGTCCTCGGCCGCCGTCACCAGGTCATGCGGCATCTCCCCGTCGAGCAGCGCGGCGATGTGACCCGCCCTGGCCCCGACCTGGTCGAGGAACCGCGCCCACTGGTCGTCGCTCAACCGGTCCACGACCACGACGGACTCGTACGTGTCCTCGGGCGCGATGACGATCGCGGCGATCCGTCCCGGGCTGATCGTGATCGTGCCGACCTGGCCCGAGTTCGCCGTCCGCCGTCCCTTCCGCAACTGGTCGTTGTCGAGCGACGTGTCCTCCATCGCCTGGATCCACGCCCTCGCCCACCAGGACCGTCCCCTGGTACTGCGCCCGCGCTGGGCCGCGAACGCCGGGAATCCTCGCGCCTCGGTCATCGCGCACCCCGCAACTCGACCAGGTCGGCCAACTCGGCGTCGGTGAGCTCGGTGAGCGCGGCCTCCCCGGCGGCGAGGACCGCGTCGGCCAGTTCGCGTTTGCCGGCGAGCATGGCCGCGATCCGGTCCTCGATGGTGCCCTCGGCAATCAACCGGTGCACCTGGACCGGCTTCGTCTGCCCGATCCGGTACGCGCGGTCGGTCGCCTGGTCCTCGACGGCCGGATTCCACCAGCGGTCGAAGTGGACCACGTGATCGGCGCGGGTCAGGTTGAGCCCTGTCCCCGCGGCCTTCAGCGAGAGCAGGAACACGGGCACCTCGCCGGCCTGGAACCGCTCGACCAGCTCCTCCCGCGTCCGCACCGGGGTGCCACCGTGCAGGAGCTGGGCCCCGATCCCGCGATCCGCGAGATGCCGCTCGAGCAGCCGCGCCATCTCGACGTACTGCGTGAAGACGAGCACGGCCCCGTCCTCGGCGACGATCGTGTCGAGCAGTTCGTCCAGGAGTTCGAGCTTGCCGGACCGGCCGGACAGGCGAGCGCCGGCCGGCTCCTTGAGGTACTGGACCGGGTGGTTGCAGATCTGCTTGAGCCCGGTCAACAGCTTCACGATCAACCCACGCCGGGCCATCGCGTTACTCGCCTGCACCTCGCTGAGCAATTCGCGCACCGTGGCTTCGTACAGCGCGGCTTGCTCGCGAGTCAGCGACACCGGCTGGTCGGTCTCGGTCTTCGGCGGCAGTTCGGGCGCGATCCCCGGATCGGACTTACGGCGCCGCAGCAGGAACGGCCGGACCAGCTTCGCCAGCCGGTCGGCGACCTCCTGGTCCTTGTCCGCTTCGATCGGCGTCGCCCACTGATTGCGGAACGTGCCGAGCTTGCCGAGCAGTCCGGGCGTCGTCCAGTCCAGGATCGCCCACAGCTCGGAGAGGTTGTTCTCCACGGGCGTCCCGGTCAGCGCGACGCGGGCCTGCGCCGGAACGGTCCGCAGCGCCTTCGCGGTGCCCGAGGACGGGTTCTTCACATGCTGGGCTTCGTCGGCGACGAGCAACCCCCACCGATGCGCCGCCAACTTGGCCGCGTCCCGGCGCAACGTCCCGTAGGTCGTGAGCACGAACCCGCGGTCCGCGCCTTCGACCGTCCGCCCTGGTCCGTGGAAGCGGCGGACCGGCGTCCCGGGGGCGAACCGTTGCACCTCGCGCTCCCAGTTCCCCAGCAACGAGGCCGGGCAGACGACCAGGGTCGGGCCTTCCGTACCGGCCGCGGTCTGGCGGTGGAGGTGGAGCGAGATGAGCGTGATCGTCTTGCCGAGACCCATGTCGTCCGCGAGACAACCGCCGAGGCCGAGCTCGGTCATCCGGACCAGCCACTGCAGTCCGCGGAGTTGGTAGTCGCGCAGCGTGGCCCGCAGAGCGGCCGGGGCTTCGAGGGGTCCGTCGGGGCGGTCCGGGTCGGCGATCCGGGCGCGCAGGTCGTCGAGCCAGCGAGCCGGCGTGACTGCGATCCGCTCGCCGTCGAGCTCGGCCGTCCCGGTGAGCGCGACGCCGAGCGCGTCGATGGCCGTGACCGGTTTGAGGATGCGCTCGCGGGCTCGGCGGGCGAGCTCGGGGTCGACGAGCATCCACTGGTCGCGCAACCGCACCACCGGGCGGGTCGCCTCCGCCAGCCGGTCCAGCTCCTCCTCGGTCAGCGGATCGTTGCCAAGCGCAACCTCCCAGCGGAAGTCGAGCGTGCTGTCCCCACCGAAGAACCCCGGCAGGTCCGACGGCGGTCCGTCCGCCGAACTGATCGCCGCCCGCGAGGTGAGGGCGCGCCCGAGACTGCGCGGCCAATGCAGGTCGACACCGGCCGCCGACAACCGCTGCGCCGATCCGGCGAGCAGTGCGCCGACCTCCTCGTCGGACAGGTCGATCCGGTCCGGGACGGCCGAGTCGAGCAGCCGACTCAACGGCGGCCAGACCCGCGCGGCCCGGCGAATCGCGAGCGTGGCGTCGATCCGCGCCCGCGGCCCGAACCCGGGAACCTCCGCGGACCAGACCTCGTCCGCATCCCGCACCAGCGTCGGATCCTGCAAGCTGTGCAACTGCACGACAGCCCGGAACCCGAGTACGGTCTCCGGCCCGGCCGACTCCAGCGTCGGCTGTGAGGCCTCAGGCAGCTCGATCCTCAGAGAGATCCGGACCCCGGAATCGAGCCCGGCCGAAACCTCGTCGGCCCACCCCCGCAGCCGCTGCGCCGACTGCGGCGCTCTCGCGGTGAACAAGCTGGTCCCATGAGCCTTCACCGCAGCCGGCGACCGAGGCATCCCATCAGCCACCGCGTCCAAGAACCCCCGCACCAGGTCCTCAGCCACCACCACCTGAGGCCCGCCACCACGACCGCGGGCATCGTCGGCACCGTCGGCAGTTGCCGCGCGGTCGCGGCCGTAGACCTCGGCCCGGTTCTGGTCCGCCGATTGCTCCGCAACGGATGGGCTCGGCTGAAGAACAGCTCGCGCCTCGGGCGGCATCGCTTCGGCGAGTTGGAGTACTCGCTCGACGTCGGCTTGATCGAGCGGACCGACCCGCCAGGCGTCGTGACCGGCCGCGGAGACGCCCGGCAGCAGCCGGCCGCGGGCGACCAGCTGCAGCGCGACCACCGAGGCCGCGCCCCAGAACGCCGCCGCCGGATGCGCCCGCCGATCCCGCCGCGCCCGCCCGAGGACCGGTACCGCCTCGGCAACCGGTACCTCGACGCCGCGCACCCGCCGCGGTTCCGGCGCCTCACCGTTGCCAGCGGCAACCAGGACGTCGAGCTCGGTGACCTCGCCGGCCCCGAGGGGGAGTGGCTCACCCGCCGGATCCCAGAAGGTGACCGTGCCGGCCCTCGGCGGATCAGCCGGCCGGAACACCGCGGCCAGCCCACCCAACTCCGACAACCCCGACAACCCCGCCGCCGACCCCAGCAATCCAGCCGCCGATCCACCGGCCCGCAGAGATCCCGTCAGCCCGTCCAGTCCTACCTGCGCCAACCCGCTACCTTCCTCGCCCCGTGATTCCCGACCCACCGCACTTACGACCGACCGACAGCAACCTCCTCCGCCGAGGACGACGCCGCTCCCGGCTGGTCGAACTGCGTGCGGTAGAGCTCCTCGTACCGTCCGCCCGCCGCCAGCAGCACGGTGTGCGTACCGCGCTCGATCACGCGGCCTTCCTCGATCACCAGGATCAGGTCGGCGGCGCGGATCGTGGACAGCCGGTGCGCGATCACCACAGCGGTCCGGCCGGCCAGCGCCTCGCCGAGGGCCGCCTGGACGGCCGCCTCGGACGTCGAGTCCAGCGCCGCGGTCGCCTCGTCCAGGATCACCACCCGCGGTTGCGCCAGCAGCAACCGCGCGATGGTCAGCCGCTGCCGCTCACCACCGGACAGCCGGTACCCGCGCTCGCCGACCACCGTCTCCAGCTGATCGGGCAGCGAGCGGATCAGGTCGCCGAGCCGCGCCCGGGTGAGGGCGTCCCACAGTTCGTCCTCGGTCGCCTCGGGCCGCGCGAGCAGCAGGTTCTCCCGGATGCTGTCGTGGAAGAGGTGCCCGTCCTGGGTGACCATCCCGAGCGTGTCGCGCAGGGACTCCGCGGTCACGTCGCGGACGTCGACACCCGCGAGCCGGACCGCGCCGGCGTCCACGTCGTACAGCCGGGGGATGAGCTGGGCGATCGTCGACTTGCCGGCCCCGGAGGATCCGACCAGCGCGATCATCTGACCCGGCTCGGCCCGGAACGACACCTCGTGCAGGACCTCGACACCGCCGCGGGTGTCCAGCTTCGCCACCTCTTCCAGCGAGGCGAGCGAGACCTTGTCGGCCGACGGGTACGCGAACCGCACCTTGTCGAACTCGACCGACACCGGACCGGCCGGCACCGTCCGCGCGTCCGGCTTGTCCTTGATCAGCGGCTCCAGGTCGAGCACCTCGAAGACGCGGTCGAAGCTGACCAGCGCGGTCATCACCTCGAGCCGCGCACTCGCGAGCGCGGTCAGCGGGGAGTACAGCCGGGTCAGCAGCAGCGCCATGGCGACCACGTCGCCCGCGTCCAGCTGGTCGCGCAGCGCGTAGAAGCCGCCGAGCCCGTAGACCACGGCCAGCGCGAGCGCGGAGACCAGGGTCAGCGAGGTGACGAAGACCCACTGCACCATCGCCGTCCGGACCCCGATGTCCCGCACCCGCGCGGCCCGGACCGCGAACTCGTCCGACTCCCGCGCCGGCCGCCCGAACAGCTTCACCAGCGTCGCGCCGGGAGCGGAGAACCGCTCGGTCATCTGGGTGCTCATCGTGGCGTTGTAGTTCGCCGCCTCGCGCTCGAGGGAGGCCAGCCGGTTGCCCATCCGGCGCGCCGGGATCACGAACACCGGCAGGATGACGAGCGCGAGCAGTGTGATCTGCCAGGACACCCCCAGCATCACGATCAGGGTGAGGACGAGCATGACCAGGTTGCTCACGACGCCGGACAGGGTGTCGCTGAACGCGCGCTGCGCCCCGATGACGTCGTTGTTCAGCCGGGAGACCAGGGCGCCGGTCCGGGTCCGGGTGAAGAACGCGATCGGCATCTTCTGGACGTGGTCGAACACCGCGGTCCGCAGGTCGAGGATGAGTCCCTCACCGATCCGCGCGGACAGCCAGCGGGTGAAGAGGCCGAGTGCCGCCTCGGCGATCGCGATCACCGCGATCAGCCCGGCCAGCCACAGCACGGTACTGACGTCGGTGCCGTTGACGATCGCGTCGACGACCCGGCCGGCCAGCACCGGCGTGGCCACGGCCAGCACCGCCGCCCCCACGCTCAGCACGAGGAACGCGATCAGCAACGACCGGTGCGGCCGCGCGAACGCGAGGATGCGCTTCAGCGTCGCCTTCGAGAAGGGTCGCTTCTCGTCCTGTTGGTGCATCGCGTGGTACATCGACGTCCACGCGGTCATTTCCATGCTCACGGCGGTGCTCCGGAGTCTCGGTCGGCCAGGATCCGTCGATGATCGCGGAGACCACCGACAGTTTCCGACCGTAGAACCTCAACTTTGCTCTAGGTCAAGTCGATTATTTCTGAGTACGCTGTACGAGGTAGCCGCAGGAGTGTAGCCAATCCGCGGGACGAACGCACATGAGGGAAGAATCGAGCGGGTGAACCAGGACTACAGCGGCAGCGGCGATCCGGCGAGGAGCCTCGAGTTGCTCTGGGGACTCCAGGCCCGCCCCACCCGTGGCCCGAAGCCGGCGCTCACCGTCGACCGCGTCGTCGGCGCCGCCGTGAAGATCGCGGACGCCGAGGGTCTCTCCGCGATGTCGATGCGCCGCGTCGCCGACGAACTCGGGGTCGGCGCGATGACGTTGTACCGCTACGTCCCCGGCAAGGGCGAGCTCCTCGACGTGATGCTCGACAGCGCGTACGCCGAGATGCCGCGCCGCACCGTCGAGGGTGATTGGCGGGCTCGCCTCGACGAGGTGGCCAGGGAGAACCGCGAGGTCTATCTGCGGCATCCGTGGATGTTGTACGTCGCGACGAGCCGGCCGCCGCTCGGCCCGGGGGTGATGGCCAAGTACGAGTACGAGCTGGCCGCGGTCGAGGGGATCGGGCTGTCCGACGTCGAGATGGACGCCGCGGTCGCGTTGGTCAACGGGTACGTGCACGGGGCGGTCCGCAGCGCCGTCGACGCGAAGCAGGTGATCCAGTCGTCGGGGATCACGGACCGGCAGTGGTGGGAGACGCACGAGCCGCTGCTCGACAGGATCGGCGACGCCCGGGAGTTCCCGCTCGCGTCGCGGGTCGGGACCACGGTCGGCCAGGAGTTCGGCGCGCCGTACGACTCAGAGCACGCTTTCGAGTTCGGCCTGGCCCGGGTGCTGGACGGGATCGCGGCACTGCTCGCGGAACGCTGATTCGTCAGCCTGGACGAGTGAGTGGGAAACCGATGACTCACTCCGTTTAGGCCTGTCCGGGGACGCTGGAGGCCCGGCGTACACGGGGATCACTGTCCGTGAGACCGCAACGGAAACGAGCTTGTGAGTGAGTGCTCACTCAGTTAATCTCGGATCTCGTGAGTCCACGTGCCACCCCGCTACCGCCCGACGAGCGCCGCGCCGCGATCGTCGAAGCGACCCTGCCCCTGCTCGAGGAGTACGGACCCGATGTCACCACCCGGCAGATCGCCGAGGCGGCCGGGATCGCCGAGGGCACCATCTTCCGCGCCTTCGGGAGCAAGGACGCGCTGGTCGACGCGGCACTTCGGACGGCGTTCGACTCCGCGCCGCTGCTGAAGCTCCTGCACGACATCGACACCACGCTGCCGCTGCGGGAGCGGATGATCGCCGGGGTCGAGGCCTCGCAGAGCCGGCTCCGGGCCGTCTTCAAGCTGCTGTTCGCGCTGCGGGTGGCCCGGCCGCCGGTGCTCCGCAACGAGGACCCGCAGGACGAGGCCCGGCGGAAGGCCGACGCCGACGAGGCCGACCGGATCTTCGCCGACCTGCTCCGGCCGGACGCGGACCAGCTGTCCTGCTCGCCCGAGGAGGCGGTCCGCCGGATCCGGATGATCACCTTCTCCGCCACCCACCCAATGATTTCCGGCGGCCAGACCATGACCGCCGAGGAGATCGTCGACTTCGCGCTCGACGGTGTCCGACACCACCACTCTGGGGATCGCTGATGCTCATTCGCCTGTTGCGTACGCACCTGCGTCCGTACGCCGGCAACCTGTCCATGGTGGTCGTCCTGCAACTCGTCGGGACGATCGCCTCGCTCTACCTGCCCAGCCTGAACGCCGACATCATCGACAACGGTGTGGCCAAGGGCGACACCGGCTACATCCTCCGCACCGGCGGCTGGATGCTCGGGGTCAGCCTGGTCCAGGTCCTCTGCATCTTCGCCGCCGTGTACTTCGGCGCCAAGACGGCCGCGCTGTTCGGGCGCGACGTCCGGGCCGCGGTGTTCCACCGGGTCGGGGAGTTCTCCGCCCGCGAGGTGAACCGCTTCGGCGCACCGACGCTGATCTCGCGCAGCACCAACGACGTCACCCAGGTCCAGATGCTGGTGGTCACCACCTGCACCCTGCTGGTGGCCGCACCGATCACGATGATCGGCGGCATCATCGCCGCGGTCAACGAGGACGTCGGGCTGTCCTGGCTGGTCGCCGTCGCCGTCCCGTTGCTGGCGGCCTCGATCGGGCTGATCGCCAGCCGGATGGTGCCGCAGTTCCGCAAGATGCAGGTCAACGTCGACGGCGTGAACCGGGTCCTGCGCGAGCAGATCACCGGGATCCGGGTGGTCCGCGCGTTCGTCCGCGAGCCGCACGAGACCGAGCGGTTCGGCGAGGCGAACACGAACCTGACCGACACCGCGATCCGGGCCGGCCGGCTGATGGCGCTGGTGTTCCCGGTGGTGATGCTGATCCTGAACGTGTCGAGCATCGCGGTGCTCTGGTTCGGCGCCTCCCGGGTGGAGAGCGGGTCGATGCAGGTGGGCGCGCTGACCGCGTTCCTCAGCTACCTGATCCAGATCCTGTTCTCGGTGATGATGGCGACGTTCGTGATGATCATGGTGCCCCGCGCCGCTGTGTGTGCCGACCGGATCAGCGAGGTCCTCGACACCGAGTCCTCGGTCCGGCCGCCGGTCACCCCGATCCGCGAGCTCACCGGCCGTGGCGAGCTGGCCTTCGAGTACGCCGAGTTCCAGTACCCGGGCGCGGCCGAGCCGGTCCTGCGGGACCTCAGCTTCACCGCGTCGGCCGGGCAGACGACCGCGATCATCGGCAGCACCGGCGCGGGCAAGACCACGCTCCTGTCGCTGGTACCGCGGTTGTTCGACACCACCGGCGGCCAGGTCCTGGTGAACGGTACCGATGTCCGCGAGATCGAGCCGGAGATGCTGTGGGAGCGGATCGGCCTGGTGCCACAGCGTCCGTACCTGTTCTCCGGCACGGTCGCCAGCAACCTGCGCTACGGCAACCCGGATGCCACCGACGAGGAGCTCTGGGAGGCCCTGGAGATTGCCCAGGGCAAGGACTTCGTCGAGGCGATGCCGGCCGGCCTGGAAGCGCCGATCAGCCAGGGTGGTACGAACGTGTCCGGCGGTCAGCGGCAACGGCTCGCGATCGCCCGGGCGCTGGTCCGCAAACCGGAGATCTACCTGTTCGACGACTCGTTCTCGGCGCTCGACCTGTCCACGGACGCCCGGCTCCGGGCGGCGCTCGCACCGGTCACCGCCGACGCGTGTGTGGTGATCGTGGCCCAGCGGGTCTCCACGATCATCGGCGCCGACCAGATCCTGGTCCTCGAGGACGGCGCGATCGTCGGCCGCGGTACCCATGACGAACTGCTCGAGACCTGTCCCACGTACGTCGAGATCGTCGAGTCCCAGCGGTCCGCGGAGGAAGCAGCATGACCGACCAGAAAGCGGAGAACGCGGCGACCGACGGACAGGCACGCCCGACGGACGGGCAGCCGGCCGTGACGGTGAAGGCGACCGAGCGGCCGACGACGGGCCGGGCCTTCGGGCCTCCGGGTGGGATCCCGGGGGACAAGTCGATGAACTTCGGCCCGTCGGCGAAGCGGCTGCTGCGGCGGTTGCGGCCGCACCGGGTCCAGGTGTTCGGGGTGTTCCTGCTCGCGATCGGCAGCGTCGGGCTGTCGGTGCTCGGGCCGAAGATCCTCGGTCGCGCCACCGACATCATCTTCGCCGGCGCCATCGGCAAGACGCTGCCGAGCGGCGTGAGCAAGGAGCAGGTGATCGAGAACCTGCGGGCCAGCGGCAACAACCGGTTCGCCGACCTGGTCACCGGAATCGACCTGGTCCCGGGAGTCGGGATCGACTTCGATGCCCTGCGCAACGTCCTGATGCTGGTCGCGGGCCTGTACGTGGGCTCTTTCCTGCTGTCCTGGCTGCAGGGGTACATCCTCAACGGGGTGGTCCAGCAGACGATCTTCGGGCTGCGCTCCGAGGTCGAGGACAAGCTGAACCGGCTGCCGCTCAGCTACTTCGACGGTGCGCCGCGCGGCGAACTGCTCAGCCGGGTGACGAACGACATCGACAACATCTCCACCAGCCTGCAGCAGACCCTGAGCCAGTTGCTCACTTCGCTGCTGACGGTGATCGGGGTGGTGACGCTGATGTTCGTGGTCTCGCCGCTGCTGGCGTTGATCGCGCTGATCACGATCCCGATCTCGATGATCCTCACCGCCGCGATCGCGAAGCGCTCGCAGTCCCGGTTCGTCGCCCAGTGGCGGCACACCGGCGCGCTGAACGCGGAGATCGAGGAGGCGTTCACCGGCCACGAGCTGGTCAAGGTGTTCGGCCGGCAGAAGGAGATCGAGGCCAGCTTCGCGAAGAAGAACGAGGACCTGTACCAGGCGTCGTTCGGCGCGCAGTTCATCTCCGGCCTGATCATGCCGTCGATGATGTTCATCGGGAACCTGAACTACGTCGTGATCGCGGTGATCGGTGGTCTGCGGGTCGCCTCCGGCGGGATGTCGCTCGGCGACGTGCAGGCGTTCATCCAGTACTCCCGGCAGTTCACCCAGCCGCTCACCCAGGTGGCGTCGATGGCGAACCTGCTGCAGTCCGGCGTCGCGTCGGCCGAGCGGGTCTTCGAGGTGCTGGACGCCAAGGAGCAGGTCCCGGACGACGCGACCCCGGAGCAGGTCACCGACGCGCGCGGCCGGGTCGAGTTCGAGCACGTGTCGTTCTCGTACGACCCGGAGAAGCCGCTGATCACCGACCTGAGCCTGGTCGCCGAACCAGGTCAGACGGTCGCGATCGTGGGCCCGACCGGCGCGGGCAAGACCACCCTGGTCAACCTGATCATGCGGTTCTACGAGCTGAACGGCGGCCGGATCACGCTGGACGGCGTCGACATCACCGAGCTCACCCGGCGCGACCTGCGGTCCCGGATCGGGATGGTCCTGCAGGACACCTGGCTGTTCGGCGGGACGATCCGCGACAACATCCGCTACGGCAACCTGCAGGCCACCGAGGAGGACATGCTGGCGGCGGCCAAGGCGACGTACGTGGACCGCTTCGTCCACAGCCTGCCGGACGGGTACGACACGGTGATCGACGAAGAGGGCAGCAACGTCAGCGCCGGCGAGAAGCAGCTGCTGACGATCGCGCGAGCCTTCCTGGCCGACCCGCAGCTGCTGATCCTCGACGAGGCGACGAGCTCGGTCGACACCCGGACCGAGGTCCTGGTCCAGCGCGCGATGGCGGCCCTGCGGTCCGACCGGACCTCCTTCGTGATCGCCCACCGCTTGTCCACCATCCGCGATGCGGATCTCATCCTGGTGATGGAGGACGGCGCGATCGTGGAACAAGGCAACCACCAGGAACTGCTCGCGACAGACGGCGCGTACGCCCGCCTGTACAACGCCCAGTTCGCGGGCGCGGTCGTCGACATCGACGAAGAAGAAGCCACCCTCGCAACCCCGGCCCCAACCCCAGCCGGCGGCCCCCGCCCCTGACCCCCGAACGGGGACGCCTGCTCCAGGCGTCCCCGTTCGCGCTTTTGCGGCCTGTGGATAACTCCCGCCGCGCCATCGCCAACCATGAGGTACTTGGTGCATGGCGCCCAACAGCAGAGATATCGTCCAGCAAAGAGGTGCGGCGTCAGCTCGACGAGTTGCGGACAAGCTGTCTATTACTGACGTTCGCGAGTACCAGGCATTGTGTGATGCCTATTCGGTCGCCTACGAGTTTCCTGCGCCATTGATAGTCAGGATCGCCGACGACATGCTGGCCGACCTGCGTGCCGATGTGGGAGCCAGCCGTGCCGACCGAATCGTTGCCCTGGGACGCGATGGTCACAGTCTCGCCCTCGCGATGGCGGGACTCGATCAATCGTTCTTCCGCCGGCACATCTCGAACGTCGTGCTTTCTCGCGCATTGGTCGAGAACGCCGTGCAGGACCTGGAGCATCATCAGGGCCTCGACTTCCCGCAGATCCATGGTTATCGACGCGTGGCGCCCCGCGTCGATCCCGCAGATTCCGTCGGTGGGCTGCGGGCGCTCAGCGACTACCTTCAAGCACACCAGGTGCCAGTGGGTCGGCCCGGAAGTCGTGTCACCGTGTTCGACACGAGCTTCA
This sequence comes from Kribbella amoyensis, assembly GCF_007828865.1. Classification (NCBI taxonomy): domain Bacteria; kingdom Bacillati; phylum Actinomycetota; class Actinomycetes; order Propionibacteriales; family Kribbellaceae; genus Kribbella; species Kribbella amoyensis. The sequence goes on from NZ_VIVK01000001.1 coordinate 5,478,562, forward strand.
AGGGCACTGTTCAGGAGCTGCTGGCGGCTGTGTATCCGGAGACTGCCTTCACAGGTAGGTACGCATTCCTCGGCGAGTCACCTCACGATCCTCATCCCGGCAGCAAGGTGGGATACGAACTGCACCTGGCGGCTTCTGAGACTCGACAAGGGCGCCCGTTCTATGTTCTGCCCGCGGAGAATTCGAAAACCTTCGCCCATTAGCTCGCGATCAACAGCGTCGAAGAGTTGCTCGACGGACCGATGACCAGTCCTGTCAGGATCGGGACGGGCGGTCCGGCACAGACCGGTCAGCGCAACGAACCAGGTCTGCTCGTGGGTTTGAGCGAGGGACGCATCTCACGGAGGCTTCGATCGCTCCGGGTGCGCGAAGGGGTCAAAGTGGTGAATCTCCTCGCAGTCGTGGATTGTGCGCGACAGGCGGCCTCAGTCCGTGACTCCGGCGGAGACTATCGATCGTGGTTGGAGGCCGGCGCCGACCGGTACCGCAGCGAGGTTCGTGCGTGGATCGGCGAGGACGAGACTGACCCACGGCTGAAGGAGTTTCTCGACTCTTTCGTGCATCGGGGCGATAAGCACCAGGCTGAGCTCCTGCAACGAACGCTGGAGAGGGGCCGAGTCTCCGAGGGTGAGCGGGCTGCAATCTGGGCTGCCTACGACGGCTGGGGCAGCGACGACGACAAGCGTGTGTTCGTAGAGAATGTGCTCAGCTCGGTACAGACAAGTGGAGGTTTGGATGGGCGACAATCGGGGCGAGAAGGATTCGGTCGGCGAGTGGTTGGCAGTCGCGGGGCTGGGAGAGAGCTTTGAAGAGTTCTCGGAGCTGTCGGATTCGCTGACGGCCGGTGGACCGCCGCCCGCGGTTGGGCCATCACAGGTTGTTCGGGCGCCGGTGATTATCGATACGGATGCTGGTGGGGATCCGGATGACACCGTGGCCTTGGTGGCTGCGGCTCGTAGTGTGCCGGAGCTTGCGTTGGTGATCACCGGCGACGAGTACGGGGGTGAGCGGGCGCGGTTCGTGCGGTATCTGCTGCATCTCACCGGCCGTCCTGACGTCCCCGTGGTGGCCGGCGCGGATCTTGGGAACAGCCGGCTGTACTTCGTCGACGGACTGTTCCCGTCGGACACGCCTCGGCAGGGCGGCGATGTGGTGTCCGCGGTGGCGGCCGTTTGTGCGACGACATCTGGGCCGGTCCGTTGGGTGGGGCTGGGTCCGCTGTCGAATCTCGCGGCCGTGCAGGCTGAACGACCGGAGCTGGTCGCGCAGTTGGTCGTCACGCAGATGGGTGGCGCGATCAACTACCGGGATCCGTCGCGGGCCGAGCACAACTTCCGGATGGATCCTGGTGCGGCGATCGACCTGCTCCCGGTACTCGCGCCGCGGTCGCCGACGTTCGTCGTGTCGGACGTGACGTTCAACCCGGCCATCGAGATCACGCCCGAGACGCCGATCTACAAGAAGTGGACGCAGCCCGACGCACCACCGTGGGCGACGGTTCTCCGAACGCACTCCGATCGCTGGATGGAGCGGTACCCCGGCAGCATGCAGCACGACGCGCTCACCCTGGCGGCCGCGACCTTCTGGCCGGGCATCCGCTTCGCCAGGGAACGCGTCGCGCTGGATCACCTGGCCCGGATGACTCGTGACGAGGACGGGACCGAGATCGTCCTGTCCGTCAGCGCGGACTACGCGGCCTTCATGGGCTGGCTGGAGGACCGGTTGGGCTGACTCAGGGCGCCGTCAGCTTGCCGATCAGGTGCGTGAGGGTGTGCTTCTCGTCGTACAGGGCGAAGTCGGTCTCGTTGGTGCCGACCTTGTACCCGAACTGCACCCGCGACGGCAGCAGCAGCGGTTTGCGGAAGTCGACGCGGACCGCGAACGCGTCCGGCAGACCCTTGGCCCGCTGCAACGAGGCCAGCGACGCCGCCTTCGCCCACATCCCGTGCGCGATCTGGCGGGGGAAGCCGAACGCCTGCGCGGTCAATTTGAACAGGTGGATCGGATTACGGTCCCCGGACGCCGCGGCGTACCGGCGGCCCAGGTTCCCGCGGAGATCCCACCAGGCCGACGCGTCCAGCTCCGGATCCGGCAGCAGATCCGCGTGCGCCGACGGATCGCCCGGGGATCGGCTCAGCAACGTCGTCGAGCCGGTCCACACCAGCTCGTTGAAGACGCGGACCTCGCTCTCGATGTCGAAGATGGTGCCCTTCGGGTGCGGGCGTTCCGGGCCGCTGTGGACGCGGATGTCCAGGTCGGCGTGCATCGGGATCGGGCGGAGCTGCGTGATCGTGTTCGCCAGGTGCACGATGCCCATCGGCTTGTACGGGAACGATGGGTCGGACATCAGGTCGAGGTGCAACGGGAAGGCCAGCACATGCGGGTACGTCACCGGCAGCACCGGCCCGGCCGCGAACCCGGTCACCTCCCGGTACGCCGCCAGGTGGTCCTGGTCGACCGTCGCCTGGGGGAGCTCCAGGGTCAGACCGTCGGAGTCCGGCTCGTACTCCGCGCGCCGCAACGTCGCCTTCACGGTCTTGGCGTAGAGCGAGCCGAACCCGGGGGAGTCGTCGTACTTCCGCGTCGTCACGTCAGGCCCCCAGCATGCTCTGGCCGCAGACGCGGACCACGTTGCCGGTGACACCCGCCGACGACGGGTCGGCGAACCAGGCGATGGTCTCGGCCACGTCGATCGGCTGGCCGCCTTGCTGGAGCGAGTTGATCCGCCGGCCGACCTCGCGGATCGCGAACGGCACCTTCGCGGTCATCTCGGTCTCGATGAACCCGGGGGCGACCGCGTTGATCCGGATCTGCCGCTCGGCCAGCTTCGGCGCGTACGCCTGGACCAGCCCGATCACGCCGGCCTTCGAGGTGGCGTAGTTGGTCTGGCCGTTGTTGCCCGCGATGCCGGCGATCGACGAGACGCCGATGACCGAGCCGCCGTCGTGGAGGGCGCCGGACTCGAGCAGGTGGGCCGTGATCCGCTCGGGGGCGCGGAGGTTCACGTCGAGGACGGCGTCCCACGCGTCGGTACGCATGTTGGCGAGCCGCTTGTCCCGGGTGATGCCGGCGTTGTGGACGACGATGTCGAGGCCACCGTGGTGCTCCTCGGCATGGGCCGCGATCCGCTGCGGCGCGTCGATCGCGGTGACGTCGAGCAGGAGCTCGCTGCCTCCGATCGACGACATCACCTTGCGCAGGGCGTCCGCGTTCTGCGGTACGTCGACACCCACCACGGTCGCGCCGTCGCGGGCCAGCGTCTTCGCGATCGCGGCGCCGATACCCCGCGCGGCCCCGGTGACCAGCGCGACCTTGGCGGTGAGCGGCGCCGCCGGATCGGTACCGACCAGTGGGCCCGTGCCGACGCGGGTCACCTGCGCATCGACGTACGCGGACTTGGGGGAGAGGAAGAACCGCAGGGTCGAGTCGAGCTGGTCGTGCGCGTCGGGGGCGACGTACACCAGGTTGACCGTGGCTCCGCGCTTCACCTCCTTGCCGAGTGAACGGGTGAAGCCTTCGAGGGCGCGCTGCGCAATCTGCTGCTCCGGGCTCTCCGCGAGCTCCGGCGTACGGCCGACGACGATGACGCGGCCCGCCGGACCGAGCTGGCGGATCACGGGGGAGAAGAACCGCTGCAGCGAGCTCAGATCCGCCGTACTCCGGGCGCCGGTGGCGTCGAACACGAGCGCCTTCGGCCGCAGCTCGGACGACGCCACGCCCTCGGCCGCCGTACTGAACGAGGCGCCGATGTCGCGGAGCAGGGACTGGATCGCCTTGCCGGTGTCGGTCTCGCCGATCGCGCCGAACACCACCGGGCCGTCGACCACCGCCGAGCCGGGGGTCCAGCGCGGCAGCGGGGTCGGGTCGGGCAGGCCGAGGTTCTTGACCAGGGTCCGGCCGACCGGGGTCCGGGTGAAGGTCTGGTAGCGGTCCGTCATGGTCACAGGCTCCTACTTCTCCAGGATGGCGACGACGCCCTGGCCGCCGGCCGCGCAGATCGAGATCAGACCGCGGCCGCCGCCGTTGCTGTCCAGCTGCTTGGCCAGCGCGGCCACGATCCGCCCGCCGGTCGCGGCGAACGGATGCCCGGCCGCGAGCGAGCTGCCGTTCACGTTCAGCTTGTCCCGGTCGATCTCGCCCAGCGGGGCGTCGAGGCCGAGCCGTTCCTTGCAGAAGATCGGGTCCTCCCAGGCCTTGAGGGTCGCCAGCACCTGCGACGCGAACGCCTCGTGGATCTCGTAGTAGTCGAAATCCTGCAGGGTCAGACCGGCTCGCGCCAGCATCCGTGGCACGGCGTACGCGGGCGCCATCAGCAGACCCTCGGCACCCTTCACGTAGTCGACCGCCGCGGTCTGGGAGTGAGTCAGGTACGCGAGCGGGCGCAGGCCGTGCTCGGCGGCCCACTCGTCGGTCGACAGCAGCACCGCGGACGCGCCGTCGGTGAGCGGCGTCGAATTGCCCGCGGTCATGGTGGCCGTCTCGCCCTTGCCGAACACGGGCTTCAGCTTCGCCAGCTTCTCGACCGTGGTGTCCGGGCGCAGGTTCTGGTCCTTCTCCAACCCGAGGTACGGCGTGAGCAGGTCGTCCTGGAAGCCCCGGTCGTAGGCGGCCGCGAGGTTCACGTGGGAGCGGTACGCGAGCTCGTCCTGCGCCTCCCGGGTGATGCCCCACTCCAGCGCGGTCAGGGCGGCGTGCTCACCCATCGACTTGCGGGTCCGCGGCTCGGCGTTGCGCGGGATCTCCGGGACGATGTCCTTCGGCCGGACCCGGGCCAGTACCTTGAGCCGGTCCTGCGCCGACTTCGCCCGGTTCAGGTCGAGCAGGATCGAGCGCAGCTTGTCGTTGACCGCGATCGGCGCGTCCGAGGCGGTGTCCACGCCCCCCGCGATACCGGCCTCGATCTGGCCGAGGGCGATCTTGTTCGCGACCAGGATCGCGGCCTCGAGCCCGGTCCCACAGGCCTGCTGGAGGTCGTACCCCGGGGTGGTCGGCGCGAGCTTGGAGCCGAGGACGACCTCGCGCACCATGTTCCAGTCGCGGGCGTGTTTGAGCACCGCCCCGGCGACCACCTCGCCGAGCTCCTGGCCGCCGAGGCCGGTCCGGTCGACCAGGCCGTTGACGGCGGCGGTGAGCATATCGGAGTTCGAGGCGTGCCGGTACGTCTTGTCCTGCCGGGCGAACGGAATTCGGTTGCCGGCGACAACGGCCACCTTGCGGATCTCGGTCACGGTTTCTCTCCTGCCTTGCGGCTGCTGGAGCGTCGGGTGGGGGTGAGCGCTTTCCGGCCGACCGCGGTCGCGAGGGTGGCGGTGATCGCGGTCGCCCGGACGGTGGCGACGTCGGCATGGTGGACGACCGGGTGCCCGGCGTCCGTACTGGGGGTGCTGCCGCTGGGTGCGCCGGACACGATCAGGCCCATCCGGGCCATGTGCAGCGAACCGAGCGTCTGGGTGTAGAGGTGGTTGGCCAGGTACGCGGTGTCGACCTCGTCGAAGACCCCGGTCCGCTGGCCGGCCTGCAGGATCGCCGAGATCCGCGCCAGCGCCCGGGCCATCGCGGCGCCGAGCTTGGTCATCACCGGCTCGGTGATCTCGCCGAACAGCTCGTCGCCGGTCCGCCGGAGCAGGCTCATCGCGCAGTCGGTGAAGGCCGGGTACTCCAGGCAGAAGTCGACGAACACCTCACTGAGCGCGCGCAACCTGTTCATCGGGGCCTTGCGGGGCGCGTCGACCGCCTGGAGTCGCTCGTCCAGCTCGCCCAGGTAGTCGACGAGGGTGAGCGCGAACAGTTCCTCCTTGCCGGCGAAGTGGCGGTAGATCAGCGCCTTGTTGATCCCGACCCGTTTGGCGATGTCGTCGATCTGGGCGTCGATCGTGCCGCGCTCGTCGAACAGCTCGCGGGTGGCCCGGATGATGTCCCGCTCCCGGTCGCGCCGACGCTCCGCCGTGGTCCGGCGGCGTCCGATCGCGAGCAGCGCGGAGCTCATGCACCGATCTTAGTCATACCGGTACCCCCTGGTGCAAACGACGGTTACACTCGTGGGTAACATCGCTGTTCCGTGGTACCCAGTCTGCCCCTGCGTCCGGTCCGGAGGACTTGATGACCATGACCGACCCGAAGCCGTCTCCTGTGGTCTCCGCCGATGTGATGGCGCTGGCCGGCGAACTCGGCGCCGAGCGGTCCAAGCCGGGCTGGAGCACCTTCTCGCTCGCCCTGAACGAGGACCAGGTGGAGATCCGCGACTGGGCCCACTCCTTCGCCGCCGACGTGATCCGCCCGGCCGCCGCCGAGTGGGACGAGCGCGAGGAGACCCCGTGGCCGGTGATCCAGGAGGCCGCCAAGATCGGGCTGTACGGCCTGGACTCCAACGTGAACCTCTTCGTCGACCCGTCCGGCCTGCTGATGCCCCTGGTCCACGAGGAACTCTTCTGGGGTGACGCCGGCATCGGCATGTCGCTCGTCGGTACCGGCCTGGCGAGCTCGGCCATCTTCTCTAACGGAACTCCCGAGCAGTGGAGCCAGTGGCTGCCCCGCTGCTACGGCACCCCGGACGACGTACGAGTGGCCGCGTTCTGCTCGTCCGAGCCGGGCGCCGGGTCTGATGTCTCCGCGATCCGCACGCGCGCGACGTACGACGAGAAGTCTGACGAGTGGGTGCTGAACGGCCAGAAGGCGTGGGCCACCAACGGCGGCATCGCCGACATCCACGTGGTGGTGGCGACCGTCGACCCGTCGCTGGGGACCAAGGGTCAGGCCGCGTTCGTGGTACCTCGCTCGGAGGTCCACGGCCTGGAGCAGGGGACGAAGCTGCGCAAGCACGGTCTGCGGGCGTCGCACACCGCGGACGTCTTCTTCGACAACGTCCGCATCCCGGCGGCGAACGTGCTTGGTGGCAAGGAGAAGCTGGACGCGCGACTGGCGAAGGCCCGCGAAGGGACGACGAGCCGGAACGCCTCGATGGCGACGTTCGAGATGACCCGTCACATCGTGGGAGCCCAGGCCGTCGGCATCGCGCGCGCGGCGTACGAGTTCGCCCTGGAGTACGCCAAGGGCCGCGAGCAGTTCGGCCGCCCGATCATCGACAACCAGGGCATCGCCTTCAAACTCGCCGACATGGCGATGGAGATCGAAGCCGCCCGCCTCCTGGTCTGGCGAGCCGCCAACATGTCAGCAGCCCTGATGCGAGGCGAAACTCCCGACTACCGCAACGGCGAAGGCTCCATGGCCAAGCTGAAGGCCGGCGAGGTCGCGGTCAAGGTGACGGAAGAAGCAATCCAAATCCTCGGCGGCAACGGCTACACCCGCGAGTACCCAGTAGAGCGAATGCACCGGGACGCCAAGATCTACACCATCTTCGAAGGCACCTCCGAAATCCAGAGGTTGGTGATCGCTCGGGCGATCTCGGGCATGCGCATCAGGTAGGTGTTTGTGCAGGTCAGACGGTGATTTGAGGCTGGTCGGGGTACAGGCCGTCGTCCGGCTCCCAAGAGGTAGTGGGAGAGCGTACGGCGGCCTGCTCCGTGACTGCTACGTGAGATTTGAGAGAGAACAGGCGAGAGAGTCTGGAGTCCACAGCCTTCCGCGCCCGCTCGTACGACGAGGGCAGCATGTGGGTGTAGAGCCGCAGGGTGAAACCGGGATCTCCGTGGCCCAGGTACGCAGCCAACTCCTTGATATTGACACCGTCTGCGAGCGTGATGCTCGCGTAGTAGTGGCGCAACGCGTGCATCCCGTTCTCTCGGCTGGAGACGTAGTGCCGTCTGTGTCGCGCGTCCTTCGTCGGCTTCGGGATAACGCCGGCGTGGGGATAGCGCCGGCTTCCAGACCAACTCGTCGTAGGTGCGAGCCCGGATGTGCTTGTCGTCAGTCCAGCGGAACAAGAGGCGGACCGTCAGCGCATCGCCGTCGAGCTTCTCCCAGGGCAACGTGTACGGACGCGGCTTGGTTGCCTCGATGTGTTCCTTGAGGATCAGGGCCGTCCCATCGGACATCGGAACGGTCCGCTCGGTGTCATTCTTCGGCAGCGCGAACACGAACTCGCTGCCTAGCTTCTTCACCTGTCGACGTACCTGGATGACCATCTCGCCGAAGTCGATATCCTCCCCTGCCAGCCCGAAGAGCTCGCCCTGTCTCAGGCCGCACGCCGCGCCGATCGACGCGATCGGACGGTATTCGGGAGGGTGGCCTTCGGCGATCCGCAGCACCACATCATCGCTCCACACGACGGTTCTTCCGCTCTTCTCCGTCGGCACCTTGACCCCCCGCGCCTTGGCCGGATTGCGCTTGATCGCCTCGTCATCCACCGCGAGTTCGAGCGTTCCGTGCAGGACGAGGAACGCCGCACGCGCGGTCGACGGCCCGAACCGCGAACCCCAGGTCAGCGAGCCAAGCAGCAATCTCCGACGGCTTGATCGTCCGCAGTTGCCTCCGACCGAACACCGGATCCACATGCAACCGAAGCGACGACTCGTACCTGATCGCCGTCGCGGGATCCACCACCCGCGACGCCAACCACCGCTCGGCAACCACCCCGAACCGAACCTTCCCAGCCTCCGGATCGATGTACTCCCCACGCTCCCGGTCCGTCTCCATAGCATTCGCATGCCGCTCAGCCGGCGCCTTGGTGGTGAAAGCCTTGGTCCGCTCCCGCCCCTCCGGATCGATCCATCCCGCCAGCCATCGCTTCCCATGTCCCCACCTGGCATTCCGGACCCGCACCGTCGACCCATCCGCCTGCTTCACACCCCGAGTCCACTGATCCTTCACGTACGCCATTGCCGCGCCTCCGCCCGTCGCCGATGTGCGGGTCTATCTCGCTAACGGTGTTTCCGGCGGTGTTCATCAGTAGGTTTCGGCTGCCGGGAATCGGTCGCCGAAGGTGATCGCGAACGCGTTGAGTGCTGGTTTCCACCGCATCGCCCATCGTGCCCGGCCGGTGCCGGTGGGGTCCAATGACCGGGTCACGAGGTAGAGACACTTCAGCGCGGCCTGTTCGGTCGGGAAGTGGCCGCGGGCCTTGATCGCGCGCCGGTAGCGGGCGTTCAGGGACTCGATCGCGTTCGTGGAGCACAGCACCCGGCGGATCTCGACGTCGTAGTCCAGGAACGGGATGAACTCGTTCCAGGCGTTATCCCACAGCCGGATCACCGCCGGGTAGCGCTGCCCCCACTTCTCGGTCAGGTCGTCGAACGCCGCGCGGGCGGCGGTGGCGTTGACGGCGGTGTAGATCGGCTTCAGGTCACCTTTGAGCTCGGGCCAGTACTTGCGGGAGGTGAGCCGGAAGGTGTTGCGGATCAGGTGGATGATGCAGGTCTGCACGATCGCCGGCGGCCACACGTTCGCCACCACCTCCGGCAGCCCCTTCAACCCGTCGCAGACCACGAAGAACACATCCCGCAGGCCCCGGTTGCGCAGATCGGTGAGCACGGCCATCCAGAACTTCGCGCCCTCACCGCTGCCCGCAGTCCCAGCCCACAACCCGAGGATCTCGCGCTCCCCGGCCAGCGTGACACCGATCGCGGCATAGAACGGCCGGTTCGCGACCTGCCCGTCGCGGACCTTGACCACGATCGCGTCGATGAACACCGCCGCATACACCTCGTCCAGCGGCCGACTCGCCCACTCGGTCATCTCCTCGATCACCTTGTCAGTGATCCGGCTGATGGTCTCCCGGCTGACCGAGGCACCGTAAATCTCGGCGAAATGCGCCGAAATCTCACCCGTGGTCAAGCCCTTGGCATACAGCGACAGCACCACCTCGTCGACACCGTTCAACCGGCGCTGCCGCTTCTTCACGATCTGCGGAGTGAACGTGCCGGCCCGGTCCCGCGGCACCTCCAGCTCGACCTGGCCGGACGTCTCGGTCAGCACCGTCTTGGACCGGGTGCCGTTACGGACATTGCCCGCCACCGGCTCGCCGTGCTTCTCATGACCCAGATGCTCGGTCAGCTCCTCGTTCAACGCGGTCTCCAGCACCGCCTTGTTCAGCTGCTTCAACAACCCGTCCGGGCCCGTCAGCGACAGCCCTTGCTCCTTCGCCAGCCGCACCAACTCAGCCGCAGCAAGCTCCTCGGCCGACGCC